>DQXT01000034.1 GCA_011042225.1 Deltaproteobacteria bacterium | reverse complement strand
TTACTGAAGTTTCGCAGTTAAAAAAACGATCGGAAAGATATTCAACATACTGAAAAAATAGCAAAAATATTTGAAAAAGCAGCACCAATTTAGTATACTTGACTTAGCTAAAGTACTAAAAATACGAAACAAAGGAGCTGCTATGAAACATTTTAAACCATTATCACTTTCTCTGCAAAAGGAAATCGCACAAAGAAATATGGTTCTTCCGGTTTTTGCGTACCTAGCTTTTTTAAAAATGTGGACATGATAATCTTTTTCCAAGCATATTTTTCAGGAAGGAGATTAGAGCATGTCCATAAATTTATTATATCACGGATTCGGGATCAGGGGGTATATGTACAAGAATACCAAGTATAAAGGGGGCAATGTTAATTTTTTATCCATCGATTTCCTCTGCGACCGAGGCTAAACGGATTCTTAGCCTCAACATGGCCTTGGTATGCATCTGAGATATGCGGGATTCCGTATACCCCATAATCTCCCCTATTTCGCGCATTGTAAGATCCTCATAATAATAAAGAGAAACTACGATTTTTTCCTTTTCCGGAAGTGAATTTATGGCTTTTGCTAAAATTTCTTTGATCTCTGTTTTATTCAATAAGGTAAAAGGGTTAACCTCATTATCGCTTTCTATTAAATCAAACAGGTCTTCTTCATTATTATCCGGCATTCTTCTGCGGATAGTTTCTATGTCGAGGAAGCTTACACTCTTTGTTTTATCCAATAATTTGTAGAATTTTTCTATGCTGATTCCTAATGCCTGGGCAACTTCTTTGTCTTTGGGAGGGCGGTTTAGTACCTTTTCCAGATAATGGTATGTCTTTTCCAATTCTGTGGCCTTTTTTCTTATAGATCTGGGGACCCAGTCAAGGGATCTCAGCTCATCCAGTATGGCTCCACGAATGCGGAATTCTGCGTAAGTCTTGAAACGGATTTTTTTTGATGAATCAAATTTCTCGATAGCATCCATTAATCCTATGACTCCTGAGCTTATGAGATCGTCTTGAGATATGTTTGGGGGCAGGCGCATGGCGAGTTTCCCGGCAACATATTTTATCAGGGGAGAATACTTGAGGATTAGTTCCTCACGTTTTTCCTGCGTGAGTGATTTGCCATTGCCGAAAAAGGCATCAGTATAATCTTTAAGTGGTATTCTTGCGGCCTTTGCCATCACTTGCTTATGTTTTAAGAAAGTGTCCCCGGAAATATCTGACGTTACTGCCAACATGGTTTTTACTCCTAACATTCAAGACATGTCGTCCAAGTTCATTTATTGGGGCTGTACAGATCTTTTAATATATTCTAAGTTCTATAGAAATTATAATAACCGGTTCCTCATGCCTTTTAGTCTGATTAATAATGATAGGACAAAAGTCATATAAATCCATGTATCACAACCGAATATCCAAGAAAGATTTCCATCCGTATTATGAAATGATTTAGCAAGCAACACTTATACCAAAAGCATGAAAAGGCATTCTCTTTATTTTTTAGATCATTAATAATTTAAATCTGAGATGCTTTACAATGGGCGCTCTGTAATTTCGTGAATTGATTAAGCTCCAACAATGTAATTATGAATTGTTAAATATTTTTATTAAAAAACAAAGTATTAGATTGTTGAGGCCTTTTAAATGATTTACAGGTTTAAGATATCAAGTGACCCTAAACGATCGTATAATAGGTGAGCAGGCCGATATGGAGATGCTTTTAAAAATATGAATGAGACTAATCTTAATATTTTTAAGATCTAATATAGAAGATAAAATTCAAGTCAATATTTTGACATAAATAAACATTTTACGTAAAAAATGACATTTTTTTGTCACAAGTTTGTTGATATTATTTGCTGGTCAGAAAATTAAAATTGAAAGATTGAAAAATCCGAGATTCAAGTCTTCAATTTTTGAATCCAAGACCTCTAACGGTTATTTTGATTTTAATATGCGGCTGGTGGATATGTCGTGGACAAAGGGGATTCTTGCTATAAGGCCCCCTGCGCTCCTTACTACTTCGGCCCCTACTATGTCTTTTTCTTTCCAATCTGCTCCTTTGACCAGGACATTTGGAACAATGTTACGGATAATGTTGGACGGAGTGGAATCATTAAAAATCACCACATAATCTACGGCGGCAAGTCCAGCCAGCACTTGCGCCCTCATGGCTTCGCTATTTACAGGTCGTTCCGGTCCCTTAATTTCTCTGACCGATTTGTCGCTGTTTAATCCTACTACCAGATAGTCACCTAAATGCCTGGCAGACTCCAGATATGAAACATGACCAGCATGCAGGAGATCAAAACATCCGTTGGTAAAAACCATCTTTTGGCCTGTCCTGCGTCTTCGATTGACCGCGATATTAAGAGAGGGCAGGTCCACTATTTTTTTATTGGCCTTTGGCCACCAAGACCTTGGTGCATGTGCAGTAAAGAAGTCCTGACGTGTGGAGTGAACCTCATTTATATCAATTTCAGCCAAGATGATTGTCTCTCCGTTAGAGGCCTTTGCCAGGATTTCCCCGCGGGGCCCGATAATTTTAGAGCCTCCAGCAAATTCTGTGCTTCCAATCATGCCCCAGGCGTTCGCCCCTGCCATAAAACATTGGTTTTCAATAGCTCTCGATTCCATAAGGATCTGCAGATGATGTGCCCGGCTGACAGGCCATAAGGCAGACAATAGTATTAAATCCACTCCCTGAAATACAAGATGACGTATAAGTTCTGGAAAGCGCAGGTCAAAACAGGTTATCAAGCCAATTCCTAATTCGTTTTTTCTAATGGGTATCCAAAAGGCGACGGGATCAGTCCCTGGACTAAAGATATGATCCTCTTTCATAGGGCCAAATAGATGGATTTTTCTATACGTATGGAATGTACTGTCAGGTCCAATCAAATAGGTAGTGTTGAAGAGTTTCTCATCTGATCTCTCTACTTCTAATTCAGGCAGTGTGCCGACTATGTGGATTCTATTATTTTCCGCCAAAATTTTAAGCTTGTAAAGCAGTTCGGGGATTTCGTTGGCCAGATATTTGTCCGTCTCAGTAAGAGGGCCTGTCGCCCATAGTTCAGGAAGTAGGAGTAATTCTGCTCCGGCCCTTGCAGTTTTCCTGGTTGCGAATTCAATTTTTTTCCAGTTGGCGTGGATATCTTTTTCTGCGGAAGTAAACTGAAAAATTCCTATTTTGAAAGTTGATGTTGATATTGACTGTCTCATAATTAAAAAATTATCCCGTCAACTAATGTCTAGATATATACTCACAGACACAGATCATTAGCCGATTATACTGCAAAAAAATAAAATATAGTTTAATATCGGCTCGCAACCGTAAGACAGGCGGGTGAATTGAATCAATAACACATATTTGGTGTCTCAGCTCAATCATTCAATGGGCCATTCTCCAGTCCAGCGTCCGTTCTATTCCTTCAGAAAGAACCGTTTTGGGTTTCCAGCCCAGCACCTCTTCAGCCAAATATATCTTTAGACAGCTTTTCTCAAGATCTCCCGGCCTTGCAGAGGTCCTGTCTGGTATTTTCAGAGAATTGCTGATAGGGCGTTTGATGGAGATTGTATCAAATATGGTCTCAAAAAGGGTCTGGGTCCTGGTTTCTTTCCCTGTACCGATATTCACGGCCTTTTTATTCCCTGCCTTAAGGGCAAGGAGATTTGCGTCAACCACATCTCCTACATAGCAATAGTCCCTGATCATGCCCTCGGGTTCAGATGGAAAATGGTATATCGTGCATGGCTTGTTTTCAAGTAGTCTGTCCATAAAAATGGCCACTACGCCGGCTTCACCGTTAGGTATCTGGCGGGGGCCATAGATGTTGGAATATCGAAGGACAATATACTCCAGTCCGTATTGGTGTTTGTAGAAGTGAAGGTAGTTTTCCGAAACGGCTTTTGTTATGGCATAAGGAGACAAGGGGTTAGGGCTACAGGCCTCAGAGGTAGGGTACTCTTTACCTTCTCCATAGATGGCCCCGCCCGAGGATATGAATATGATTTTGCGCGTTCCTGTCCTCCTGGCACCTTCCAATAGATTGATAAAACCCTTGATATTTACTGAGGCGTCAAATCCAGGGTCTGCTACAGAAGCTGGGACGGAGATTTGGGCTGCATGATGATTTATCACCTCCGGCCTTTCATATTCCAGTAGTTTGTGTATCTCCGGGGCCCTGATGTCCATTAAATAGAATTTTGCCTTGGGATGCAGATTTTCCCATTTTCCTGTATATAGGTTGTCGACCACTACAACTTCATGACCCGCCTCTATATAAGCATCTGTCACATTTGAACCAATAAAACCTGCTCCGCCGGTTACCAGGATTTTCATGCTCAAATATCTCCTTAATTAGTATTATAATGCTAGCATACTTGTAGAAACTCTTGCAAGAAGAGTGCTGACTGATTATTCGTCCAAAAATAAACTCGAGTTTGCTGGATGTAATAAAAATCTGTAAATAATATCACAGAACCTGTAATAATTTGAGGAGATAGGATGTTTAGTTATGAATAATATAACCTTTTTGCCAGCCGACGTGACTATAATTGCAGATCAGGATGAAAGTCTGTTAAAGGCGGCTATGAGGGCTGGAGTACATATTAACTCTTCCTGTGGTGGAGCAGGGGTTTGTAATAAGTGCCGCATTTTCCTGGAACGAGGGCACGTCAGGGGAGAGGCCTTGCCGGAGGGGGGCTGGAAGGCCTGTGCCACTTTTCCTATCTCAGATGTTGTGGTCCGTGTACCGGTTGAGTCTGAGATGGACCGAAAGGTTGTCAGACCGCCGTCGGTCAGAAAGGCTGCATCCTGGATCAAGACCCAGAAGGAGGTCATAGACTGGAAACTACATCCTGTAGTCCGAAAACACGTTATCAGCCTGCCCAAGCCAAGCCTTCAGGACAGTGTGAGTGATCTTGACAGGCTAAAACGCGAGATTATTCAGGGCAGGCTTCAGGCAATTTCACTGGAGGTAGATAACCAGGTCCTCTTTGATCTGCCGGAAAACGTACGAAGCAATGAATGGAGAGTTACGGTGAGCTTAATGGAGGGCGCAAAAAAAGATGTCCGTCGTCTCATTCGTGTTGAGCCGGGTGATACCACAGGCCAGCATTTGGCGGTGGCGGTGGATATAGGTACTACTACTGTATCGGCCCAGTTGGTTGATCTTAGAAGCGGAGAGGTCCTGGAAGGGGTTTCTAGTTATAATCCGCAGATCAGTTGTGGGGAAGACGTTATCTCACGTATAGAGTTTGCAAAAAAGAAAGAAGGCCTTAAGACCCTGCAGAAAAAGATAATTGAATGTCTTGATGAGCTTTTAAATGAACTTTTTTCAGATACGGACCGAAAAAAGGACGCTTTAAGTTTCATTACTATAGCTGCAAATACCGTAATGATTCACCTACTTCTCGGACTTGATACGCGTTTCTTGAGGACCCAACCCTATACCCCTGTTGCTACCCAGTTTCCTCCGGTGAGGGCCATAGAGTCAGGTATAGATGTTCCGGCACACGTACGCATGTTTTTAGGCCCTTGTGTAGCCAGTTACGTTGGCGCGGATATAGTGGCCGGAGTGGTAGGTGTAGGACTTAACCGCCATCCGGAGCTTACGCTCTTTATAGATTTGGGAACCAACGGAGAGATAGTCCTGGGAAATCAGGATTGGATGGCGTGTGCAGCTTGCTCAGCGGGACCTGCCTTTGAGGGGGGCGGGATAACGCACGGCATGCGCGCTGCCGAAGGTGCAGTTGAAGTAGTACATATACATCCACATACATTTGAACCTATGGTCTTGACCATTGAGGGCAGAAAGGCAAGGGGAATATGTGGATCAGGTATAATCAGTCTCCTGGCCGGTCTTTTTATGGCAGGTGTGTTGGATCAGCAGGGAAAATTTTATAACGATCTGAAGACAGACAGGGTACGCCTCGGGAGGGATGGATGGGAATATGTGTTAATAGAAGCGGAATCTACTTCCATAGATCGGGATATTGTATTTACAGAGGCGGATATTGAGAATCTTATTCGGGCAAAAGGTGCAATGTTCGCCGGCTATTATACATTACTGGAATCAGTGGGCATGGGATTTGAAGATCTGGAACGTGTAATATTAGCAGGCAGTTTCGGAAGTTATCTGGATATTGACCAGGCCGTCACTATAGGGCTGCTTCCTGATATTCCAAGGGACCGTTTCTTTTTTGCTGGCAACAGCTCTCTTCTCGGGGCAAGGGCTTCGGCTATTTCGTGGCCTGTTACCAAAGATCTATACAGAGTCGCCAGGATGATGACCCACTTTGATCTCAGTGATAGCCCGCGGTTCATGGAACATTATGTCTCGTGCCTGTTCCTGCCTCATACGGATCAGAGATTATTTCCTTCAGTCAGACTGGACTGATTTCATGGCCTTTCTGAAGGCCTTTGCATAGTCTTCCGGGTAATGACCCGTGATCCATCTTTCCTGCCTTTCACTGAAAGCACCCGGGGAACCTGGAAGTCTGGGCAGGAAGCAGTAAAAGAGACGCTGATCTTTGTCTGGATTATTGAAGCGTTTTGAGATTTCGTAGGCCGTGACCATTTGGGCCCCCAGTCTGTCCAAGGTCCTGATTACGAGTCTGATACAGTAATCCAGGGAGTTACGTACCTCAGTATCTGCCTCAAGGACATTGCCCACTGGGCAAATGGTCATAATCTGGACTTCGCCATGAGAGCGCTGGGCTTTGGGAATATGAACCATGACGTTTTTATCTTCATAGACAATCAGACTCGATGCCGGACCTTCTTTCCCGTCTAATCGTTTATTGGAATGGATTGCCTTTAAATAGGTCTTAAAAAAAGGCTGTCCATAAGACTTTTTATAAAGGGCCGCAAAAAAGGTTACATTATCTCCCACTGCATAGGTGGGGATTGATTTTGATCCGGTCAATCCCATTTCCGCGGATTTCACCTTAGGAGGTATGAGTGCAAATTGCTGATGAATCTGCTGATGGGATGCATGTAATCTATATCCTGATGAAGAGAAATCAAAGCCATAGTTCCAGCCCCAAAGGCTGGCTGTATAAGGCAGTTCTTCTCCTTTCTCCGACCTGTTTGCCACTTCTTTTACAACCGAACGTCTCAGGGATTCAAGCTCAGAGACCGGCAAGTTATTAACATTTTTCCGAACAATTTCTTGTACAATATTGAGGTTTAGGGCCATCTGAGTATATATCCTCTGATAATAGAGATGGCGCAGGCCGGTTATGTCTTCGGGAAGCAATTCTTTTGCCCTGTATCTAACACAGTCGTGGGCCATGTTGGATGCATAATGACCCCATGGGATGTAGCTGCCGGTCCTGAGATATTCCCATATATGAGTCCTGGGTTCGGATGCATACTCGCCGACAATCGGGCTGTTTCCCTGGATTCCGGGTATTAATACCATGGCCAGTTTATAATTATCCGGACAGGCCATATTGTTACCAACTATCTCAAAGAGCTCTTGGTCAAATAGAACCGGTTTGGGTCGGCCCTGTTTGTCTTTTTCATATTTTATACCGACTGGCTCTTGGTTGCCGTTTAATTCAAACCGGCATGCCAGGTGTGCAATGGCCTTCAGGAGTTCAGGATCTTTAGATGTCTGTGCCAGAGACAAAAGAACAGATCTCGGGAGATCTTCCAGAGAATATATCTTTTCATCAGAACCTTTTAAGCACCCATTCAACAGGTCTTTCAGTAATGGCGAAGGTTTGACATATTCTTCATTGCCTCTTGTGAATCTAAATTGTTTCGGACTTTTTGAGAATTGTTCGGCCTGTTCATAAAGTATGTATGTGGCACCCCAGAAAGGGAAGGCATTTGGTATTTCCCAGACCCTTCCTACATTATTGATAAAAATGTCGCCATGGGGGAAGTTGGTCTTATTATCGATTGTGTTGCCGTCTGAATCGTGGCCCAGCACCGCCGTGCTATCTGTCTGTCTGAGATTTATAACCTTATAAGTTGGTTGGTGAAGGGCGCAAATAAAGACCCCGGATGGATCTATACAGGTGCGGAGAATATCTTGCTTCACATTAATTAACTCCTGTTAAATGCTTTGTGACTTGTCTTGTTTAGAATACCCATATCCCTTTACCATTCTAGAGTCAAGTTACAAGCAGCTTAGAATATTGTGTGGAAGTTTAAGATTTGTTTGTTTATTCCATTGTCGGTGAAAATTCTGTTAAAGGACTGAAAAGCGGAGTCTGTCATTACGACCCGAAGGGTCATGCCGTTTCATTAGTATCTGCAGGAGGTCTGAGAAATAAAGCGGCCGTGACGGCCCTGTCACAAATGTGGATGTCCAATGCCTCTCTGAATATTCTGATTACTGCTGAATATTGCCGGATTACGAACAAATGTGGTAAAAGGGCCGTGAGCCAGGCCGTTATCGAGGCCGGTCATACAGGGAAAATATCTTGCTCCAGGCAGAAGCAATGTGTTTGGTGGCCGGCATAGTCGGGGCCTTTAACGACGAAAAATTAAGACAGGTCGTCAACATTCGGGCTATAGGGCTTTGGAATTACAGGATATTATCCGGAAATTTACTAGATCTCCGTTTTTATAATATCCCCTTGGGTATATGGACGATATATCCCTCATCTTCTTCCAGCACCGTAACCTGGAATCTGGGCAAATCCTTATTTGCCGGGCCGGACAGATATTTGCCATTCCACGTGAAACGGCTCTGGTGACAGGGGCAGATAAATTCCTTGTCGGCCTCTTTATAATTGATAATACAGCCTAAATGTGTGCAAGTTCGGGATACTGCCAAACTGCCTTGCTCGGTTTCGAACAGGACGAATTTTGGTTCAAGCAAAAATTCACCAGGCTTTAGTTTGCCTCTCAAACGGACTTCTATGGGTGGACGAAATCGTTTTTTGTTCACAAAGGCATAAACAGGATATATGAGCCCTAAGCCAAAGGCCCAAATACCTGTCTTTTTAAGAAAGTCACGGCGGATCATCTATGATTACACAGTAAAAAGTCCTGAAATATGATTTTGCCAAAAGGTCGAGGTATATGATGTGTTTTTATATAGATCATTTGCGGAATATGAAAAATATCAGGGTCAGGACTATACTCAGAACTATAGAAGTGGTCAGGGGAAAATAGAGGGTGAAATTGTCTCGTCTGATTATGAAGTCTCCAGGCAGCTTGCCCAGAAGGGGGATCTTGGGAACTAATATTAAAAACAGTCCTAATGCCGCAACCATTATTCCTAAGATCAACAGCATTTTACCAAATTCAGGCAAGAAATTCATGGTATTTTACAGTTATATTTAGAAAAAGCTCAATTCATGGGTTCAGATTAAAAATAAGACATCTGATATCCAATGTCTAAAAATTTGAGGCAGCTGCCTGTTTTGTGAATAAATTTTTTGATGATTTCAGCCTGATAAACAGGCGGCCGCTTCTCCAGGTCATCCCCCTGTTTTCTCATTTGTCCCATTTTGTTTTTTCTTTCATCGACTTTGCGAGAATCCTGTTCTGTAATCTTTTTGCCCTTTTGATGTAGCGCTCTTCTTCGCTATAGATACAGCCACAATACGGTTGTCTGTAGATCCCGAGTCTTTTTGAGATCTCTATACCTTCTATCCAGCCATTACGAAAGTCCTGGTAATAGAATTCTATTCCATATGCAGAAGCAAGCTCTTTCCCCATATTACGTATAAGGTCATGTCTCTGGTAACGGCTGTAAAGGAGAGTTGTGCTGAAGGCGGGCAGTCCAAGCTTCACGGTCTTCCGGGCCGTAGCTTCCAGACGAATGCGGTAGCACACCGGACAGCGTTCATCCGGGTCCCGTCTTGTACCTATTTGATTCAGCCAGTCTCTGAGTCCATATCCGGACTGATCCCAAAGCACCGGAAATTTGAATTTATCTGAAGCCGTTTCCAGGGCCTCGATTCTGCGTTCATACTCCCTGAAGGGATGTATATTAGGGTTGTAGAAATAGACAAGGGCGCTGCTACCCTCTTTTCGAATTTCTTTAACCGGGTACAGGGTGCATGGCCCGCAGCAGGTATGAAGTAGAATTTCCATTCAAAATACTAAGACTTTATCGGCCTCCATAGACAGTTCGTAGAGGTCATCCATCCATCCGATCGGACAACTGCTTGATCCCTCCAGACCGTGGGATTTCGCACAGACACCTCAGACATAAAAATCTCCTTCGAACATGTTGATTTGTCCCATTACGTCAAAATTTTCGCCTCCGCTCTTTTCATAGAGGACACCTTTCCCGAGCATGAATACACTGATTTCATCACCCTTTTTTACGCCGAGATTTGCCAGCCTCATCGCATTGTAAATGCTTTCGCCGTCCTCAGTACTTATAATTATAAGAACATTCCTCATGTGGCCCCCTTAGTTTTTTGCAGGCTATGATCAAAAAGACGGAAATTTGTGATAAGTTGGTAGACATTATTAGTATAAACTTTAAATTTTGGCAATAAGGTCGGCCAATATGTTATTTGAGGACATTTTTACTTATTTCCCTGGCATGCTGTTTAGTTGCCGTGGGCTTTGTCTGCAATCTCAGAGTTGATGTATTTTTTTTTGACCTTTCCTTTAAATTATGATAGTCTCCACTTATTTGTTTAGACCTGTGTATTTATAAATGGAATACAGAAACAGTTAATGCCTGGGTATTTTTATAGACAATTTATTGTGAAATAACTATCAGTTAATATATTAAATATCCAGATAATTTATTCAATCCGTTATTAGTAGAAAGGAGGTATTTATGGGAGTTTTGAGGATTGTAACTGTTTTGTTTCTGGTAGGCTGC
Organism: Deltaproteobacteria bacterium; assembly: GCA_011042225.1. GTDB lineage: Bacteria > Desulfobacterota > Dissulfuribacteria > Dissulfuribacterales > UBA3076 > UBA3076. The sequence goes on along the minus strand of DQXT01000034.1, from coordinate 35,436 downwards.
GTTTGGTCCTCTTATGGGCTTTGTGGCACAAAGCCTGCAGAGGTTCCAAAGGCCAAGACTATCGCCGAGCTCGCCGCCCGCTATGATTCGAGTTCTTGTGGGGAATGTCACATAGAGCAATATGAACAGTGGGAGAATTCCCTGCATGCTGTTTCCATTCTGGGTACTCCGCGTACAGCTCCGACCGTACTGACCAGCGTAGATATGGGCCTGAAGTTGTTCCCTTATTCAGGCGTGAAAACGGACGAAGATGTCGAGGTCCGGCATCTCATGATGTGCGCCAAGTGTCACTTGCCTCAACTGGATGAGGCAACGGATGATGTGGCCAGGGAAATCGTAAAGACCATAAGAGACTGGATGAGTGCAAGCAAAAAGGCATATGACGACGAAGCATATGAAGATGTAGCGGATGAACTTCAAGAAAAAATAGCAAGCCTGAATATCGGTTGTTTGGTATGTCATAACAAAAAGGCCATTATCCACAAATGGGCCGATGGCTATCCCCAGCCGGATACAATCTATGCATTTCAAGAAGGTGAACATGATCACCCCGACTTTAACAAACTAGGTAAGGCCCCGGCCCTGAATGAATCCATATTCTGCGGTCAGTGCCATGGTTTGGGACCCAACTTTGAACTAGATGAGCCTTCCCAGTGTGCTACATTATACGGCAGTTACCTCTTTGCCTATATACCTGAGGGGGGACATGATACCTGCCAGGAATGCCATATGGCCAAATCTGGTCTGGGCCACGATATGCAGGCCTACCGGAATGAGACAATGATCAAGATGGCCTTTGATGTCGAAGTCGATGCCATGTCACACTTCTGGCGCAAAGACAGTGTAGAAGGCGTTATTCCTCTTGGAGTAATTAACGTGGAGATCTATAATAAGTCAGGTCATGCCATTCCTGACGGGTGACCCACCCCCAACAGGCTGGTCCTGGATGTGACCGCAAAGACAATGGATGGAGAAGAGGAAAAACAAATCTATAATGATCAGGTCATCTACATGCCCTACCCCGGACGTTTCGGCAGGGGGTCAGAAATGGGAAGAGGACCCTATGAGAAGTGCGGTTTGCTGAGAGATACCTGCATACCGCCTCTAAAAAAGGTCAAGGAAGTCTTTGAGATACCTTTCCCATATGCTGATGTAGAGAAAGACGGTAAGAAGACCAGGGAACTTATTGCAGATGAGCTTTTAGTGGAGGTCAAGCTGTGGTATGTACCCTTTGGTGAATTCAAAAATTGTTGGGATAATGTACTGTTCTTCAGTGAAGAAAAGAAGATAGAACTCAAGGACGAGTGGGTCTGGAGAGACTAGACAAAGAAACTTATGTCTGCAGACCGGCCTTTTTGCCGGTCTGCAGATCTTATTTAGCTTTCAACAACTGACACTTTTCGTGTGTTTTGGAAGATGCAGGGTAAAGGTAGAACCCTTGCCTTGTTTAGAATCCACCCTAATATCACCATTCCATTCATGAACGAGCCTATGTACTATTGCCAGGCCCAAACCTGTCCCGTCCGGACGGGTGGAGAAGAAAGGATTGAATACTTTCGGAAGGTCCTCCGGTTTTATGCCGGTTCCATTGTCCGATATTTTAAGAATCAGGTGATTTCCTTCTCCATTCTCTCCATTGATTGATATTCTTCCGTCTGTATACGGCAGTGCCTGATACGCGTTCAGCAGGAGGTTCAGAACGACCTGTTTGAACTGAGAGGGATCCACCTCGAATTTTAGATTAGCCGCTATGTCTGTTTCAATATCTGCGTCGCGCAGTTTTTTTCTCTGTTTTATCAAGGAAATAACCGATTCAATTTCTTCCAGCAGAGATACGTTTTGGATCTTTCTCCCCTCCGGCTTTGCATAGAGAAGAAAAGACTTAGTAATATCATTAAGACGGTCGCTTTCTCTACCAATAATCTTTAGCAGCCTTCTTTCTTCAGGATGCAGTATTGCCGATTCTTCCAGAAACTGAGCTGCCCCGGACAGCGATGCCAGAGGGTTTCTTATTTCATGAGCCAGTCCCGCGGCCATTTCACCAAGGGCGGCAAGGCGGTCCATACGTTGAAATTGCTCTTCCCTTGCCTTTATCTCCGTAATATCTTGAAAGATTATTCCATATCCAAGACGTTGTTCCTTGTAGCCTTTTAACAAAAAGATAGATGTCCCGAGGAATCCGGGTAAGCCCTGAGGGTCTGTATGGCTTACTTCGTGCCTTTTAATCTCCTCCCCGTTCATAAAATTTTTCAGTAGCTGTGCCCCTGTTTGCCAGAATTCCTTTAGGGGTTGCCCATATCCATTAATGATTTTCTGTCCGAGGATTTTAATAGCCGCATGATTAAAGAAGGTTATATTTTCTTTTTCGTCCACCGTGATCAGACCTGACTGGATGCTTTCCGCAAGGTGGTGATGGATTTCCTCCATACGGCACAGATCTGTTTTGGTATCCGACAGCTTTTTTTCAGTATAATGAAGACGTCTGGCAAGGATGATTGCCAGAGACGCGATGATGTTAAAGGAGGCTATGGTGATAAAGAAGATATATAAAGTTTCGTTAAATCCGTTTTTGGGAATATCATAGAGCCAGAAAAGAGCGGCATAGCTGATGATACACAGGAAGGTTGATATAGCACCCTCCTTTTGACTCCCAAGAATACATGCCGTGAGAATGGCAACCGGATACAGGAATACCAGCGGACTTTCAAACCCGCCGGTCCAAAATACGGCGAGATTAACCAGTATGACATCAAAGAGTGTCTGGGTATATAGGAGCCATTTATTCAGGCCTTTCTTTTCGTACCATATAGTATAAACAGCGGTAAGAAAAAATGCCCCTCCCAGGATCAGGGATAATTGAGTCATTTTGACAAAGGAATCCGCAAAATATTGGGATAGCAGATAGGTGATGCAGAGCAGCAGAACCAGTATAACCAGTCGGCCTGCAATTAGACGGTAAAACAGGCGGCTATTTAAGGTCTTAAGGGGCATATTTGGACAGACGATATCTAAAGGACCTTAAGTTAAGCCCTAAAATATTGGCGGCTTCTGTCTTTACCCCGTTTGTCATCTTGAGCGCCTTTTTTAGAAGAGTTTTTTCTATATAATTAAGGAACTGTTCAAGATCTAAACCTTCAGGCCCCAGATACGGGTCATAAGAAAAAGGGCTGGATTCGACGGACTTTTGCTGCTTATATTCAGCCAGGGACAGGCTGTCAGGGAGCAGAAGATTTGATGTGGCAAGGGCAACACTCCTTTCGATGATATTTTCCAGTTCTCTCACGTTTCCAGGAAACGAGTATTTCTCTAATGCATCCATGGCAAAGCTGGATATTCCCTGCACGGCCTTATTTTGTTCTTTGGAATACTTGTCCAGGAAGTACTGGACCAAGAGAGGGATATCTTCAGTACGTTCTCTTAATGGCGGCATACGAATGGGAATGACATTCAGTCTATAATATAGGTCTTCCCTGAATCGCTCGTTTATTACTTCCTTTTCCAGGTCACGATTAGTCGCTGCTAATATCCTCACATCTACACTTTTTTCACTGGTATCGCCAAGAGATGTAAAAGACTTCTGTTGCACCACTCTCAAGAGTTTGACCTGTAAGGTCATAGGCAGTTCTCCGATTTCATCCAGAAAAATAGTACCTTGATTAGCTATGGCGAACAGGCCCTGTTTTTCACGATCAGCACCGGTAAATGCCCCCTTTTTGTGGCCGAACAACTCGCTTTCAAGGAGATTCTCCGGGATACCTCCACAATTAATAACTATAAAGGGCCTGTCTTTGCGAATTCCAAGGTTATGAATGGCTCGTGCGGCAAGCTCCTTTCCTGTGCCGCTTTCACCGGATATGAGTACACTGGAAGGACTGGACGCTATCCTGGGTATTAATTGAAATATTTTCAGCATGACAGGGCTTTTGGTCAACATATTGTCAAGCTTATAAATTTTGTCGGCGACATCTCTGATCATGTATGGGGCCTTTGGCTTAGTCTCAAGGGCTTTTCCAACAACCTCTCTGATTTCTTCCAGCCGAAAGGGCTTGGTAAGATAGTCCCATGCACCCTCTTTCATCGCGGCCATTGCATTATCCAGGGAGGCAAAGGCCGTGATCAATATTACAGGGACGTCAGGGTATTTAGTCTTGATTTCCTTAAGTAAAGTCATTCCGTCAATGCCGGGCATTTTCACGTCACTTATAACCAGTGATATATCTTCGTTGTTCTCCATAAGACGAAGGGCCTTTTCTCCACTGGATGCGGAAAATGTATCGCAACCTTCCTTGGCAAGGAGTATTTCCAGAAATTCCCTGAGGCTTTGGTCGTCATCAACTATCAGGATCTTGGGTCTAGTATCATCCTGGCTATTTGTCGCTCCCTTGAAAAAATTTTCAGGACGCACAAAACTCATATAAGTACCTCCGACACGAAAATTTATATACCTCGTCGGCCTTGACCTGCTGCTATATCAGAATGAACAATGTCATTCGCAATACTTATCGACAGAATGGAGAGAGCTATTGAATGTATAGAGGCTTGGAGCGGGCATATCCGGACAGACTGTGCCGAAAAACATGTCACTGAAATTTCTGAACCCTAAAGTGTTTAAAATTTAGTCACGCTAAATGATATTGCGGTACATAGAACAAAGCGTTTCCTTAATTTCATTTCAGGTACCTTGGTTTGCTTTAGGTATGCTCAGTATGCCTGTGGGATCAAAGACCGGACGGCCTTCAATAAGAGTAAGGACGGCCCTTCCTTGGAGATCTTTCCCTAAAAAAGGGCTGTTATGACTTAAGGAATGAAGGGATTCAAGGGTCAAGGTAAAAATTGCCTCCGGATCTATAATGCATATGTCCGCGGAATTTCCGCTTTTCAAGCTTCCTTCAGGGACCTCCAGGATCTTTGAGGGAGAAACAGACATACATCTGATCATTTGAGATGCTGAAATAGAACCATCCCTTACAAGATTGAGCGAAAGGGGTATGGCGGTCTCAAGACCGATGATCCCATTTGCAGCCGTTTGAAACTCACATTCCTTTTCGATTACACTATGTGGGGCATGGTCTGTGGCAATAACATCTATAGTGCCGTCTTTTAGGCCCTGGATAATTGCAAGACGATCTTCCTCTGTGCGGAGTGGCGGACTCATTTTGGAAAAGGTATTGTAACCAAATACTGCTTTTTCTGTAAGACTGAAGTAATGGGGCGCAGTCTCTACGGTGACCCGTACCCCCCTGTTTTTGGCCTGCCGGACTATTTCAACCGAACCTTTCGTGCTTAAATGGGCAATGTGGATACGGCCTCCGGTCAACTCTGCCAGGGCTATGTCCCTGAATACGGCAATTTCTTCAGCTGCTGCAGGAATCCCCTTAAGACCTAAAATATTGGATACCCGGCCCTCATTCATTACACCGCCCCTGGAGAGATCAAGCTCTTCGGAGTGGGATATGATAAGTGCATCAAAGTTCAATGCATATTCAAGGGCCTGACGCATCACCGCCGCATTTTTCACGGGCAGGCCATCATCTGAAAAGGCTATTGCACCTGCGTTGAGGAGGTCTCCAAATTCCGTCAATTGCTCGCCTCTTTGTCCCAGTGTAATGGCTGCAATCGGATAGACCTTTGCCCGGTCCGAACTCCGGGCCTTTTCAATTATGAATCTAGTGATGCCCGCAGAATCATTAACAGGTTGGGTGTTGGGCATGCACGCCACTGCCTTAAAACCACCAGCAATAGCGGCAGATGTACCGGATTCAATAGTCTCCTTATATTCCTCTCCGGGTTCCCTCAGATGAACATGCATATCCAACAGACCAGGTACAAGCCATTTTCCCTTCAGGTCAAAGGCCATGGTATCCTGCGGAGCTTCAATAGATTGACCTGCAGCTGCTATAGTCCCGTCTTTTACCAGCAGATCACCGACAAAATCCATATTTTGGGATGGATCTATTATACGTGCATTTGTAAACAGGTAGTTACTTATAGATTCAGAGTTCATAGCCCAGGGTTTAATTTCCTTTTTTTACCTTTATTAATCAGGCACTTTCAGCCTTCATGATTTTGTAAGAAGCAGAGATAGCAGAGCCATTCTTATTGCTACTCCATTTGTCACCTGATCCAGGATTACAGAATATGGCCCATCCGCCACCTCCGGTGCCATCTCTACTCCACGATTGATAGGTCCGGGATGCATGATCAATGCACCGGTTTTGGCCAACTTTACCTTGTCAGGGGTAAGGCCGAAGAACAATGAGTACTCTCTTAATGAGGGGATAAGACTCTGCCCTTGACGTTCTTTTTGAATTCTGAGGGCTATTATTACATCAGCGTATTCCAGGGCGTCTTCCATCTTCAACACCACTTTTGCCCCCAGGATTTCAGATTGACGTGAAGGAAGCATGGTAGCAGGCCCGGATACAACCACCTTTGCGCCCATCTTTGTAAAAGCCATTATATCCGAGTGAGCTACTCTGCTGTGAATTATATCTCCGAGTATGGCAACTTTTAAATTATCAATGTGTCCCAGGTGTTGCCTCACGGTAAAGACATCCAGCAGGGCCTGAGAGGGGTGCTCGTTTGTACCGTCCCCAGCATTGATTACGGCTGATTTAACGTATTTGGTGAGCAGGTGAGGGGTCCCCGTCTGGGGGTGTCGCATGACTATGACATCAGGCCTCATCGCCTCGATGTTTCGTGCGGTGTCAATAAGGGTTTCTCCTTTCAAAACACTGCTGGTATTGGCTGAAATTGACACCGTATCCGCACTTAGTCGCTTGGCTGCCAGCTCGAAAGAGAGACGGGTCCTGGTGCTTGGTTCAAAGAAGAGATGGACTACGGTTTTGCCACGCAACGGTGGTACCTTCTTAATAGGTCTTTGAAGAATATCTTTGAGAGACTCGGCAGTATCTAAAATGAAAGTGATTTCATCCGGTGAGAGGCTGTAAATTCCTAATATGTGTTGGGCGGTAAAGCAATTCATGCCAAAAAAAAACCTCCTTTTTGAAAAAAAGGAGGCAATATGTGGCGTGTCTGCCAAAATATTTTGATACGGACAAGCCTTACTTTCATGATATTGGATGTAACACAAAAGGTGGACACGAGTCAAGTAAGTCGTGTTTAAGCTGAAAATAAAAAACACCGCAAGATATAGATGCGTTTCTTAAATGTGCCGGTCACTTGCCTGATTTCCGGGTGGAGGTGATTTTTAAGTGTGGCGGATAGAGATACTTGAATATAAAATAACCGTCCATTTCCGGCAACGCGAGGGGATTTAGGGAGCGCAAAGAGAAGGAAATGAACGGTTAGCCTGGTCAGTTTTTTATCAGCTGTCCTAGAATCCAACAGCTAATTGGAAGGTTGCGATGCTTTGGTCTTCCCTGTCACTATCTTGTCCGACATAGGTATAGTCCATGCTGATTTTGGCATTGTGGCCCTTGACGAAGTAGTTTAATCCTGCGGTTATGAACTCCGTATCGTCTTTGTCATCCACGTCGACCGCCTCATATTTGATATAAGGTTGAAGAAGGCCGGGACCTATTTTGCCCGGCAGTAGATATCCTGCCTGGATATACCAGTTTTTGGCATCGTCGCCTGCCGCCAACTCGGAAAAGTTATGTGTTTGAGTGCAGTTTTTAATGTCAATATAAGCAGCTTCTGCAGTCACGGCACCCTCTCCCAGTGGATGGTCAAGAAAGACATCAGCAGTCCATACGAGGTTGTTCTGGTCCTCTCGGCCGTTCAGGGTCAGATCATTCTGATTATCGCAGCCCAGGCCAAGACTCAGGACCTTTTTCTTCCCAAGATAAGTCCCCATATTGAACCAGCCTTTCTCAGGTTCAAGGAGACTGAGGGCTACTCGACCTACAAAGCGGAGATTATCATCAGGATTGTTGTCATTTTCAACCCCCTCAGAGACCATAAACCGGTACTGAAGACGCCCGTCCAGGGGATTGCCCCATATGGTCACGCCGTCATCCCGACCTACCTTCTGGGCATAAAAGATATTTCCGCGCACACCGCCCTGCAGAAAAGGAAGGTCGGTGGTCAACATACACTTTGTCGATGTTGTGCCATAGTTACGTGTAAGCGGAACATACATCCTTCCGGCCTGAACCTTTAAGGCCTCGCTCGGCTTGAAGGTAATCCAGAGGTCCCGGAATGCAATGCCGCTTCCAAGCCCTAAAGAGGGACTGTCTAATCCTTCCTGCCCGATACGGTCAGCAGCGATGTGAGTAAAGAAGCTGAAATAAGGAGTTATATCGCCTTTTAAATAAAGGTAAAATCTTCGCGCCATAAAATCGTTAAGGTCTCCGCCATCCTTTTCCCCATGCTCCACATACTGGTACCAGACCTGGGTCCAGGCCCCGATTTCTCCCTTGAGCCGCGTGTCTTTAATTTCCTTTGCTACCTCCTGTTCCTCATGCTGGCGTTGTTCTTCCAGGACTACAGCCTCTTTCTGTATTTTTTTCGCCTCCTCTTCCGTGAGTATACCCTTGCTAATCAGAATATCGATCAGCGGATCCTGCCTATCATAGTCCCTGGCCTGTTGAACGCCTTGTTTTACCGTACCGGTCTGGTCATCAATTTCGAACTTCAATCCTCCCCAGGCATAACTCCCTGCCCAAAAAATACAGACCATGAAAACAAAAAGAATTTTTACAGATCGTTTCATTTCCTCTCTCCTTTCCCTCTGATTTAGTTTTGTCCATTTTTGTATAAATTATCCAGACAAATGATTTCCCCTCATCCCACTGAATGCAGGCTGATGCTCATTCGGCAACGCAAAAGAATTCTCACGATTCTTTGTAACGTAGATGAATCTTTATATCAGGATAATCAATAGGTCAAATAGAAATAATAAATATAAAATAATGGATTTATTGAATTTAACTATATAAAAGTCTAAAATATAGGTTCACAAATTTAATATACGCCGGATATGTTCTACAATAAAAGCAATAGGGTATATGGTTAAATACTAAATCCTAATTGAATATGATGCTAATAGAAAATGTCTATTGATACGGTCCTGTTCATTTATAAAATTAATTTGACTTTTTGCCGAATTATCAGCAACATGTATTATGCTTTTTGACTTTCATGTACATACCCTAATTTCAACATGCAGCAGCCTGGATCTGAAGGACATATTGACTCACTCGAAGTCCGGAGGGCTGGACGGGGTTTGTATGACTGATCACGGTACAATGGATATAAGAAATTCTGACGGAGGTGGATAAGTCAGGTGGAGTGCCTATTGCAGCGCAACCTTGCAGGAAGCGCCCTACTATGCAGCATCTTATCAGAGAGGGATATCGCCGGATAGTGGAAGGGATAAAGGAAAATTCAATGAGCGGAAAGAAAAGGCTTCGCCTCACCGAGACGGTTTCCGGCGCAGGGTGAGCCTCAAAAATTCCTCCAGGGGACCTGGATAAGGCATTATGTGGATTGGAATACCCAACCGACCCCAATCTTATCGTGGGATTAGAGCGGGCTGACGACGCAGCCGTATATAAAATCACCGACGACATTGCCATCATACAGACGGTAGACTTTTTCACCCCAATCGTGGATGATCCGTACTGGTTTGGGCAAATTGCCGCGGCCAATGCCCTGAGTGACGTCTATGCCATGGGAGGTGTTCCCAAAACGGCCATGAATATAGTGTGCTTTCCTCTAAAAAAGATGGATTTTTCCGTCCTCCGGCGGATCATTCAGGGCGGATTGGATAAGATGAAGGAGGCCGATGTCGTTTTGGTGGGAGGGCACAGTGTGGAGGATGCTGAATTGAAATATGGTCTGTCCGTCACCGGCTTTGTCCATCCAAATCGTGTCCTTATTAAGAAGGCCATGAAACCAGGGGATCAGTTAATACTGACAAAATCTCTGGGTACCGGGATTATCAATACGGCTATTAAAGCTGGAATTGCCTCCAATGAGACCATTGAAAGTGTCACTCGTCTCATGGCTGCACTTAACCGTGATGCAGCCGATGTTATGCGACATTATCCAGTCCATGCATGTACCGATATCACCGGTTTTGGTCTTTTGGGTCACATGTGCGAGATGATAATAGATACCGATATAGGAATTAATTTACAGGCCAGCCTGGTTCCATGCCTGCCTGAGGCCATGGAATATGCCAGAATGGGCCTGGTGCCGGCCGGAACTTACAAAAACCGGGAGTTCCGTGAGACATTTGTGGATTTTGCGCCTTCTGTGAACGGGTTTATGCGGGATATCCTTTTCGACGCCCAAACCTCCGGCGGGTTACTGATTTCCGCAGCAAGTGAGGATGCTGATGATTTGCTGAGTGAATTAAAAAGAGGGGGGATGACCAGTGCAACCGTAATAGGTGAGGTAGTGTCTGAGCCAAAAGAGAAAATTTTGGTGGTATAGTTGCTCCCTGCGGACTTGAGTGCTCTTTTGCAAAATATCTGAATTATCTGCCTGATATTTTGTTAATTTGCCTGAAATCATAACTTAATTACGATCCATTGTACCGCGGTTGATCTCTGTCTCCAGGTCTCTGATCAGCTCTTTCATGTCCAACTTGTATTTTTCAGTCACTTTTTCCAGGGTCTCAAATAATGCGTTACAACAGATACACGTCCCAGCCTTTTTGTCGTATTTTCTGAATACATTCTCTGTTTTTTTGTACGAGTGAACGATTTCAAGTACAGTCATTTCAGAATGAATTTCACAGTTATGTAATTTACCTGATTCTGTATTCATTTCTTGCCTAAAAACAGCTCCGCCAAGGCCCAGGGTATATGGTCGATAATCTCAATTACCTGCGTAGCTGGTGTGGGCTTTGAGTAATGCCCGGCCAGACGGTTAGCCCAGGCCGAAAAGGCAGCGGCTTTATCTATTTCCCAATCGGCGCTGATAAGAGCGGCCGCTATACCGGTCACTATATCGCCGGTACCTCCTATGGCCTCCATTGTCTCCTCTGCCGGATTTTTGATGGTGGCTCGAATCCCTACCTTGTCAGCTAGGTAGTCCTCTTTCCCTTTGACCAGGAGAAAGCGAGAGGCATTTTTATGACTGTATGCCCGGGCGATCATGTCCGGAACACGGTTTTCTTCGTGCATGATGAAACCGCGGGTATAAAAGGGGTGGGGCGCATTTTCGTCCGCAAGAAAGGCCAATTCACCGACATCGGGCGCAAAGAGGTCATATTCCGAGGCCATGCCGCTCATCTTAGCTGCATACATGAACCCCGCATCTGCTATGAGGACAGGCCTGCGCGTCATTTCTTTTACGGCCAACAGGACCCGGTTGTGCCAATCCACGTCCGGTTGAACATAGTGGAAGGCAATGGTGCCGAAATCATGTTCTTTGATGTGCCTGGTAAGATATTCATAGAGCAGTCTGCTGCCATCTCCCAGACCTATGTCTCCGATCAGGTACCCAAAAGGTTCAGGTCCGCCCAGGGTCTTTGCGGTCTTGATTGCTGCCGCCAGAAGGGCAGGGGTTCCCCGGTTCACAGTAATGCCATGGCCCTGAATGTATATACGGTCTCCCTTCAATGTGACCTTTCCCGCAGCCAAAGGGAAGCCCTGATCAGGTACTGTTCCCACTACGGCGAGCATCGGTGTTTCATCTCCTCAAACGCGAGCTGAAGTGCATAGCCGCACAGGGTGTGGCCGATCTCACGTGGCGCCGGTGCCTCATTCAGAGTTTTGCCTACCAGTTCTTTGGCCAGATATGGGACGTCCGGGCAGCCGCCACCGGAGATGTTGACAATGGTCAGTGTTTCCTTCTCCACGGTAAGCTTCATATTGGCAGCGCGTACCATGAGGTAGGCCCCGTAGTCTTTGATTTGAAAGATATCCACAGGCTTTAACAATGGACTGTTTGCCGGGACTGCTTCCAAAGGCGAAACCCCAGCCTGTTTCAGTGATCTCAGGATGTTCAGCTCTTCAATCAGGGGAAACTCAATAACCAGATCACATCCATGCTGAATCTCAGGAGGAGGCCCCATGACCCGTATTCCCCATCCTTGATTCTTGAGGATGCTCTCGGCCCGGATCACTTGGCTGGTATTCTCGAATATCAGTATCCCCTTGTCCGGATTTTGTTCCCGAGTCTTTAGCAGTATCTGTTTGAAAAAAAGATTCGAAAAGAGCACGGTTATTCCTTTGAGATGGTAATTCTGTACTCATCATCTTCTGACTGGATGGATGTCATAAGCCATCCCTGGCTTGCAGCGGCCCGGATCACATTTTCTCTGGCGGCTTCATTGTCTACAAGGACTACGAGGTCTCCCTTGTTCATCGCACTGATCTCATCCAGGGTCATCAGGACGGGTTGGGGGCAAGAAAGACCCCGAGCATCTATAGTTTTGCCCATCTGTATCTCTCCTTATGCAGACTTTTTTCTCATGGTGAACCCGATAAACAGGCAGAACAAAAATCCTATAATCACCGCGGCAATACCGTAAGGCCCGATTCCTTTGGGTGAGCTGGCCAGGCCAAAGTTGTGGGCCAAACCGGCACCTGTAATCATTCCCAGGCAGAACACCGCGGCATCTCCATCCCCTTCACCTGCCATAAAGAGCTGGCGTCCCGGACATCCCCCAGCCAACGCAAAGGCCATACCGGCTACCACCATGCCGGCAAAATTCCAGAGGGCCATCGTATGAGCCACCGGCTGATTTTCAAAACCGGGGTGAAACTGACCTATAATAAAGTTGGTGAAAAAAGCAGCAATCAGGAGGGCCATGACCCCTGACAAAAGATGGACCTGCCTGAACAGGATAAGGTCCCGAAAGGCCCCCATAGTGCAGAAACGGCTCCTCTGGGCCAGAAAACCTACGCCAAGTCCAACAGCAAGAGAGATAATAAGCGGGGCGTGCATGGCACCCGGACCCTTGAGGCTGTAAGAGAGTATTCCGCTCTTGTCCTGCCCCTGGACTTGCGGGAAGATCAGCATAAGTATAAGGAATCCTAGCATGGTTATGGGTAAAATCCATCCTGCAGAGGTGTATGTCTTGTGGGAGCGTCCCAGATCATATCCTGATTTCATAAAAAAGGTGGCTATCCAGATGCCGGCTATAAGGCCAAGCAGCCCGAAAATGGCATTTCCATCTCCGCCGGCAAGACGCAACATGGCCCGCCACGGACATCCCAGAAAGACCAGCGCACCGATCATGGCAAAGACGCCCAGCATATATCTCACTATGGGGGATGATCCCCCCCGGGAGCGGAATTCTCTGAAAATAAGAGCTGCAATCAACGAGCCCAGGACAAATCCGATAATTTCAGGTCTCATGTACTGGACCACCCCTGCCCGGTGGAGCCCGAGTGCGCCTGCAACGTCCCTCTCAAAACAGGCTACGCATATGCCCATGTTCCCGGGGTTGCCCCATTTCTGCAGAAGAGCGGCAAAGACCCCGATCAAAATACCTACGCCTATTATTCCCCAGGAGGTTACAAAGTAATTTTTGGAAAACATTTTTCTGACTACCTCGCTCTTTCAGCAAATTATCTATCCTGAAAGATTGTTCCTTGTGCATTTATATAGGGTCCATGAGTTATAAGGGTCGTGACTGCAAATAAAACCGATAGGTATTTTTACATCAGGATAATCAATTAAACAAATAGAAATTATTAATGCTAAATTAAAAAACTATTGAATTTGTCTATGACAAAAATCGACCGAAGAGTTGGCATATTGATCCATAAACTGTTTTTCTGTTTTTTTATGAAACGCCCCATATTTACTGTGATTTTTCCTGGATTTTGACAAATTTAATTTTTGAGATCATACTGACTCAAAGGATAGTTGTTTTCCGGCCTTTGAATAAGGTTGCTGTTGTAAGGGAAATTAAAATCTGAGATCGGGTAAAAGCATTTGTCACAGCGGTTTCGACAACAGCTTGCCTGAACTGATCGCAGGACACACTATATGAAGATAAAGAGAACTCTTGGGATCGTTTAACAGGAGGCATTGTGACACGCCGGAACAGATTATTATATTATTGTCTATTGTTTATACTTCTTTTTTCCAATGCAGACATTGATTGTGCAGACAGCGAGACCATCTGCGATCTGGAGGAAACCATGGTACTTACTTCTACAGCATTTGAACATAATGGGGAAATCCCAAGTTTATACACATGCGATGGGCAGGACATCTCACCGCCGCTTGCCTGGGAAGGCTTGCCTGCAAAGACGAAGAGCTTGGTCTTGATAGTGTATGATCCAGACGCCCCGGATCCAAGGGCGCCGAAGATGACTTGGGTACACTGGATACTTTATAATATACCTCCTGATGCAAACAATCTTCCAGAGGCCGTTAAGTCTATTGAACTTCCTTCAGGTACTCTGGAAGGCCTCAATGGCTGGAATCGTAAGGGATATGGGGGCCCGTGCCCTCCGATCGGCAGGCACCGATACTTCCACAAACTTTATGTCCTTGATGAGGTACTTCCTGACATGGGAACTCCTACAAAGGCAAAGCTGGAAAAAGTCATGGCAGGGCATATAATTACCACAGCAGAGCTTGTGGGGACCTATGAGAAAATCCGCTAGGCACGAGATTCACTGGAAAAGGATCAGAGAGCCTCTGACTATCATCATCTGGAGATCATTCTATTAAGATTCCATGCTGGATCATGATTAAGAGGCTTTAAGAAATTTCCTTAATATGGGTATTCCCGGTCTCAGATCATTGATCCTTTTTTTTGCCTCCAGGCGTCTGGCGGTCATGTTGCCCTTGGGGTTCGCCTCTGGGCTTCCCCTGGCCTTGACCAGCGGTACATTACAGGCCTGGCTCACGGTGGATGGTGTGGACATCCGCACGATAGGCCTTTTCAGCCTGGTGGGTATCCCGTACACATTGAAATTTTTCTGGTCACCCGTCATGGATCGCTTTTGTCCATCCTGGATGGGAAGACGAAGGGGATGGATACTTATCACTCAGGGGATCCTGGTGTCGGGAATATTTGCCATGGCCTTTACGGCGCCTGCTGGCGCCCCTTTACTTATGGCCTGTTTAGCCCTTATGGTGGCCTTTAGTTCTGCATCTCAAGATATTGTAATTGATGCCTACCGGACCGAGTTGCTGGGTTACAGGGAGCGAGGATTAGGAGTCGGGCTCTCAGTTACCGGCTACAGAATTGCCATGCTGGTGTCCGGGGCCTTGGCCCTCATAGTGTCAGATCGCATAGGCTGGCAAAACACTTATATTTTAATGGCGGGTATCATGTCATTAGGAATTTTTGCGACCCTTGCCGGTCCGGAGCCAAGGCTTTCACTTTCACCCCCTGCGAGTATGGCCGAGGCGATTTCAGGCCCAGTAAAGGAATTTTTCTCAAGGCCGGCAGCATTTTCCATTTTGGCAGTTATTGTACTTTACAAGCTAGGAGATGCATTTGCCGGTACCTTGACTACTGCCTTTCTTATCCGCGGAGTCGATTTCAGCCCTACTGACGTAGGTACAATAAATAAGGGGTTTGGTCTTGTTGCCACTATTGCGGGTGCCCTTTTCGGGGGAGGACTCATGGCAAAGATAGGACTCTTTGGTGCGCTCATGTTTTTCGGCATATTGCAGGCAGTATCCAATCTTTCTTTTATGCTACTTGCCTGGATCGGTAAGAACTACGGTGCCATGATTGCCGCGGTAGGTTTTGAGAACCTATCCGGGGGCATGGGTACAGCGGCCTTTGTAACCTTTCTTATGGCCCTCTGTAACCGGCGTTTTACTGCCACCCAGTACGCACTCTTATCGGCCCTTGCCTCAATGGGCAGGGTCTTTGTGGGTCCACCATCAGGGTTTTTGGTGGAATGGGTCGGGTGGCCCTGTTTTTTTTTCATTACAGCCCTGGTGGCCTTACCAGGACTTATATTACTTTGGTGGATGAAGCGGCATGTGCGCGGTATTGAAAAGGGTTTATGAATTCATTCCATGAATATTAAAATAATAGGTACGGAGTCCATGGGGGTTCGCGGTCTCTGCTGTCTGATAAAGATCGGGGAACGCAGTATTGTCATTGATCCCGGCCTTGCCTTGGGATATAAGCGTAACGGCCTGCTTCCCCATCCCTTCCAGATAGCGGTGGGTCAAAGGGTTCGACAGGACATCATAAATGCCTTGAAGACCGCCACTGATATCGTAATCAGCCATTTTCACGGTGATCATATACCTCTGCTGCACGCGAATCCTTTTCAGCTTTCATTTCAGCAACTTCCAGGTCATTTCCAGAATCTGCGCTGCTGGAGTAAATCCGACAGGGACCTGCCGCCCAAAATTCAACTGAGGGCATTGGAACTGGCTGAAATACTCGGCCCTAACATGAAGGTGGCAGAGGGCCATTCTGACGGTCCCCTGAGCTTTTCTGAGCCGGTACCACATGGTATGGCCAATGGAGGGTTTGGCAGTGTTATGATGATCAGGATCAACATGGGAGATATTATATTCGTCCACGCTTCGGATATTCAACTTCTGGATGATTCAACAGTAGAAAAGGTTCTCAAATGGCAGCCCAACATCGTTCTGGCTTCCGGTCCACCCATTTATCTCAGATCTATTTCATCTAACTTGAGAAAAAAGGCCTGGATTAATGCACTGCATTTAGCGGCGAACGTGGATACTCTTATCCTTGATCATCACTTGCTTCGCTGCGAGGAGGGTGCTGTCTGGCTGGATAACCTGAGGGATATCTCCGGCAGAAATGTCTGTTGCGGAGCCGATTTTATGGGCAGACCACGGCTTTTACTTGAGGCCCGGCGCCCAGATTTATATCAGAAGATGCCGGTACCCGAAAACTGGCACCAGAATTATTTTCAGAATCCTGAGCCTCTGTACCCTGAACAGTTATCTTTGGGGTTGACACAACCGGCCTAGACCTTTATTTTGCTCCCCGTTACTTCATAACGGTCCCATCGTCTAGGGGTTTAGGACGCTGGCCTCTCACGCCGGAAACAGGGGTTCGATCCCCCTTGGGACCGCCAATAAAAACAGATATTTAAGTCACTTTTTAAATTTTATAATACAAATAAAAAAGCCATACCCCAAACTATATATACCCCACATATTTTTTATTTTTCAGGATTTTTGCAGGTGTGCAGGGCGACACCTTCGGGATTAGTCACAACGGCTGCTTTTAGTGCTGTCTTTTCCATAAAAAAGCCGGATAAGCGAAGATTTAGAATGCGTAAGAAACTGGCACCCAGCCCGGAACTTGTCAATGAAAATGAGACACTCTGTGTTTAAAATAGAGTACAATTATGTGACTCTTTAATTGCCTTTGCAAGAAAACTCAGGTTCTTTATCTTTGATGATAAACGCAGTGTCTCCTTTTCGCGCTTATCCATCTCAGATAACAGACCCTGGACAAATCCATTACTTCCTCTTGACGCGCCATGGCTTTACCGGTCTGAGTGCAAGCATTTAGCCGGCACTGCTGAAATCTATATTTGTATATTAAGAGTGAGGATATCCTTCATTAGACTAAAATGATTGTCCAGCGAATAAATTTCACAATTATTTTGTTTTGCATTTTGGGCAATTATTAAATCTGGTATGCTAACACCATTTAATCCATTTTTGAGGCATTTGTATTGACACTCAATGATTTGGCCCCAATGAATGGATAAATTCAACCTCTTGATATTTAGCAATAAATTGGTCAATTTTTTTTGCTTTCGAATTCTTAAAAAGGGTATCAGCTCTGCCAGAATTAGATCATTTGTTAATTGGCATCTTTCTCGGCCTCGTGGGCGCAAAGTTACTGATCTGGACGTGAAGATGATAGTAAATGGCCAACCAGCTGGTGCCGACTCACAAAGTTCGCGGCTTAGATCAAACATAGGCCGAAAGGAGTAATAAGACTTCCATGAAGCCTGTCGCTGGTCGCAGAAGCTGATGGCCGTGTGGTAGGGCATATTGCTTTCTCCCCCGTGACCATCTTGGACGGCACCATGCACTGGTACGGGCTAGGACCCGTTTCAGTGTTACCGGAGTATCAGCGGAAGGGTATTGGCAAAGCCCTGATACAGGAAGGAATGTCACGGTTAAAAAAGCTAGGGGCTAAGGCGGCTCGCTGTGAAACCGTATCGTGCGGACCCGTATGCTATTTGGTGTGTGGAGGGCGGGAGAAAACCCCGCCCTTACCCGATTTGGCGGCAAATTGTTTTCTAATTACTTTTCCGGCGCTTGAATTTGCAAGTGACAGACAGGCCTTTCTCAATTGGTTGACGGTTTTTAGGCGACTCGTAATCGCTTTTGCACTCATATCAATCTTCATCGATTAATTCTCTCAAATATTCAATATCATCTTTATCTTGGCCGCTTTTCCTTAACGATTTAAGCATAATCAAGCCCTTTGGAGATAAAATTTTTAATGCCCCTTCTCCCCATTCGACTGAAATTCTGCTGTCCCATGAAAGTCTGGTCTCCGGGGTAACAATTAATAAGTCCAATGGCAAGTGTTCCCCGGATTCATTGTCAATTTTTGTCATACGATGGATTTTAATTGCACCACCCTTGAATGTCATGGGTATAGCGGGAATATTGAATCCGAGATCTGCTACTATTTGTTTGATCTTATCAAGCAAATCAGGTTGAACCATAATATCAATGTCAAGTGTAGCTCTTGGTCTTGCATATACAGCTAAAGCCAACCCGCCGCACAGTGCATAATCCATTTTTTCTTTATCAAGTGCTTTGATGAGATTTTTTAATTCAGTCAATAAATCCATCATAGTTTAACCTATAATAAATTAAGTATACATCAATACTTGTCATGCTGCTGCCGTTTGAGCATAAAATTGTGTTTCAAATTATAGAGGGGATAAATAATGACCAGGCATTTCTGGTAGTTTGCCTATTATAATAGAATACTTGTATATATGGAGTAAGTACTGTCAATTTTGATGAAAGAATTGAATATTCCCATCTTTTTCTACGCTGTTAAGAAATTTTTAGATTTGACAATCCAGCACCTCAAGGTCCATACTAAAAAATGGAAAAACACAAAATAACTACACTCAATCCGACCGCTAAAGAAATTATAGATTAGTAGTGCATTTAGATCAGGATGGGCGGCTGGATAAATCTGGTTTCTTAAAATAGTCGTGTGAAATAAATGCAAATCGCCGATCATGCATCAATAGAATTTTCGGTTAATTGGCGTGGTAGGTACGCTATTCACAGGGACAGATACTTTCTCGCCAGTGGCCTGAGTATTAATGGAGACGGTATCAGCCAGTATGCAGTGGGGCAAAAAGGGACTACGGACAGGGAGGGCACCTTCAGGGATGCTGAAGACGGGGTCCTTTCCGGCAACCCTATTGCCCAGGGTAAGGTGGATGCCACCTGTGACTCCAGTATTTGGGGCCTGTTTGCCTTTGGGATGTATAAGGCAGACGATGCCCGACTGGTTGCCACTATGGATACATTGCGCAAACGATTATGGGTAAAGACGCGAGTAGGCGGCATGGCTCGTTATGAAGACGATCCTTACCAGAGGGTAAGCCGGGAGGTTGTTGGGAATCCCTGGTTTATCTGCACCCTCTGGCTGGCGGACTTCCTTCTGGAAAAGGCCGATAGCGATGAGGGGACTGACCAGGCCGTGGAAATCCTCTTATGGGTCACTGATCATGCCCTGCCGGCCCTATCTGAGCCTGATGGCCTTTGCAGCCGGTGATGATCTCAGATTCCTGGTGGTAGCAACCCCGAGGGCGAGCCGCAAATATCGTAACCTGATGACCGATCCACGGGTGGCCCTCCTTGTGGACAACCGTACTAATCAGCCTGAGGACGTGAAGCAGGCCATAGCCGTGACTGTCATGGGCGTGGCCGAGGAGTGCTCCCCAGCGGAGACGGGCTATTTCTTCGGCCTCTATCGGGACAAACACCCATACCTGGTGGATTTTGCCACCTCATTGGAAAATGTCCTGGTCAAGGTGCAGGTGGACCGGTACTACTTGGTAAGCCGGTTCCAGGAGGTCAGGGAATATTCCCCCGGCCTTCGATCTTTTTTCAGAAAAGGGCCTCCTCCAACGGTCTATTGAGAATTTGATGACCTGTCTTATGCCGGCGGTGTCTACCAGTTCAGGCTGAATGGAATACGGGGAGAAGTTCCCTGGGGATCTCCTTTAATTTTGGACTTTTGTTGTCCTTGTCAGAGAGGATCGGGGTCTTTATTGGCCAATCGATTCCTATGGTCGGATCTGCCCAAAAGATTCCGTAATCGTCCCCTGGTGTATAGAAATCAGTACATTTATATATAACATCGGCACTTTTACTAAGCACTACGAATCCATGGGCAAAACCCTCCGGTATAAAGATCTGTCGCCTGTTCTTTGCCGAAAGACAGGTCCCGAACCACTGTCCGAAACTGGGCGAGCCGAGCCGTATATCTACTGCAATATCGAATATTTCTCCTGTTATTACAAATACCAGTTTCCCCTGGGCGTTTTTGAGTTGATAGTGAAGTCCTCTAAGGACGCCATGCCCGGAGTGGGAGTAGTTGTCCTGGACAAACACCCGGTCTATTCCGCCTTCTGCATACCTTGTCTGATTGTAGGTTTCCATGAAAAGGCCACGGATATCTCGGAATACATCCGGCTCGGTCAAAAAGACACCGGGAAGGTCTGCCTTAGTAAAATTCATTGGTCTTTTCCTCTGGAACGATCTCCATAAGATACTTGCCGTAATTATTTTTCAACATATCCTTGGCGAGCTCTTTGAGCTGATTTTGATCTATATAGCCAAGACGAAAGGCGATTTCTTCAATACAGGCAATTTTGAGCCCTTGCCGTTCCTGAATGGCCTGTACAAAATCATTGGCCTGCAGCAGTGATTCATGGGTACCGGTATCAAGCCAGGCAAATCCCCGTCCCAGGAGTTCCACACTAAGTTGACTGCGCCGCAGGTATTCCAGGTTCACATCGGTTATTTCAAGCTCTCCGCGGACTGAGGGCCGGAGACCTTCTGCTATTTCTATTACTTCATTGTCATAAAAATAGAGTCCGGGAACGGCATATTTGGATTTGGGCCTTGCAGGTTTTTCCTCGAGCCCTATAACATTGCCGTGTTGATCAAATTCAACCACCCCGTAACGCTCAGGATCACGCACCAGATATCCGAAGATAATGCCGCCTTTTTCCAGTTTGCTGCATCTTTTGAGTATGTCCGGAAGCCCGTGTCCGAAAAATATGTTGTCCCCAAGGACAAGCGCCACTTTATCACTGCCTATAAATGACTTTCCTATAATAAAGGACTGGGCCAGTCCCCCGGGGCTAGGTTGCTCTGCATAGGAGATGGAAAGGCCGCATTGTGAACCATCATGGAGAAGTTCTTTGAACCTGGGCAAATCCTCAGGAGTGGATATAACAAGTATCTCACGTATACCTGCCAACATCAGCACTGATAATGGATAATATATCATTGGCTTGTCATAAACAGGCATAAGCTGTTTGCTTACCACGCGGGTAATCGGGTACAGGCGCGTTCCGGAACCCCCGGCCAGAATTATTCCTTTCATAATCTTATATCCCTGGTTTTATACCGGTTTGATAGCCATTGCGCCCACTGCCAGATAACTGAATCCCTTGGAAACCATCTCTTCGAAATCAGGAATCATGCGCCGTCCGTCCATCACAAGATAGGGTGGTTTAACGCTTTCCTCTATGGTCCGTGAAAGCCCTCTGAATTCTTCACAGTCAGAGGAAATAAAAAGCGCATGAGATCCTTCCAGAGCCTCTCTGGCTGTATGAAAGTAGCTGATTTTTTCAAAGAGGATGTTTTTAGATGTGGAAAACTCGGCCCTTGCAGTATCAATTGCCAAAGGGTCGTAAGCCTTTATGTTGGCCACCCCTTTCCCCAGGAGAGATTCGATGACCTTGATTGAAGAGGCATCCCGCATGTCGTTGGTGTGTTTCTTAAAGGCCAGCCCCAACACAGCAATTGTCTTGTTGTTGAACTGAAATCCCACCTCGGTTATGGCCCTGTCAATGAGGTAGACCTTTTGAAATTCGTTTACTTCATAGGAGGCTTCAAGCATCTTCGTGCTTACGTTTACCCTTCGCATTTGGTAGATTAATGAAGCGATATCTTTCCCAAAACAGCTTCCACCCGCCCCGTTGCTTACAAAAGATCCCCACGTACTGATCCTGTCGTCTGCCGTAACCCCGAGTCTGAGGTCATCTATTTTGACGTTTGGAAATTTTTCCCCGATCTTTGCCCCGACACCATTCCAGAAAGATATGTAGGTAAGAAGCAGGGTATTGGCAACGTACTTGATTGCCTCCGCAGATTCCGGCGTTGTCTCTATATATTTTATCCGGACGTGATTGATGAATTGGGAATACACTCCGCGAAGAATTTTAAAATCCTCTTTATTATCGCAGCCTACCACAACCCGGTCCGGACTTCGTGCCTGAGCGACGGCCGTTCCCTCTGCCAGGAACTCAGGATTTGAAGCAACACCAAAATTTTCCACACCGTGAGTATTCATGATCTCCTGCAGGTGTCGAGCTGTCCCAATAGGCACAGTGCTTTTATTTACAAACACGATCCTGCGCTTGTCCCTCCTTTTTGCAACTGCCAAGGCAAGATTTTCAGCCGCGGCATTGTAAAAAATAAGATTGGTGGAGCCGTCCAGATTCGGAGGGGTCGGCAGACACATAAAAATGGCATCAGTACCTTCCAGGACTGAGTCAAAATCAGAGATAAAGAACAGGTATTTGCCGATTGTTTCCTTGATAATATTAGTTAATCCCGGTTCATTGACATATTTTTCAATCTCTTCGGTCTGACCGGTTGAAAATGCCCTGATCTTATTGGAGTCAATGTCATACGCATACACCTCATGACCATACTCTGAACACACCGCAGCATGTACAAGACCTACATAACCGGTTCCTGCAACGATTATTTTCATAGCTACCTCTTTTTAGTGTGGGCTTGATCGTACCCTTCTATTTACCATCCGGTTAAATAGCCTAGCAGTCCCACGCATAAACCTACAAATAAATTAATGCCCTTGATCTTGAAAAAATCCAGACGTGATTCGGCGAGCATGGGCAACATGCCGTGACCATCCTGCACCACGGAGCTTGCCAGGAGGATGCTGAATGGCAGGGCATTTTGATAAAACAGGGTAAGAAATATCATATGCGGTCCTGATTCAGGAATGAGACCGACCAGGCACGCAATTGCCAATACGACCAGCTGATTTTGCTGTATCCAGCCTTCAAGATGGAGTTGATCAATCAGTATGTGCATGAGGAATAGTGCCGCGAAGGTCCAGAGGAATATCCGTAAAACGTGGACCTTTGCTATATGCTCCCACAGGTGTTCCTCCAGGAAGTGTTCCGGCACGGTGGATACGATAAAAAGTGCTACTGCTGAGACCAAGAAGAGGGTGATCCTGATCCAGTTCCATGTAGAAGGACCCAGTTTGCCGCTGAGTATCACGAAAAGGAACAATAACAGAGTGACGGACAATACACCGCGGGCCATGGAACAATGTCTCCATTGCTCTTTAATGCCTCCCCATGGGAAACAGTGGCACACATCTTCTTCATGTAGTTTGAATTTTTGTTGACATGCCAATCGACTGATCGCCTTATCCCCAAGCATGAAATCAGTCAGAAAACCTGAAAATATACCTACTAAAAACAGGATGAGAAAGATTAACATGGTCTCTTTCGGAATCAAGGACAACATGACAAAGGCCTCATCTCCGCTGGTGGAAATCATGGCCGTTACCAGGGCGCCCAGGCTGAATACTCCATGCGAATAAAGGGCCACTGCCGCGAACGCCCCGAGACAGCCGGGAGTTGTCCCTAAAAAACCGGCCAGCAGATACTGTTTTAATCGGCTGCCGTGAAGTTCCTTATGAAAGAGACCCCTGGAAAGGACGTTCAGATACTCGATCACCAGCATCATCATAAAGACAAAGCCGGTAATCATAAGGGCGTGACTAAAGCTCTGCTCTAAAAAATTTAACATTGGCTCAGGATCGGGAATATGTCGGCAAAAATCTGCTTTTTTTTAACCTGTCATTTACATGCTTTGACACCGCATTATTGAAAAAGAGACTATATAATATAATCAGTACATGTCGTTCCAGGCAACTCTATTCTCAATTCCCTCGGGCCACAAGGGATCCCATGAAAAGGGGTTCTCCATTTTAGACCGCAGGCGGCATTATGCCCTTAATTGGATGCGGCTTAGACCACAAAAATAGACAATATGGGCTATTTTAGAAGAGTATTCCCCTTTTTTCATGTCTATCGTGCATTTTTCTGATTTCAGGTCCGTTGAAAAAAGTTTCAAAAACAGCGAAGACTTTCTGGGATTCATTCGTATCAAAATATATAGGCATGCATGCAACTTTGAAAGGACTATGAAAAAATCTAAAGAGAGGTAACAATTATGAAGAAAAAGGTGGTAGTATCGGCGCTGATTATGGCGGTGTCTATATGGTCGGTGGCTTATGCATATAGTGCAGCCGGACCCATGGGATGCTGTGGCAAAGGGTCCTTAAGGCAGGATCTGCTGGCTCAGCTTCCGGCGGAAAAAGAGACCCTTTTCTATCGGACGATGAGAGAGGCCCAGGAAAAGTGCTCTGAAATTCGTGAACAAATGACAGTAATTCGTAAAAAAATCGAAGATATAATCGTTTCAGACCCATTTGAAGAGGAGCTGTTTCGTGAAAAGACAGGTGAGATGCAAGACCTTCAAAACAATATGCATTCCATCAGGCAGGATGCCGTGGCGACTCTGGCAACCCAGTTCACGGCGGACGAGCGCAAGGTCTTGATTAAACTGCTTCCGGACGGAATGGGTCATCATGGCCGCCATGCAATGAAATGGAGGCATAAATAGCAACAGAATAGATCTGTGAAGGTCTTTCCTGGTTTTGGATAAACAACATCGGCCCAGATCCTTGAGAGCAATGTTAATCCTTTATGTGATAATATTGTGTCCGGAATTCATTGTGAGTGCTGTACAGAATGTTTGGGTAAAGGGCCGATGTTGTTTATCTTCCGGGAAGACCGGGGGTATTGATCTTTTGTGTTATTAAGGGATTGAGTAAACGGCTCTATGGTCCTGCTTGACGCCCTGGGCCTGCGGTATTCAATATTTTTTAAAGACTGGGGTCCGCCCTCACAGCATTTTTGCTTTAACTTTAGGTTACACCAGATATGGATGTAGATCTTACCCATCTTGATGATACATTATTGCTCCAGCATATAAGGCAGGGCGGCCGTGAAGCATTTGCTGTTTTAGTAAATCGTTACGCCGATCGATTTTACCGTATTGCTTATCGTCTTGTCTCCAGCAAGGACGATGCAGAGGACATTGTGCAGGAAGCGTTTTTGAAGCTGTGGCGCAGACCGAAGCTGTGGGACCCTTCTAAGGGGGCCAAATTTAACACCTGGTTTTATAAGGTGGTCATAAACCTCTGCGTTGATCACCAGAGAAAGAAAAGGCCGCTTGGCCTTCCGCAAGACATGGAGATGGCGGATGGAAATCCGGGGCATGATGTATTGTTGGACGATCATCAGAGACAGTCTTTACTGGATCGTTTCATCAGCGATTTACCGGATCGTCAGCGGCAGGCCCTTGCCCTGTGTTTTTATGAAGGTGTGAGTAATCATGAGGCAGCGGATATGATGGGCGTGACATTAAAGGCACTCCAATCTTCCATCATGCGTGCCAAGACTACATTGAAGAAGAAAGTGAAACTATATTTTGGTGGAGGTTCGATATGAGAATGGACCCGAAACAGTTCAGGGAGTATATGCTTATATACGGTACGGATATCCTTAACTGGCCTGAAGATATGAGGACTCCTGGGCTGAAGGCCCTGAAGTCCTCATTGGAGCTGCAGGCCATCCTGGAAGATGAAGAACGTTTCGAAAGGGTTCTCAGGGAAAGTAGGTATGAAGATCCCGATCCGGATCTGGCCGAACGCATTATCTCTGCTTCACTGCAGAAAGAGGATAAAAGGCCCTATTCGGTTGCCGGATTTTTTTCAGATATCTTTTGGGAGTTCGGAATGCCGAATCGGGCGCTTACTGCGGTTTCCTTATCCCTTCTTGTTGCTCTGATCCTGGGATTTGCTATTGGTTTTTTCTACCCGTCAGGGGCCATTTCTTCAGAGCAAAACCAAATAAACCTGGAGGCGTTTTTGTACTATGAAGGGGATGTGCTATGAGTAAAAAAATGAAAGCTCTGGTATTCAGTTCATTTCTCCTGAACGTAATGCTCGTCGGGTTCATCCTGGGCGGTTTGTACCATCGCTTTGACGGGCCTGACTTTGCAGGCAGACATAACTTTATAGGGAGGCAGGGTCGGGAACTTGCGTCCAAGTTGCCCGATGAAAAGGCGAGATTATTTTTTAAGACCTTGGAGGAGGTGCGTCTGGAAAATCGAGAGGCACACAAACAGATCCGGGAGGCAAGAGAGAGGGCGATGAAGATCCTGGCCGCCCCTGTTTTTGATGAGGCGGCATACCGTGCAGAGGTAGCAAGGCTGCAGGAACTGCGCAGTCGAATGAAACGGCGGTTTGCCGATGCCACTATCGAATTGGCGAGACATTTTGGTCCGGAAGACAGAAAGGCCTTGGCGCAACACCTGAGGCGTGTTCAAAAGCCGTTTCGGGAGGGCGGGCACCAGCGGCGGGAATTCGGTCGTACACCTGTTGAAGGGCTCCAATAAGGACTCAGGCCTATTTCTAAAGAAAAAATATTTTTTCGCCGGACATTAAAGGCCATACAAACTGCTATAGACATACCCGTTTTTAATGGGGAGGATATTTTGCCGTCATATGCCGACAAGGAATAAAGTATACATGACATAAAGGTATTTAATGGGAAAAGAACAAGACATTCTTATTTGGCGGACACGATTGACTGTTAGCGTATTCGTTGCCACGCTCGCGTGTGCAGGATGTGCGGCCGTGGGGCCTGATTATGTCCCCCCTGAGACTGCCGTGCCCGAAGCATGGCATACACATCTGCCTCCAGGCCTTTTTGCAGAAGAGGGCTGCAAGGAAACTTTAACCCGTTGGTGGTCAACACTCAGCGATCCTGTATTAGAGGATCTGATAGAAACTGCTGTGATGGAAAATCTCGATGTAAAGGAGGCCCGCGCACGGGTTCGCGAGGCCCGTGCCCGCCGCGGCATTAGTAAGGCAGATCTATTCCCAGCGGTCGATGCCGGTGGTTCAGTCAGGTTGAGCCGCAGCAGCGAGGAAACGGGAAGCGGGGGCGAGAGAAAGCTCTACGCTGTTGATTTTGATGCCGCCTGGGAGCTGGATATATTCGGCGGCAGGCGAAGGGCGCTGGAGGCGGCTGAAGCCGACTTACATGCAAGTGAAGAGGATTTGCGGGACGTACTCGTCAGCCTTCTTGCCGAAGTTGCCTTGAATTATATAGAGGTCCGCTCGTTCCAGACCCGGTTATCGATTGCCATGGCCAGTCTTGACACGCAACAGGAAACTTTCAACATTACACAATGGCGTGTTGAGGCGGGCCTGACGACGCAACTCGACCTAGAGCAGGCCACATACAATCTGGCGCAGACACAATCCAAAATCCCCGGTTTTGAAATTGGCCTTGAGCAGGCCAAAAATCGCCTGGCCGTGCTGCTGGCAAAGCCTCCCGGGTTTCTCGAAGACATCCTTGACAAACCACAGGCCATACCGGTGGCCCCTTTGGAGATCGCCTTTAGGGTGCCTGCCGAAGTTCTGCGGCGTCGGCCGGATATCCGACGAGCCGAGCGTAATCTGGCGGCATACTCGGCCTTGGTGGGTGTTGCTACTGCAGAGCTTTATCCCAAATTTTCACTTTTGGGTTCCATTGGTCTTGAAGCACTGTCATCGGACAGCCTGTTTTCTGCCGGGAGCCGAACCCACAGTATCGGTCCGTCGATTACCTGGTCTCTATTTGACGCAGGCGCCATCCGGAATAATATCGAGGTGCAATCCGCTTTGCAGGAACAGGCCTTTATTCAATATGAGGCCACAGTGCTTACGGCGTTTGAAGAAGTTGAGAATGCCTTAATTGCCTATGCGGAAGAACAAAATCGCAGAGAGTCTTTAGACCTGGCGTGCAGGGCTGCCCGAAAGGCAGTTGATCTTGCGCAGAACCAGTATGTTTCCGGACTGATCGATTTCAATACGCTTCTGGACGCCCAGCGATCGCTTTTGTCGTTTCAGGATCAGTTGGCAGTCAGCGAGGGAGATGCGATTGCGAATCTCATAACCCTTTACAAGGTTCTTGGCGGCGGCTGGTCATCTTTTGAGCCGGAGAGAAAAAACAGGGCAGTACCTGGAAGGAAGTCATGACATCTGATATGCCGACTAAATCAAATATCAGTCAAATCTTAGGCCTTGAGCAATCACAGGGCTACAGAAAATATATGAAATGGCTGCTTGTCCTGATCTTGCTGATCATGGCAGGCGTCATTATTGCCCTGATATGGATGCGTTCCAAGGATTCCGCGGCCGTTGTCTACCAGACTCGGGAAGTTAAGAGGGGAAATCTCGTTGTGACTGTGACCGCCACTGGAAACCTTGAGCCGACTGACCAGGTGGATGTAGGCACCGAGGTGTCCGGCACTATTGAGTCTGTGGAGGTGGACTACAATGACTCGGTACAGGTCGGCCAGGTCCTGGCGCGACTGGACCTTACAAAGTTTGAAGCCCAGGTTCTTAAGTCTAAGGCCGCCCTGGAAGCGGCACAGGCAAAGGTTATGGAGGCGGAAGCCACGGTAAGTGAAGCGCAAAAGGAGCTGGCAAGGCTGGAGAGGGTCCGGACATTAAGTAACAACAAGGTGCCGTCAGAGCACGAACTGGACGCAGCCGTGGCGTCGCTTAAACGGGCGCAGGCCCTTAAAGCCAGCGCAAAGGCACAGGTGTTCGAGGCCCGCGCCATTCTAGAGTTTAATGAAACGGATTTGGCAAAGGCGGTCATCCACTCACCCATTAACGGTATTGTGCTTGACCGTAACGTAGAACCCGGCCAGACCGTGGCGGCCTCTTTGCAGGCCCCTGTGTTATTTACTTTAGCGGAGGACCTGGCCCGGATGGAACTCCACGTGGCGGTAGACGAAGCGGATGTTGGCCACGTGAAAAAGGGGCAGGAGGCTGTTTTTACCGTTGATGCTTATCCGGACAGGCGTTTTCCTGCCCGGATCGGTCAAGTCCGTTTCGGTTCACAGACAGTAAGCGGGGTAGTTACTTACGTCACGGTATTAAATGTGGATAACTCAGATCTGCTTCTTCGCCCCGGCTTGACAGCTACAGCAGACATCACGGTTAAGAAAGTTGAAGATGCTATACTGGTGCCTAACAGTGCGCTCCGGTTCACCCCTCCTGTAAAGGAAGATGAAAGCCAGTCCGATGGAGGTGGCATAGTCAACAGCCTCCTGCCCCGGCGGCCCAAATCCTGGAAAAAACAGCACAGAGAAGACTCCACGGCCAGGAATACACAACAGCGCGTCTGGGTGGAGAGAGATGGAAAACTTGTCGCTGTTTCAGTTATGACAGGGGCCACAGACGGCATACTGACCGAAATCATCGAAGGGGATATTGAGCCCGGCATGGCCGTGGTGGTCGATATCCTGGAAGCCGCCAGATGAATGAATAAAGGGACCTCTCCACAGACAAGAAGCCGTCCTCTTATCACACTGCATGGGATAACAAAGGTATATGGTTCGGGCCTGGCGGCCATGGCTGCACTTAAGGGTATCGACCTTATCATCGAACGGGGAGAGTTCGTGGCTGTTATGGGACCAAGCGGGTCCGGCAAGTCCACCTGCATGAATATTCTGGGCTGCCTGGACACACCGACTGCGGGGGCCTATGTGTTTGAAAATGTGAACGTAGAAAAGCTGACCCGCAAACAACGGGCACTATTGCGGCGTCACTACCTGGGATTTGTGTTTCAGGGCTTTAATCTTCTCAACCGTACTTCAGCGCTGGAGAATGTTGAACTGCCTCTCATATATCGCGGTATCCCCGTTGCCGAGCGAAGGATTTACTCTCTTCGGGCACTTGAAACGGTCGGGCTTAAGGGCTGGGAAAAACATACACCGAGCGAACTGTCCGGTGGTCAGCAGCAACGGGTCGCCATCGCCCGGGCTATTGTTGCAAATCCGAAGGTACTCCTGGCGGATGAACCCACAGGGAACCTGGATTCCGTCTGCAGCCGTGAAATCATGGAGGTCCTGGTTGGCCTCAACCGTGATATGGGCATAACCCTCTGTATGGTGACTCATGATGCTCATATGGCGATTTTTGCAAAAAGGACCATTCACTTTCTCGACGGCTTGATCGATGCCGATGAGCAAAACCATAGGGTTTGATAATGTGGTGGGAGACGATACTTCTGGCCTTACGGGAAATCCGGCGCAACCTAATGCGATCATCCTTGACGATTCTGGGCATTATCATAGGTGTTGCCGCTGTTATTACCATGGTGACCTTAGGTGGAGGGGTAACGGCAAAGGTGACTTCCGATATCGCCAAACTGGGTACCAATCTGCTTTTGGTCAGGCCCGGTCAAGGACACCATGGCCCCGGAGGCACGCGATCAACGGCCGACGCTTTTGAGGTTTCAGATGCCGAGGCCATTGCATTGGAGATCTATGGACTGGCCGCCGTGGCCCCCGTGGCTTCTCAGGTCGTGCAGGGCATTTACGGAAATGAAAACTGGTCAACAACGGTCATGGGAAGTACAAACGCCTACTTAACGGTTCGCGACTGGCTCCTTGAAAAGGGACGCACATTTACGGACAGTGAAAACCGTGGCGGTAAGGCCGCATGTATTCTCGGGGCCACTGTGCGCAAAGAACTCTTTGGCGGCCAGGATCCTATAGGTGCTGTAATCCGATTAGGAAAACTTTCTTTTCAAGTAGTCGGGTTATTCGCTGCCAAGGGACAATCAAGTTTCGGAACGGACCAGGATGACTTCGTGCTGATCCCCTTGCGAACTTTTCAGCGACGCATTGCAGGCAATACGGACGTGGACAGGATTTATGTCTCAGCAAGAGACGGCATGTCGACAAAGAAGGTTCAAAGGGACATAGAGGCCCTTATGCGCGAACGTCGTCATATTGTCCATGGAGATGATGATTTCCATGTCAGAGACATGCAGGAACTCCTCAGCACCATGACCGGAACCACCCGCGTGCTTACCGGACTACTGGGGGCTGTGGCCGCTGTAAGCCTGCTGGTGGGCGGGATAGGCATTATGAATATTATGCTTGTATCGGTGACGGAAAGGACACGGGAAATCGGGATCCGTCTTGCTGTCGGCGCTCTGGAGCGGGATGTATTGATGCAGTTTCTGGTGGAAGCCGTGGTCCTGTCGTCTTGCGGCGGGCTTATCGGCATCGTTGTTGGGATTATTGCTGCCATCGTAGGGGCGCATTTTCTTTCCGTCCCCTTTGTGTTTAACCCGGGGATCGTATTGATTTCTTTTGTTTTTTCCGGTGCTGTGGGTGTTGTATTTGGTTATTTCCCGGCCAGGCAGGCGGGGCAAATGGATCCCATAGAGGCATTGCGGCACGAATAACACCTTTTCCATCAGTTCTGAGCCGCAACTTGTCCCCGGCCTGAAATGCCGATCCAGTTCCAATCATTTACCTCTATTATTTACTGTCTTTACATACCATCATGTGTCTTTTGAGGCGCCTTGAAAACAGGCAGACTTGCGGCAAAATCCATTCAACTCATTTTTTACTTGCCCTCTAACTTGCATGATAGAGGAAAGAAAGGTAATCCTGAATGATGAACTTTGAACTTCAGTTACAAATATCCCCAGGGAGGTTTTGATGAAAGATATTAGATCAATCAGTCCCAGCACCCAAGTTTGCGCTGTAATCGGCAATCCGATTGCGCACAGTCTTTCACCGGCTATTCACAATGCCGCTTTTTGGGAACTCGACCTGGATTTCGTTTATGTAGCTTACCAGGTAGAGGATGTAAAAAATGCATTGTCAGGTATGAGGGCGTTAAACAACTTTCGAGGCATGAGCGTAACTATTCCGCATAAGACTGTAATAATAAAATATATGGATGAAATAACAGATGTGGATCGTTCAATCGGTTCGATTAATACGGTTATTAATGAACATGGCAAATTGCTTGGATTTGGCACGGATGGGCCGGGTGCCTTGAAGGCCATTATTGACGCCGGGGTAGAGATTGACGGGAAAAGGGTCCTTATGTTGGGCTCGGGCGGCGCCGCACGGGCGATTTCATTTACCCTGGCCCAAAATACCAGGCCGGATGAATTGTCAATTTTGGACGTTAATGAAGTTATGCTACAGCAGTTGACAGCTGATTTAAGGACAGGCACTGATGTATTTATTAAATCTGAGTTGTTAAGTGACAAATCTCTTGCATTAGAGATGGAAAATGCGGATATAATTCTTCACTGTACTCCAGTCGGCATGCAGCCGAATAAAGATGCTTCCCTGATTCCCGCTGGACTTTTTCGACCCTGGCAGGTTGTCTTTGATGTTGTATATACGCCTCTTGAAACCAAACTTCTCGCCGAGGCGAGGTCGTGCGGTCTTAAAGTGATTTCCGGAATCGATATGTTTATCAACCAGGCAGTGTTGCAATTTGAGCGTTTTACAGGTGTTGCCGCACCTGTCGAGGTTATGCGCAGGGTAGTCATGGAGCGATTGGGATCATGAATATAGTGCTGATCGGTTATCGTGGAACCGGGAAAAGTGCGGTGGGAGAAATCCTCGCTGCAAGCCTAGGAATGAAGTACGTGGGCATGGATGCGGAAATAGTAAAAAGGGCAGGGATGTCAATTCCGAGAATTGTAGAAAAATATGGTTGGCAGAAATTTAGAGACCTGGAGTCTGAAGAGGCACAGGAATTATCCAGGTCTGATAATATAGTAATTGATACCGGTGGCGGGGTTATCGAAACGCCTGGAAATATTGAGGCACTGAAGACAAACTCCTGCATATTTTGGTTGAAGGCCTCGGCGGATGCGATAGTCTCGCGAATTCAAGGTGACACTGAACGGCCTTCCTTAACCTCTGGCAAGACCTTTACCGAAGAGGTGACAGAAGTCTTAGAGCGAAGGACTCCAAAATACAAAAGTGCCGCTCAATACGAAATTGATACAGACGGATCGACTCCGGAGCAGGTCGCAGACAGGATTATTGAAATCTGGAATGAGCATAGTGGGTAAAGGGGACAAGAAGCAGTATAGGTCATTGCCCGGTCTTTGCACCATGGTTTTTTATGGCCCAAGCACTTAATTTATTGTGTATTTAAAGGCTTTTTGTTAAATAGAGCGCATGCATTTTGCCAATGAGTGTATATTATCCAATAAACTTATAGCTTTGAGAATTTTGAGTAATTCATAATATGACCCGTGAAAATCGAATAAGACAGATCCGCAATATAGGAATAATTGCCCACATAGATGCAGGAAAGACTACTCTTACTGAGCGTATTCTGTTTTACACGGGCAAAACCCATAAGATGGGCGAAGTCCATGACGGTCAGGCCACCATGGATTGGATGCCCGAAGAGCAGGAGAGGGGGATTACAATTACCTCCGCCGTTACGACCTGTTACTGGTTGGGAAAAGAGATCCATATAATAGATACTCCGGGCCATGTGGATTTTACAATAGAGGTGGAGAGGTCCTTGAGGGTATTGGATGGTGCAGTTGGAGTTTTCTGTGCCGTTGGAGGAGTAGAACCCCAATCGGAAAAGGTATGGCACCAGGCAGACAAATACAAGGTCCCCAAGATCGCCTTTGTCAATAAAATGGATCGGCTTGGCGCTGATTTTCCGGGCGTTGTTGAAGAGATGAGGAAACAGTTGGGAATTTATCCACTTGTTTTGACACTACCTATTGGTTCTCAGGATTCTTTTCAAGGTGTATTTGATCTCATTAAAGAAAAAATGATTGTATGGGACGAAGCAACTCAGGGAATCGAGTTTAAAGAAAGTCCCATACCGGAAGAGTATAGACAAGAGGTGTCTGAGGCCAGGGTAAATCTGCT
Organism: Deltaproteobacteria bacterium; assembly: GCA_011042225.1. Taxonomy (GTDB): domain Bacteria; phylum Desulfobacterota; class Dissulfuribacteria; order Dissulfuribacterales; family UBA3076; genus UBA3076. The sequence continues at coordinate 1,416 of DQXT01000034.1, read as the reverse complement.
GGAGTCACTTGCCGGCTTAGATGACGCCTTAATGGAAAAGTATTTGGAAGAGGAGCCCATAAACGAGAAGGAATTACACGAAGCCATAAGGCGGGCGTGCATTGGACTTCAGTGTGTTCCGGTATATTGCGGTTCTGCACTCAAAAACAAAGGAGTACAGCCATTACTGGACGGCATAACCAGATATCTGCCCAGTCCTCTGGATGTGCCGCCGATAAAAGGAATAAATCCGGTTACAGACACTGTTGAAAAACGTCTTAGTCAAGACAATGCCCCGCTTGCTGCCCTTGCTTTTAAAGTCCAGATGGACCAAGGGCGTAAGATGACCTATGTGCGTGTCTATTCCGGAAAACTGGCGTCGGGAGATGAGGTGTGGAATCCCGGGAAAAAACATAAGGAAAAGGCGGCCAGGATCCTCCAGATGCATGCCAACAAGAGAGAAAGGATCAAAGAGGCCGAAGCAGGTAACATAGTAGCTGTTATGGGCCTTAAACATACTTCAACAGGAGATACACTTTGTGATCAGAAACACCCTATACTCCTTGAACCTATTGAGACATACCAGCCTGTTATATCTGTTGCGGTAGAGCCTAAAACTATAGGGCAGCAGGAAAAAATAGATACGGCTTTAAGTAGATTATCTGAGGAAGATCCTACTTTCAAAGTGATGTTCGATGAAGAGACCGGTCAGACAATTATTTCCGGCATGGGCGAACTGCACCTGGAAATCCTTATCCACAGGCTGCTAAGAGAGTTTAATGCCTGTGTAACAGTCGGTAAACCCCAGGTGGTCTATCGGGAGACTATTCAGAAGCCAGTAACCATAGAAGAGCGATTTGACAGGGAAATAGGCGGCGCACGTCAGGCAGGCACTATAATACTTCAGGTGTCTCCCAGAGAAAGAGGGCTTAATAATCGTGTGATCAGTGAGCTTGAGCCTGAATGCCTGCCCGATGGTTATGAAGCACTGATTTTAGAGACAATAGCCCAGAGACTCGAAAGCGGTGTTTTAAAGGGTTTTCCCATGTTAGATGTTGAGGTAGTATTAAAAGCTGCCGTTTTTGAAGAAGGTCTTTCTACCGATGTGTCTTTCAGGGCCGCTGCTTCTATAGGAGTGCAGCGGGCCTGTGAACAAGCCGATCCTGTACTCCTTGAACCCATTATGAGGCTGGAAATATTGGTACCTGAATTATTTCTGGGCGATGTAATCGGGGATTTGAACAGCCGTCATGGCAGGGTGGAACAAATTGAGCCGAGAGGACCAATCCAGGTTGTTAAGGCAATTGCTCCGCTTTCCAGAATGTTCGGCTATTCTACAAAACTCCGGTCCATGACCCAGGGCAGGGGTACCTTTACCATGGTATTTTCCCATTATGATCCTGTCTCTTAGATGTAGGCCTTTTTATGCCAAAGCGC
>DQXT01000015.1 GCA_011042225.1 Deltaproteobacteria bacterium | reverse complement strand
TTCCAGTGATCTTGAGACTGTGGCCGATGATGAGGGCTTTCAGAAGGCCCTGGATAATGTCTTGAGAGATAAATGACATATTCCGGCCTTTCCCGGACTTGAAATAACTATACTAATAGGCTACATATTTTTTGCATGGGCGGTTAACTCAGCGGTTAGAGTGCCATCCTCACACGGTGGAAGTCACTGGTTCAAATCCAGTACCGCCTACCACAAATGATTTCAATGGTTTGTAGACCATTGATTATGCTGAGCCCCTTCAAAAGAGGGGCTTTTTTTACGCCAGGGCAAAGCCCGCCTTATTCATGGCAGAATACTGACGGCATACGGCGTTGTATAGTATGATTGCCCTGAGGGGTGAAACAGACATGAAGCCGGTCCGTTTTGAAATTTCAAATACCACCAGCCTGGCAACAATTCCCAGTGTACCGGGCGTCTATCTCTTCAGAGACCCTAATGATAATGTCCTCTATGTCGGAAAGGCGGGGGACCTGCGTAATCGTCTGTCCTCATATTTGAAGTCCGGTTCGTCTGTATCGCCTAAGACAGTCCTGATTATGAAGCTGGCCGGTTCATTTGAAATTATAGTTACATCCAATGAAAAGGAGGCACTTATACTTGAGGCCCTGCTCATAAAGGAGTACCGGCCCAAGTACAATGTTGTGCTAAGAGACGATAAGGCCTATCCCTTTCTCAAGCTTGACATAAAGAAGCCGTTTCCTCGTATAAGCGTTGTCCGGCGGAGGGCAAAGGACGGGGCACTCTATTTCGGTCCTTATCCTTCCGCAAAGGCGGTGAGGGAGGTCATGAAGTCCATTTCGTGTTTATTCAGGCTCAGGACCTGCTCTTACAGATCCATGAAGACCAGGGTCCGTGCATGTCTGCTACATCAGATCGGACGCTGTTCCGCCCCGTGTGTGGGGGCTGTCTCAGAAAAGGATTATGCGGATCAGGTAAGACAGGTAAGGCTTTTTCTTAAAGGCAGGACAGGTCCTCTTCTCAGAAATTTGAGATCACAGATGGAAGAGGCATCGGAGGCGCTTGAGTTTGAGAAGGCAGCGATCTTGAGAGACCAGGTCTATTCCATTGAAAAAATTGTTGAGAGACAGTCGATAGTGGCGGGCATACACTCCAATTGGGACATCATAGGCCTCGCCCGCAGCGGGGATGCTTCAGCACTGGCTGTGCTTCAGGTACGCGATGGAGTGGTGCAGGGCCATGAAGTATACAATCTGAGCAGGATTATTGAGGAGACGGATAAAGAAATTCTTTCCGTATTCATTCGCCAATTTTATCAACAGAGTCCATTACCAAAAGAGATAATTATACCGCATGACATTGAAGATTCGGACCTGATTTCAGAATGGCTATTCGACCTGGCCGGCAGAAAGGTAGCACTTAGAAGACCCGCAAGGGGTTTGAAGTGCAGACTGCTTGAGATGGCAAAGACAAATGCCGCTCAGGCCATGCTTTCATTTGAGAGACAGCATGAGGAATGGAGGGAAAAGGCCGGCCTTCTCATGGATATACTGAATCTAAAATATGCCCCTGAAAAAGTGGAGGGCATGGACATCTCTACAACAGGGGGCGAACTTCCCGTCGGAAGCCTTGTAGCCTTTTACAGGGGACGGCCGAACAAAAAGGGTTATAGACACTACAATATAAAAGGGGTCAGCGGGATCAACGATTGCGCAATGATTAGAGAGATGATGATGAGGAGGACCGCCCGGGGAAGGGAAAAGGGGGATTTGCCCGATCTCTTCCTGATAGACGGGGGTCGCCTGCAACTCGTGAATGCAGTTGAAGCAGCCGATTCCGCAGGCCTTTTGGGAGAATTTGATGTTGTGGCCCTTGCAAAGGAGACAAGGGATGAAGGCGAGAAGATCTTTCGTCCGGGATGGCCAAAGCCCTTGATTCTGCCTCGTCATCATACGGTACTGTTATTTCTTCAGCAGGTGAGGGATGAAGCGCACCGGTTCGGGATCAATTTTCATCGGAAGAAACGGGATAGCAAGAGACTGTGTTCACGTCTCAGTGAGATTTCCGGCATAGGTCCAAAGCGGCAACGAGCACTTTTAAAGCACTTTGGAAGTCTGACAGGGGTGTGCAGGGCTTCTTCGGAAGAAATCAATAAAGTGCCGGGAATTTCCAAAGATTTGGCCCGGACCATACACCGGCACCTGCGTTCAGATCAGTGAACGGATCCAGTTCCAGGCCGCTTTGTAAATTGACTCGACTTCCTCTGATCTGAGCCCGGCACCAAGACCTACTTTTCGTGCCTTTTCAGCGCTCATGAAGTCTTCAGGGGCGTGGGCATCCGAGTTGATTATAAGTTTCGCCCCATGAACTTTGGCAAGCTTTGCTACGTGGCCGTTTGTCAAGCTGTGGCCCTTCCTGCCGGACAGCTCAAGGAAAACACCGTGTTGGGCCGCCAGCTTTACCTCTTCCTCAGAGATCAGCCCAGGATGAGCGAGTATATCAATATCCGCCTCAATGGCAGCCCTGTTAGTTCCAGGGCAGACAGGCTCCACAATGGTTTCTCCGTGGCAGACCAGTATATCACACCCAAGATGCCGGGCATCTTTTGCCAGCGGGTCAATCAGATCAGGATGAACATGGGTAATCTCCGCACCAGGTATGAGTCTTACAGAACTGTGACGGTTGATGTCTTTTGCCGCCTTTATCAAACGGGGAATTATGAAATCAAGGTTGGAAGAATCGACATGATCTGTAATGGCTACGGCCTTGTAGTTCATGACTTCCAGACGTCTTACCAATTCAGAAGGTATAAGCCCTCCATCGCTGAAGAGACTGTGGCAGTGCAGGTCAAACATCAACATTTTTGCGGCTCAAATCTGATCCTGCGGAAAAATCCAGTCGGTGGCTTTGCTTCAATTTTCATTCCCGGTCCAACATGATGTCTGAGCCGTATCATAAAAAAATTTTGCGTGTATCCCATGGTTTCTGCAGGCGTCCTCATATTTTATACTTAATTGTGGAGGGGTCCATCTCCTCCAGAATTTTTGACCACTTCTTTTCTTCCGAAGGAATTGCTTCTCCATTCTTTGTTACGGTTTCTTTAGTCGGCTTAATCTTGTTTAGGACGAACTCGTTTACAAAGATCTGGGCCTTGGTCCTCAGGGCAAGGGCTACCGCATCACTCGGCCTTGCATCCACAGTCAGCTCGCGGTCTCCCTGTCTTAGGGTTATCAGGGCATAATATGTGTTGTCCTTTAGATCAGATATCTGGATCATTGGTATCTCTATTTCCATCTTCTTTAAAAGATTTACTGTAAGATCATGGGTCATCGGCCTTGCAAATTCGATTTTTTCTATCTGTGTAGCAATCGCGGTGGCCTCCAGGATACCAATCCATATCGGCAAGATCCTTTCCCCGTTTTTTTCCTTGAGAATAAGTATGGGGGAGTTGGAATCAGCGTCAAAGGTTATTGCGTGTACATGCATGGAAATATTCGACATAATTTCTCCGAAAAGTACTTATGATTTCCTGACCCGGATAAACCGGAACAGGGTTTTAAATGAAATAAAGTATTAAGCACCCGAATTTGAGATTCTTTCAATGCGGTTAATTTATTAATATAAACAGACAGGATGAAGCGTTACTTTAACTTTAATCTTCTCTGGACATTTCAACCCAGGTTAACTTTGACCTCTCCTTTCAGGGTATCAGATATTTCACCTCTCAAAGAATGATAACATGACTTTGTTATTTTTACAGTAACGAATTCCCCGATAAGTTCTTCAGGCCCTGGGAAGTTTACCACGTGGTTGCCCCTGGTCCTGCCCCTGAGTTCCTTCGGGTTTTTCTTGCTGTTACCTTCCACCAGTATTTCCTCTTTCCGTCCCTCCATAGACTTATAACGCCTGAGCCCTATTTCTTTTTGAAGTTCAAGTACCGCTTCAAGACGTTCCGCCTTGATTTCTTCCGGGATGTGCTCATCAAGCAGTGCTGCACGGGTAAGGGGCCGTGGTGAGTACTTAAAGGCAAAAATCTGATCAAACTCTACGGCCTTGAGTAATGATATCGTGTCTTCAAAGTCTCTGTCGGTCTCACCTGGAAAGCCCACAATCAGGTCGGTGGTTAGGGTGATGTTCGGGCAGAAAGACTTGAGCTTATCCACGGTTGCCAGGTACCGATCCCTGGTATAATGACGGTTCATGCGTTTCAGGGTCGTAGTGGAGCCTGATTGCACCGGCAGGTGCAGATGTTCGCACAGGGCATCAAGGTCTCGGAAGCATTTCATTAAATCAATGGATAGGTCCTTGGGATTACTGGTTGTAAATCTGAGGCGTTCCAGGCCCGGAGTTTCATTCACCATACGGAGAAGGCAGGGAAAGCTGAAGTCGTCATTCAACTTTTTGCCATAGGAATTTACATTTTGCCCCAGGAGTGTGACCTCCTTTACCCCCTCATCCAGTATCTGCCTTATTTCAGCCAGGATGTCATCCGGCGGCCGGCTGACTTCACGTCCCCTTACATAGGGAACCACACAAAAGGCGCAAAAGTTGTCACAGCCCTGCATGATAGTGACAAATGCCTGGACAGGGTTCGGCTCAGGTAGAGGGGCGGAGATCAAGGGTATTGAAAAATCATGTTTGAGTTCCGTATACAAGACAGGTCCCCTGCCCTTTTCTATATCCCTCAACATTTCAGGCAGGCCGTAAATGCCGTGTGGTCCTACTACCAGGTCAATAAACGGCAGGCGTTTTAGAAGGCGATCACCTTCCTGCTGGGCAACACAACCTGTTATTCCAATTATTAAACCGGGGTTTTGTCTCTTGAATTTTTTAAACCGGCCGGCAAGACTGTATACCTTGTTTTCCGCCTTTTCCCTGATTGAGCAGGTATTTATAAGGATAAGGTCGGCATTATCCACCTCTGATGTCAGTGTATATTTTTCATGCAGGATCTGAGCTATCCTCTGGGAATCATACTCATTCATTTGACAGCCAAAGGTGGCGAGATACAGCCTTTTAAGTCCTCTGTTACCAAAGCCGGCAGCACCCGCATTGCTGAAATTTAAAAGTTTCATTGCTCAATCCCCAAATCATCACCTGTTCCGTTATCCAGTATCCAGGAATCAGGTCTTGAGTACATACGATCAAGGCCTATAGCGGTCTCAAGAGATTTAAGGACAATTGAAAGGTCCTTTACGGAGCCCTTCGCTGCCCGCACCACAATCAATCCTTCATTTGGATCAACAGTGCTGAGCAGGTACATGTTGTCGTATCCTTCAAGGATAAAACGAAAGAAATAGACCGATGAAGGGTCTATGCGCAAGCTAAATTTTTCTAATTCAAACATATTAATATAATTTAGGTATTAAATTCATATAAGCATACTACCTTCAATTCCTTTCCTCAATCCTTTAATAGCCGATGCCCCTAAACTTCACATGAATGTCAAAAGAGATACTGTTTTTCAAAAAATAGATGAAAACATGTATAATATGGATACAGGTCCCGAATCCCCTTTTAGGCTGTATGCCATTAACTTGACATATTGATTAATTAGCGGATAGATTAATGCCTAATTTTGTACTCCAATATAAAAAGGTCAATTTTGTCTTTAATATTTGTTGTGTATTACTTTATAAATGTCTTTAAATGCATTTAAATCGTTTGTCTAAAAGGCCGAACTGGTTTTTGATATGTTTTTCAGCCTTTGAAGCCGCAATAGGTTGCTGTTTTTATTGGATCTGCTTTGTTGCCGGACGATTGAGGTACTAAGTAAAGTAATTTAATGTATCCATCGCCTCGCATCTTTGCTGAACTAGGTAGACTGCACAATCGAGGCTGATACTTGTCAAGGATATACATGTTTTTTATTTAAGGGTTAAAAATTAAAAGTTAAAAGTTAGGGAAAGCAAATGCCTGAAGGCAAAGCCAAGAAATCCGGTGCGGTTATGGTTTTGGGAGGTGGGATCGCAGGTATACAGACAACTTTGGATCTTGCCGACCTGGGTTACTATGTATATCTGGTGGAAAAGAAGGCCTCTATCGGTGGCGTCATGGCCCGGTTGGACAAGACCTTCCCTACCAATGACTGCTCATTGTGAATACTGGCGCCAAAGTTGGTCGAGGCCGGTCGGTCTCCAAACATAGAAATCCTGACAAGTGCCAGGCTGGAAAACTTGGACGGGAAACCGGGGCGGTTCACGGCTATAGTTCATCAGGAGCCGCGTTTCATAGACGATGATAAGTGCACTGCCTGTGGTACGTGTACAATGTATTGCCCCATGCCCGTTGTTGATCTGTTCAATGAAAGACTGGATATAACCCGTGCCCCTCACATAGACTATGCCCAGGCCGTTCCCACCAGCTATTATATAGACGCCAGGGCCTGCCTGAGGATAAACTATGAGACCTGTAACCTCTGTGCTCAGACATGCACGGCCCAGGCCATAGATTTCAGCCAGAAACCCAGGAAGCTGAACCTGGACATCGGAGCTGTAGTCCTGGCCCCTGGTTTTGGAAGGATAGACCCGTCCGTTCTGAAAAAGTATGGTTATGGGCGTTTTCATAATGTAGTTACAAGCATGGAGTTTGAAAGATTGACTTGCGCGTCCGGTCCGACAGAGGGCCACGTGGTCCGTCTGTCGGACCGGGAGCCGCTTAAGAAGATCGCATTTCTTCAGTGTGTGGGTTCCAGGGACGAGATATGCGGAAATGGTTACTGTTCCTCTGTGTGCTGTATGTATGCCATAAAAGAGGCGTCTGTTGCAAAAGAGCATGATCCTGATCTTGAGGTCGTGCTTTTCTTTATGGACATCCGGACCCAGGGCAAAGGCTTTGATGCCGCAAGAGAGAGGGCGGAGGAAAAATACGGACTCAGGGTCATAAGGGCGAGGATTCCCAGGGTAGACCAGGTGGACGGACGGCTTGCCCTTACGTGGACGACGGATGATGGAAAATCTTGTTCAGAACTATTTGATATGGTGGTCCTTTCAGAGGGACTCAGTGCACCGAAAGACGCCGAGGCAATTGCAGAAATTGCCGGAATAGAGCTTAATCATTATGGATTTTGTAAGACATGCGTTGATTCGCCCCTGGTTGCAAGCCGTAAAGGGGTCTATGTGGCAGGTGCCTTCCAGGGACCGAAGGATATCCCTGAGAGTGTTACCCAGGCCTCCGGCGTGGCGGCCATGGTTTCGGAACTTTTGTCGGAGGCCAGGAATACACAGACGGTTACCTTGTCATATCCTGAAGAAGACAAGGCCATTGAGTCTGAAGGGCCGCGAATCGGTGTATTTGTCTGCCACTGCGGGTCGAATATAGCCGGCGTTGTAGATATCAATGCGGTCAGAGATTATGCAGGTACGCTGCCAGACGTAGTATTTTGCAGGGATACCCTCTACTCCTGTTCTCAGGATGCCTTAAAGGGCATAGCAAGTAAAATAAAGGGGAACCGGCTTAACCGTGTTGTTATTGCCGCCTGTTCACCACGCACCCATGAACCGCTTTTCCAGGAGACCTTAAAGTCAATTGGTTTAAATCCCGCACTTATTGAGATGGCCAACATCAGGGATCAGTGTTCCTGGGTCCATTCACAGGAACCAGAGGCGGCAACTGAAAAGGCCAAGGAAATTGTCCGGATGGCAGTGGCCAAGGCAAGGCTGCTGGAACCTCTGGAACAGACAACCGTGGACGTTTCGCCTACCGCCTTGGTGATAGGAGGCGGTGCGGCGGGTATGACCGCAGCGCTCTGCATTGCGGACCAGGGCTTTGAGTGCTTGCTGGTGGAGCGAAGTGATAAACTGGGAGGTAATCTGAGGCGGCTTGTCTGGACCATGGACGGGGGAGAGGCGTCGGAGGTCCTGGATAACCTGATAAAGAGAGTGGATGGGCATCCTCTGGTTTGCGTAATGCTGGAGGCCCAGGTAGAGGACGTTTCCGGTTATGTGGGTAACTTTACCTCTTCCATTGTTAAGGCTGGACAGCCGGTAGTGGTTGATCACGGTGTGATAGTCATTGCAACCGGAGGCCGTGAATACAGTCCCACGTCTTACCAATACGGCGTAAATAAGCGGGTAGTTACCCAACTTGAACTTGAGAAAAGTTTAGCCAGCGGCAAGGGCATCCTGAAGAATATTAAGAATGTTGTTATGATTCAGTGCGTGGGGAGCCGTGGGGAAGACATGAGACACTGCAGCCGTTTGTGCTGTACCCAGGCGATTAAAAATGCGCTTAAACTCAAGGGGATTAAGCCGGACATCAGAATCTATTGCCTTTACAGAGATATGCGTACCTATGGCTTTTCGGAAGATTTGTTCAAGGAGGCCAGGAAAAGAGGCGTTATATTCATAAGGTACGAGCCTGACCGCAGACCTGAGGTAATAGAGAGGGACGGGAGGATTAAAGTCCGGGTCTTTGACCGTCTTCTGAAAGATGAGATTGACATATCTGCGTGCCTTGTGGTGCTGTCCGTTGGTATCACCCCAGGGGCCAACGATGTCCTGGCCAATGTCTTAAAGGCCCCTCTTACCCCGGAAGGCTTTTTCCTTGAGGCCCACGTGAAACTGCGGCCGGTTGAATTGGCTTCGGAAGGCATATATGTCTGCGGACTGGCCCATGGCCCGAAACCCCTTGATGAATCAATAGCTCAGGCAAAGGCGGCTGCGGCAAAGGCCGCCATACCTCTGGCAAAAGGGAAGGCACAGGTTGCTTCGATAGTCTCCAGGGTCGACAAGGCCGCCTGTATCGGTTGTGGAATCTGTGAAAGCCTTTGTCCCTTTAATGCCATCCGCCTTTTCAGGGTAAACAAGCGGCGCAAGGCAGAGACCATAACCGCCTCCTGTAAGGGTTGTGGAATATGTGCATCACATTGCCCCACACTTGCCATAAGTATGGGCGGATTTACGGATGAGGCCATCATGGCGCAGATCCATGCCTTTGCAGGAGAGAGATGTGTTTAGAAAAGATAAAAGAGGTAGCAGATCATGACCGCCGGGGATTTTAATCCGCACATACTGGGCTTTTTCTGTCACTGGTGCTGCTATGCTGCAGCCGATGCGGCAGGTGTGTCTCGATACCAGTATCCTCCAAATGTCAGAGTTATCAGGGTTATGTGCACAGGCCGGATAGATTTACGGTTTATCCTGGAGGCATTTGGGTGCGGTGCTGACGGCGTTTTTACCGGTGGCTGACACTTGGGAGAGTGCCATTACCAGTCTGGTAATTACGAAGCAATGATAATAGCAGAGGCCTGTCGTCAAGTGCTTAAAGATGTGGGTGTAAATCCTGAGCGCACGGCCCTTGAGTGGGCATCAGCAGCAGAGGCACCCAGATTTGTGGAACTCATTACAAGGTATGTGTCGGCCGTAAAGTCCATAGGGCCTCTGGGTAAAGCTGAAGGTGAGAATAAGGAGGCTGTAATTGGCATGCATTTGAAGGCAGGGGCCAAAGCGGCCTCGGCACTGAAGGTGCGCACTGCCCTTGGTAAATTGGCTAAAGATATTAAGAAGTCGGGAGACTACAGCCCCGGGATTATTTCAGAGGGAGTGACAAAAAAGGTCTTTCCTGCCTTTCGAGAAGAAAGGCTCACACAGGAAGTACAGATCTGCCTTTCAGAAATCGGCCCCTGTAAAAGCGCCGATCTGAGTGAAAAAACCGGGGGGGGCATCAAAGAGATAGGGAAAATTTTAGAGACCCTTTCCAGAAAGAAAATGGTCAAAAAGCAGGGATCCAACTGGTATGGAATTGGAATGGGAAATCAGGAATCATGACTATACAATCCGCGAAATTGAATAATTTATTTGTGTCGGAGATGTCCGATTTAGAAGGATGTTCTTTCCTGGCCCAATGTTATACATGTGGTTCATGCAGCAGTGTGTGCCCGGTGGAAAAGGTAGTACCGGGCTTTGATCCCAGAAAGATCGTACACATGGTGACCCTTGGGCTTGAAAAACAGCTCTTGAGTTCGGATATAATCTGGGCCTGTTCCCAGTGCCAGAGTTGCGTAGATGTCTGTCCACAGGGAGTCCGTTGCAGCGATGTGATTAAGGCCCTGCGAGGTGAAGCCCTCAAACGGGGGCTGGTGGATCAGGACCGTCTGGTGAACCTGGGTTTTTCGGCGAAAGTAGATCCTGAAAGATGCGTGGCATGCCTCACGTGCGTCAGGTTTTGTCCCTTTGGCGCACCCTATATAGCTGATACGGAACGGGCGTATATAGAACCCGAGCTTTGCAGGGCGTGCGGCATATGTGTCGTTGAGTGCCCCGCCGGGGCCATTACCTTGATTCCGTCACTTGAACAGAGGGGATTAAGTGAATTATGTGAATGGGTGACAGGCTGAAATAGATGAACAGGTTAAAGAATAACAGCTACCAAGTCGGAAAGATAGTGGCCTTTTGCTGCAACTACACGGCGAGTGTCTCGACTGATACATTAAGAGATGCGGATCTTATTCCGGAAAATCTGGATGTAAGGAAGTTGCCCTGTACTGGCTGTATCGAAGTAAGTGCCCTGTTAGATGCCTTTGAACAAGGGGCTGAAGCGGTATTTGTGGCGGGTTGCCGTTCAGGTGAGTGTCACAACCTGTCCGGCAGCAGGCGGGCTGAAAAGAGAGTTGTTTATACAAAAAGGCTCCTGGAGGAACTGAATATTGATCCTGACCGGGTTGAAATGTTTTTTGTCCACCGTGGTGAGACCCAGCCGATTGTGGACGCGGTCAGGCAGATGACAAGACGAATCTTAAAATTAGGGCAACTGCACAGCACCTAAGCCGGGAGAAATATAACTATGATAATTGCCGAACAAAAGCCTTTGGATGAAATCATGGAGATGATATCCGGGGTAGAGAAATTGCTGGTCCTTGGATGCAGGGGTTGCGTGGCGGTGTGTTCCGCCGGCGGTGACAAGGAGGTAGGCGTTCTCGCTTCTGCACTGCGCCTGGGTAGAAAGAAGGCCGGAAAACCAATAGAGATTGATGAAGAGACCTATGTTAGACAGTGTGATCCGGAGTATTTGGAGCCACTTAAGGAAGATGGGAAAAAGTATGACGCAGTACTCTCAATGGCCTGCGGAGTTGGCGTGAATTTTATCGCAGACCGTTGTCCCGGCGTAAATGTGTTGCCTGCCCTTAATACAACATTCTACGGCGCCAATCTGAGCAGCGGCGAGTGGGCCGAGATGTGTGCCGGTTGCGGGGCATGCATATTACATCTGACCGGCGGACTTTGCCCTGTAGCAAGGTGTGCAAAGAGTCTGTCAAACGGGCCGTGTGGCGGGTCCGTCGGTGGCAGATGCGAGATTAATAAGGATGTACCTTGCATATGGCATCAGATCTGTGACAAATTGACCAGTCGAAAACAGGACCAATTACTAAGAGAGATCGTGCCCATTCGCGACTGGCGACCGTCCGGTCATGGGGGGCCGCGTCGCAGGATCAGGGAGGACTTGCTGCCGTGATATCAGGAAGCAATCTAGAACAGGTTTTAATTTCAGGTCGGTTCGCAGTGACCGGAGAACTCGGCCCGCCCCAAAACGGCAATTTCGATGTAGTACGTGATAAGGCCCGTATTCTCAAAGGTCATGTAGATGCTGTCAATATAACAGACTGCCAGACAGCCATAGTAAGGATGTCCAGCCTGACCGCAGGGCTTATCGCATTAGCGGAAGGTGTAGAGCCTGTGATGCAGATGACATGCAGAGACAGAAACCGCATCGGCATACAATCGGATATCCTGGGGGCTTCAGCACTAGGTATAAAAAATCTCCTGTGCCTTACCGGGGATCATCAGAAGTTTGGAAATCATCCGCAGTCAAAGGGTGTCTTTGACATGGACTCCATACAGCTTCTGGATATGGTTAAAACCATGCGGGATGGCAAAAAATTCCAGTGCGGTGATGAAATCAAGTCTCATGAACCAAGGTTTTTTCTCGGTGCGGCGGCAAATCCCTTTGCCGACCCATTTGAGTACCGACCCTTAAGGGTGGCCAAGAAGGTAAAGGCCGGTGCAAGCTTTATACAGACTCAGATTATTTATAATGTGGAAAAGTTTGCCCGATTCATGGATATCGTTAGAGACCTTGGTCTGCATGAAAAGGTCTATATCCTTGCAGGGGTAACGCCTCCCAAGTCGGTCGGTATGGCACGGTATATGAAAAAATTCGTGCCTGGCCTTGATGTTACCGATGAGGTTATTGATCGTCTGAAGGGCGCGAAGGACCCTAAGGAAGAGGGTATCAATATCTGCGTAGATATCATAAAACAGGTTCGTGAAATAGCGGGCGTAGCCGGGGTCCACATTATGGCCATTGAGTGGGAACAGGCGGTCCCTGAGATAGTCTCCCTTGCGGGCCTTTCTCCAAGACCGGCGCCCAGGAGGGTTGACCCAAGACTGAGGAGTTCCGAGGCCATAGATCTTATAGTATCCAAAGCAAAGGAAGAAGCAAAGGCGGAGATAGAAAAGACGCTCGAGCAGGCCAAGGCGGAGGCCCAGGCATCAAGAGATCTTGTCTTAAAGGAGAAAGGGAAAATAACCTCAGAGGTCTCGAATCTTAAGAGACAGTTAGAGGAGGCAAATGCTATTGCGGACCGAAAAGAGGCTGAAATAGGGCGGCTTATGAAAGAACTCAAAGAGACCAGGGACGGTCGGGTACATGTCCGGTCTGTAAGGAGGTCGGTCTCAGATGATGCAGACAGTGCGCTTTCAAGCTGTAGCAGTAGAGCGTTAACCTCTCTCAGATCAGGGCTTGAGGCCCTGCGCAAAGGACTGGGCATAAATGAAGATCAGCTTGAGGCCCTGAAGCGTCTATTTGAGGTGGAACTCCTTTTGAGTTCAGATACGGCCGAACAGGTAACCGCCACTTTTGATGAGGCCCCTGTCCCTGTGGAAAGGCGGGAAAAACCAGAGGCAGATTCCAGACACAAGGAGGTGGTTAACCTTGTAGCTAAAGGCAATGTGCTTCTGCATAAAAATGATGCAGCCGGAGCAGTTGATGCCTTTGAAAGGGCTCTGGCAATTGAGCCTGAGGATCAAAAGGCCGGGGAAGGGCTCAAAAAGGCCAAAGAGGCCCTTGAATACACAGTATCCTTGGAAGAGGCGGAGGCACCGGCAGTGCCTGAAGGAATCCCCCCATGTCCTGAGGGAATGAGCCCCGAAGAGTGGCAGCGCAAATGGGTGATACGCCTTGTGGCCATAGGCAATGTCCAATTGTACAAAGGTGATGTCGACAAGGCATTGAAGTCCTTCAAGCTGGCCCTGGAGCTTAAGCCGGACGATGAAAAGGCAAAGGCCGGTCTTCTTAAGGCAGAGTCCGGAGAGGCAGCCGGGGTGCCGGTTCCTGCCGAGCCGGATGCGCCGCAGAAGGCGGAAGTGCCTTCCTCTCCCGTACCCAAAATCGCCAAGGTGCCTGAAGAGGTGAAGACGGAAGCAAAAAGAGAGGTCCCTGTCACGACGGTGCCGACCGTAATAGAGGGTCTCACTGTTTTCGAGCTGCCGAAAGAGACCGGGACGCTTTCTGAAAGGGAAGGTTCCATACAGGAGAACCTGTTTAAAGAATCCTGCACAGGAGCCATCAGGGAGATTTCTCTGGGTGAGGGCGAAAGGGCCATCAGACTTGGTGGTGCATCTACTTTACCTTTTCATCTATTTGAGGGAGACATGCCCCATGTGCCTCAAATAGCCTTTGGAATCCTTGATTCAGAGCCGGAAGACTGGCCTGATGTATTAAGCAAATATTATTCCGATGTATTTTCCGATCCTGTTGCATGGGCTAAGAAATGTATAGACCATTATGGTGCAAAGGCCATTTGTCTTTCCCTCGTCAGTACTGATCCCAACGGCATGAACCGGCCCTCAAGCGAGGCCGCCAAAAAGGCCCAGGCAGTTATAGAAGGAATAGATGTGCCTGTGGTCCTCTGGGGGTGTGGAAATGCTGAAAAAGATACAGAGACCTTAAGGGAAGTGACCGGCCTTATCGGCAATCGCAAGGTGTGTATTGGCCCGCTTAGTGACGCAAATTATCGTTCTCTGGGGGCCACAGCCATGGCCTTTCACCTTCCGGTTGTGGCATCTTCGCCCATTGACGTGAATCTTGCGAAGCAGCTGAATATTCTGTTGGAGAACCTCGGATTATCCCTGGATCAGATCTTGATGGATCCCTCCATAGGGGCGATAGGTTACGGCATTGAGTACTCATATTCAGTAATGGAACGCATAAGGCTGGCAGCCTTGACTCAGCAGGATGAAAAACTTCAGGTACCTTTTATTTGCAATCTCGGAAGGGAGGTCTGGAAGACCAAGGAGTGCCGTTTGCCAAGTGATGCCCATATGGGAGATCAAGAGCACCGGGGGGTGTTGATGGAGGCGATAACCGCTTCAACCTTGCTGCTTGCCGGTGGTGAACTCATGGTAATGATGCACCCGAAGGCAGTAGCCCTGACAGAGGCATTAATAAAGGGAATGGTATAGAGGGGGCTGTAATGTCTAAGATCATCTGTTCAGCAGCGATTCGAGGGGCCCACAAGATAGTGGATATGGCTGAAGAAAACTATGAAAAAGTCCTGAAACAATTTGGGCCTGAACAAAAGGTCGGTTTTCCCAATACCGGTTACTACCTGCCTGTAATTTACAGCATTCTGGGGTCCCGTGTAGAAAAGCTGGGGGACATGAAGGAGATATTCCAGGAATGTCGAAAATTGCTTCCCGCACCGGTTAGTGACCGTGTATGGCTCCCATATCTGGCGCCGGCCCTGGATGCCGGTATGGCTACTTTTTTTGCTGAAGAAATGCATGAGGCTATGCGATACGTTGAGAAACCGGAATTTTATTCAAAGACCGAGGATCCCACAGATGATTGTCTATGGCTTGGGGCAGCGGATGATGTGATTTTCCGTAAACGCGGTGTAGAGTTCGTAGATGGTACCGCCCCTGGATTTGCAGCAATACTTGGTACCCCTTCAGATCCGGAGACGGCTGAAAAGATTGCCCTGGAATTGCAACAAAAGAATCTCTATGTATTTATGCACGATCAGACGGACGGCATCTCCATGCCGGATCAGCTGGCAAAACAAAACGTGCAGATTGGCTGGTCCACACGCCTTGTTCCTTTTGGGCACACATATACCTCTGCAGTATTTGCCATGGGCTTTGCCTGCCGTGTTGCCCTTGCCTTTGGAGGCATAAAGCCTGGTGATTTCAAGGGCAACCTGATCTATAACAAGGATAGGACATTTGCCTTTGTAATTGCATTCGGCCCGGTCTCCGATGAGTGGTATGCCAATGCGGCCGGGGCCATAAACTGGGGTTTCCCCACCATATCCGACTGGGATATACCCAATATTCTTCCCACGGGTATCTGTACTTACGAACACGTGGTCAGCCAGGTCCCGCACGATGAAATCGTTCAGAAGGCCATAGAGGTGAGGGGTCTCAAGGTCACGGTTTCCAAGATCGATATTCCAATGCCTTATGGTCCCGCGTTTGAAGGGGAGCGTGTAAGGAAAGATGACCTATATATTGAGTGCGGCGGCGGGAAAAGCCTTGGAGTAGAGGTCCTTGTTTCCAGAGATATGGATGAGGTGCAGGACGGGCTGGTAATCGTGGAAGGACCGGAAATAAACGATGTAGAAAAGGGTTCAAAGCTCCCGCTTGCCATACTTGTTGAGGTGGCTGGCAGGCAGATGCAGTCTGACTTCGAACCTATACTTGAGCGGCAGTTTCATCACCTGATCAACTATGCCCAGGGAATCATGCATATCGGACAGCGCAACATAATGTGGTTCAGGGCGGGCAAGTCGGCTGTAGAAAAGGGTTTCAAATTCGAACATATCGGGCGCATCCTCCATGGAAAGCTACATCAGGACTTTGGTGCTATTGTAGACAAGATACAGGTAAAAATCTATACAGAGGAGGCCCGGGTAGAAGAAGTGATTGACATGGCAAAGGCCGTCTATGCCGCCAGGGATGAGCGCCTGGGCACCATGACGGATGAAAGCGAAGAGATTTTTTACTCCTGTACTCTGTGCCAGTCCTTTGCCCCCAGCCATGTATGCGTGATCACCCCTGAGCGTGTAGGTATGTGCGGTGCCTATAACTGGCTGGACGGCAAGGCCTCTTTTGAAATAAATCCCACGGGTCCTAACCAGCCCATAGTCAAGGGAGATCTCATCGATGCCGACCTCGGACAGTGGAAAGGCATAAATGATTTTGTTAATAAGGCATCCAGGGGAAAGGTCGAGCGTGTCAGTGCCTACAGCCTTATGGTAGATCCCATGACCGCCTGCGGCTGCTTCGAATGTATTGCCACTATGCTGCCCATATGTAACGGAATAATGATTGTTAACAGGGACTATCTGGGAATGACCCCGGCTGGAATGAAGTTTACCACCCTGGCTGGAATGGTTGGCGGAGGTCAGGTTACTCCGGGCTTCCTAGGTGTTTCCAAGCATTATATCTGCAGTCGGAAATTTATGAAGGCTGAAGGCGGCCTCAAGCGTGTGGTGTGGATGCCTAAAATATTAAAAGACGAAATCAGGGATCGTCTTCAGAAGAGGGCTGAAGAAGAAAATGCCCCCGATCTGGTTGAAATGATAGCGGATGACGAAGTAGGTATCACGGAAGACGCAGTGCTTCGATATATTAAGGAGAAGGAGCACCCGGCGTTGAGTATGGAAAAAGTGATGTAAGGAGAAGGATAACCCATGGCATTCAGCGGTATAGAGATCCTGAAGATGCTTCCCAAGACGAACTGCGGGGAGTGCGGTATACCCACCTGCCTGGCTTTTGCCATGAAGGTGGCGGCTGGTCAGTTAGATATAGGCGCATGTCCTTATATCTCTGATGATGTAAAAGAAAAGGTGGGAGAGGCATCTGCCCCGCCTATACGGTCCATTGCCCTTGGCAGTGGTGACGATACCTTTAAGATGGGAGGCGAGACCTGCCTGTACCGGCATGAAAAGAGGTTTGAGCACCCAACAGGCATTGCAGTCCTGATCAGGACCGATATGGACGAGGACAATATCGCAGGCCGTTTGCAGCGTTTTAATGATCTGCGCTATGATCGTGTAGGATTGTTGCTCAAGGCCGACCTGATAGCTGTTAGTGATGCTGCAGGGGATGAAGGTGCCTTTACTTCTCTGGTGGAACGTGTACGCAACGAGTGCCCTGACGCCGCTGTCATACTCATGAGCGATCAGGCGAACTGTCTTGCAGCCGGAGCCAGGGCCTGCGGAGATCATAAGCCCCTTCTTTACTGTGGCACGAAAGAAAATGCTGAGACTATGGCGGAGAAGGCAATGGAGGTCGGTTGTCCTCTGGCGGTAAAGGGTGAGACCCTGGGAGGGGTTGCGGAGATCTCGGAACGGTTGCAGAAGGCAGGGCTTAAAGATCTTGTCCTGGATACAGGCGCCAGGACTGTAAAGGCTGCGTTTGAAGATCACGTGGCCATACGCAGGGCTACTATTAAGCACAAGTACAAGGCCCTTGGGTTTCCAACCATCTGTTTTGCTTGTGAGATGACCCGGGACCCTCTTCTTGAGACAATGATTGCATCGGTTATGGTGGCCAAATATGCCGGCATAATAGTTCTTTCCGACCTGCAGGGAGACACCCTTTTCCCGCTTTTGCTAGAGCGGCTTAACATCTTTACCGATCCTCAGCGGCCTATGGTGGTCGAGGAGGATATCTATCCAATAAACGGGCCGGACGAGAATTCTCCCGTACTTATTACATGCAATTTTTCTCTGACTTACTTTATAGTTTCAGGAGAAGTCGAAGGCAGCAAAGTTCCTTCATGGCTCTTAATCAAAGATACGGAAGGCCTTTCAGTGCTTACCGCCTGGGCCGCAGGAAAATTCAGTGCGGATCTGATAAGTGTGTTTATCAAAAAAACAAATATAGAAGACAGGATCAAACACAGAAGTCTTATTATACCGGGATATCTTGCATCTATAAAAGGTGAACTGGAGGAGGAGCTTCCTGACTGGAAGATCCAGATCGGCCCCAGAGAGGCAAGCCATATATCTCCCTTTCTCAGGGATTGGCAGGCTGAGGTGTAATCATGTATGTCCAATGCATAGCTGAAAGTATAAATATTATGGGTACCCGGATCGGAAAGGCCATGAAGGAGCGTGATCCAGAGCCGATTCGGTTGATGGCCAATGAAGAGGTGGCGGACGGGGCCGATTTTCTGGACCTGAATATTGGGCCTGCCAGAAAAGAAGGACCTGAGCTGATGCCCTGGATGGTCAATGTTACGGAGGAAATAACCGATTGTCCTCTTTCCCTTGATACTACAAATGCCGATGCACTGATTGCCGGTATGAAGGCAGCCGTGAATTCCCGGAATCACATAATGAATTCTATTTCGCTTCAGCCTGAGAGAATGGAAAAGCTTATACCTGTAGCTGCTGATACAGGCTGCAACGTCGTGGGCCTGTTATGGGGAGTGGACGGTATGCCCAGGGATTCCAACGAGCGGGCAGCCATGACTGTAGACCTGACTGCCGCAATGAACGAGGCCGGGATTCCAAACGAAAAAATTCTGATAGATCCAATTGCCACCCCGATAACCCTTGGATCTGAACAGGTGATGAGTGGGCTGGAATTCATGAGCATGTTGTCTGAGATCGCTCCGGGCGTAAAATCCACAATAGGTCTGTCAAATGTCTCAAACGGTGTTTCTGCCGAGAAGAGGCCTTATCTCAACAGGGCCTTTCTGGCCATGTTGATGAAATATGGAATATGGTCGGCCATTGTCGATACATACGATTATGAGTTGATAAAGCTGGCACATGGGCAGATGTCTGAACTGCTGAGGCTTGTTCACGATATAATGGATGAAAACGAACCTGATCCAAGTACCCTTTCTCCTAAAGAAATGGAATACTACAAGACGACCAGAGTCCTTATGGGGAAGACCATATTTTCCGAGTCATGGCTGGAGCTGTAATTGAAAACAATGAATCGCCATGGTACATGGATGCTGTACAAGCAATCCATGTTTGCAGCATAACACACAAAAGAGGTGAATTTTAAATGGCTAAAGGGATAACTGTTACCGAGTTTATCTTGTCCAGACAAAAAGAGCAGCCAGAGGCAACAGGTGCATTTACGTCTATTCTGTCAGAGCTGACGGTTGCAGCCAAGATAATAGCGCAAAAAGTGGACAAGGCAAACTTATCTGATGCACTTGATACTATTGAGTCGATGAGCGGTGAAGAAGGGGTCGTACAGAAGTTGCACGAATTCGCCAATTCCACCATTGTGAACCGCCTCAGTCACGTGGGGTGCCTGAGCTGCATGGCCTCCAAGATGAATACCGATTTGATCTCTATTCCCAAGAAGTATGGCACTGGCAACTACATATTGATCTTTGATCCCTTGGGAGGCATTACCAATATTGACGTACATATGGCAATCGGTACGGTTTTTTCGATCTTCAGAAAACGAGGCATTGCGGAATTCGGTTTGATGGCAGACGCCCTGCATCCGGGCTATGAGCAGGTGGCAGCAGGATATTTTATCTATGGATCGAGCAGGATGATGGTCTATACAACAGGAAATGGAGTGCACGGATTTACGCTGCAGCCAAGTATCGGAGAATTTCTCCTCTCTCACGAGAACATTTGTATGCCTAAAAAGGGCAAGACTTACAGTGTCAATGAGGGGAACTATTATTTCTGGGAAGAAAACGTCCGTGACGTAATAGAGTACTTCAAGACGCCCGATCTGAAGACAGGCCGTCCTTATACCGCGCGCTACACAGGTTCTTTTGTAACGGATATTCACAGGAATCTTCTGAAAGGCGGTATATACATGTATCCGGCGAACTCAAAGGATCCGTCAAAGCCCCATGGAAAACTGATGCTCACATGCGAAGTCAATCCACTGGCCTTTATTGTCGAACAGGCAGGAGGACTTGCAAGCACCGGTACTGAGCGCATACTCGATCTTGAGCCGCGGCATCTTCATGAGAGGGTGCCGGTATTCATGGGCAGTATTGACGATGTGCGTATAGCTGAAGATATCATTCAGGGAAGGCGTTAGGAAAGAATTAAGAATCAGGGATCTGTGGTATGGATATGAATACAGAGAAACTTAATAAGATACTTGCAGTTTTTCAGGGAGAAAGGGGAGGGTTGATCTCCATACTGCAGAGGGTTCAGGAGGAGTTTGGGTATCTGCCTGAGCCAGCTTTGTCTTTGATTGCGGATTTTTTACATTTGCCCCAGAGCCAGGTGTTCAGCGTGGCAACGTTTTATGACAATTTCTATTTGACACGCCGTGGTGATCATCTTATTTCCGTATGTCAGGGGACTGCCTGTCATGTATTAGGCGCACGAGACATCCTGGAGACAGCGGAAAATTGCCTCGAGATCAAGACAGGCCAGACTACTCCGGACTACAAATACAGCCTTGAGCGGGTGGCCTGTTTGGGATCATGCGCCTTGGCCCCGGTTGTCCTTGTGGATAACGAAGTCCATTCAAAAATGACACCGAGAAAGGTCAAGCAATTATTAACAGAGGACATTGATGACAGGAAAATTCAGGCATGAACCTGCTGAAAGATCCAATCGGCGTATCCTCTTCAATTTTCCAGCCTGTGCAGCATAAGATAATTTCGAATTTTGAATGTTGAGTTAAAATAGATATGGGAAAATCCGTCTCGATACAATCAATAGAAGCCTACAAAATAGATAGTGCGGAGTCTTTGGTACTTCTGAGGGAAACACTCTTGGCCGACCAGAATAAAACGGTGAAATTGGTCAATGTCTGCTGTGGAAGCGGTTGCATGTCTTCCGGGAGTGAACAGGTCAGAGAGGCATTTATCAGTGGGATCAAAGGGCTTGAACTTGAAGATGAGATAAAAGTCAAAAAGACAGGTTGCCATGGATTCTGCGAGAGGGGTCCGATTGTGGTTGTGGGCCCGGAGAATATATTTTACCAGCACGTAACAAAAGAAGATGTGCCGGAAATCATTTCCGAGACATTGCTTGAAGATCGGGTGGTTAAGAGGCTCTTATATGAAGATCCTGTTACCGGTCAAAAGTGCTTTCATGAAAATGATATTCCTTTTTATAAGAAGCAAAAGAGGATTGTACTCAAAAACTGCGGCAATATAGATCCCACAAGCATTGAAGACTATATAAAGGTCGATGGCTTTCAGGCCTTTGCCAAAATTCTGTCGCAAATGGCCCCTGAAGGAGTCATTGAGGAAATCAAACTCAGCGGTCTGCGAGGAAGAGGAGGAGCCGGGTTCCCAACCGGCATCAAGTGGGAGACAGCACGCAATGTCTCTAGCGAAGAGAAGTACATCATCTGTAACGGCGACGAGGGTGATCCGGGTGCCTTTATGGACCGCAGCGTGATGGAAGGAGATCCTTACAGCGTTATTGAGGGGATGATGATCGCAGGTTACGCAATCGGGGCCTCTCAGGGGATCATATATGTGCGGGCGGAGTACCCGCTGGCTGTTCATCATTTGTCCACAGCTATTGCCAGAGCCACCGACATGGGACTCCTCGGACACAACATCATGGGGAGAGGGTTTGATTTTGTAATCAAGGTCGTAAAAGGGGCAGGCGCATTTGTATGCGGAGAGGAGACAGCGCTTATCGCCTCCATCGAAGGTAAAAGCGGCCGGCCAAAACCAAAGCCGCCCTTTCCTGCCATACAGGGGCTGTGGGGCAAACCTACGGTCATAAATAACGTGGAGACACTGGCAAACGTGTCCAGGATTATCCTGAATGGTCACGAATGGTATTCCCAAATAGGCACCGCCACCGACAAGGGAACCAAAATATTTTCACTCGTAGGAAAGGTCAGGAATGTCGGCCTTGTCGAAGTGGAGATGGGTACGACACTTCGCGAGATTATCTTTGACATAGGCGGAGGTATCCAGGGAGGCAAGGATTTCAAGGCGGTCCAGACCGGCGGTCCTTCCGGGGGGTGTATCCCCGAAGAGCTTCTGGATCTGCCTGTTGGTTACGAATCACTGGCCAAGGCCGGATCGATCATTGGATCCGGGGGCATGCTTGTCATGGATGAGGACACGTGTATTGTAAATATTGCACGCTACTTTCTCGATTTTGCTCGAAATGAATCATGCGGTCAATGTACTCCGTGCAGGCTCGGCACAAAGCAGATGTTCAATATCTTGCAGGACATTACAAGAGGAAAGGGAAGGCCGGGGGATATCGAGATCCTGCTGGAATTGTCCGATGCCGTTAAACAGGGCTCCCTGTGCGGTCTTGGAATGACAGTGCCTAACCCGGTGTTATCTACCATACGCTATTTTCGAAAGGAATATGAAGAACACATCCTTGAGGGCCGCTGCCGGGCCCTTGTGTGCAGAGCTCTTATTTTCTATCGTATCAAGGATTACAGGTGCAAGGCCTGCATGAAGTGTCTTCATGCATGTCCGGTTGACGCCATTGTGGGTGCGAAATGGCAGGTCCATGAGATTGACCAGAGTAAGTGCATAAAATGCGGGACCTGTATGGAGGTCTGCCCTAAGCGGTTCAATGCGGTGGAGTGTGTTACAGGCAAGATAGAAAACTCAGGTGATAAGGGTGAATAAGGTTTCTTTGAATATAAACGGAATCACGGTAAAGGCCGATAAGGGCGCTACGATCCTAAAGGCGGCTCAGGACGCAGGTATTTATATCCCCACCCTGTGCCATTGTCCTGATGTCTCGTCTATAGGTGTATGCCGCCTGTGTCTGGTCAGGATTAAAAATCGAAGGAGATTTGAACCGGCCTGCCGGACCATTATAGAAGAAGGAATGGTGGTTGTTACGGACGATCCTGAAATCCAACGATTGCGCCAGGTGATTCTTGAACTCATTTTGAGCGACCATGACTTTAACTGCCTTCTCTGTCCCAAGAGCGGACAGTGCCGCCTTCAGGAGCTGGTGAACCGCATAGGTTTTAATGAACATCGGTTTAGTCGCTTAGAGCATGTGGCCAAGGATCTTCCCATAGACACCAGCAATCCGTTTTTTGATTTTAATCCCAATAAATGCGTGCAGTGCACAATATGTGTGCGTACCTGCCATGAGATTACAGGTAATGACGCGATCGATATGGCATACCGAAGTTACGATCTTCGAGTAAGCACTTTTGCCGACAAACCCATTAAAGAGTCTGTCTGCGTGTCTTGCGGCGAATGTATGGAGCGTTGTCCGGTAGGTGCCCTGATCCCAAAGAAGGTCGAACATCCGACCCGTGAAGTAAAAACCACCTGCCCATACTGTGGTGTAGGGTGCGGGCTTTATCTCGGGATCCGTGGAAACACTATTGTGAGAGCCAGGGGAGATGATGAAAGCCCGGTTAACCATGGAGGTCTATGTGTTCGCGGGCGCTTCGGTTATAGCTTCGTTAATAGTCCGGACAGGCTGTCTATTCCACTTATGCGTGCTTACGATGAATATGCAAAGCCGTCTTCTGTAGTTGAAGTGACCGAAGAAGGCAGACCTATTACATTGCCGCTTGTAAAGAGAGACGGAAAATTTGTGGAGATTACCTGGGACCAGGCAATCAAATATGTGGCCAGCAGTCTGGCCCATTACAAAGGAGATAAGATCGCCGCCATTTCTTCGGCTAGATGTACAAATGAGGAGAACTACCTATTTCAAAAGTTCACCAGGGTGGTCCTGAAAACCAATAATATCGATCACTGTGCCCGTCTCTGACATGCTCCGACGGTGGCCGGTCTGGCCGCCAGTTTCGGCAGCGGTGCCATGACGAACTCCATTAACGAGATCAGGGAGGCGGCCTGCATCTTTGCCATTGGAACCAATACCACAGCCAATCATCCGATTATAGGCAGGCAGGTGACCAGGGCCGTACAAAAGGGTGCAAAACTTATTGTGGCGGATCCCCGGCGAATACCTCTGTGCCGTTTAGCGGATATCTGGCTCAGGCTCTATCCGGGAACCGATATAGCACTGATTAACGGGATAATGAGGGTCATTATCGAACAAAATCTTATGGATACTGCTTTTATCGAGGAACGATGTGAAGATTATGAAGCTTTCAGAGCATCCATCATGGATAATGACCTGGCAGTTTCTGAGAAAATTACCGGCGTGCCCGCACAAGACATAGTAAGAGCTGCCAAGATGCTTGGCTCTATTTCACCTGCAACTGTTCTGTATACCCTGGGTATTACCGAGCATTCGCACGGCACGGATAATGTCCGGGCCTTGGCCAACCTGGCGCTGCTCACAGGTAATATAGGTAAGCCTTCAACCGGCGTAAATCCCCTAAGAGGGCAGAATAACGTTCAGGGTGCCTGTGATATGGGGGCGCTTCCCAACGTATACACCGGTTATCAGAAGGTGGAGGATGAAGAGGCGCGGAGAAAGTTTGAAAGGGCATGGAATTGTAAGCTCAGTCCTTCAAACGGGCTCAAAATGACAGAGATGTTTGAAGCGGCGCATGAGGGCAAGATTAAGGTCCTCTACCTGAAGGGTGAAGACCCGATAGTCACGGACGCGGATACCTCTTTCATCGAAAAGGCCATATCGCATCTGGAACTGTTTATCGTGCAGGATATCTTTCTCACAGAGACAGCTCGATTGGCAGACGTTGTGCTCCCGGCTGCCGGTTTTGCCGAGAAAGACGGGACCTTTACAAACACCGAACGTAGGGTGCAGAGGGTCCGCAAGGCAATAGAGCCTAAAGGCGGTTCGCGTCCGGACTGGATGATAATATGTGATATTGCAAAAAGCATGGGGGTTGAGGGTTTTGATTTCGACAACGCTCAAGAAATTTTTGAGGAGATACGCGCACTGACCCCGAGTTACGCAGGTATCACTTATGAACGTATCGAGAAATCCGGCATCCAATGGCCCTGCCCGGATGATAAACACCCTGGGACCCCTTATCTATATAGCGAGCGCTTCAATACACCGAGCGGACGAGCAAAATTCGCCCACGTTTCTTACCGGCCTTCGGCAGAGACTACCAGCCACGAGTATCCTTTTATCCTCATCACAAGGCGAAGCGCCTTTCATTATCATGCGGTTATGACGCATAAGGCTGAAGGTTTTGATGAACTTCGAAAGGAGGAGCGTATTGAAATACATCCGGCTGATGCGGCTACTCTGGAGATCCAGGACGGTGAAGTCATAAAAGTGAGTTCAAGGAGAGGGAGTGTAAAGGCCAAAACAAAAATAACGGAAGTTGTACCCGCCGGTGTTGTGTGCATGACCTTTAATTTTCTTGAGACAAGGACAAATATCCTGACCAGCAGGGCACCAGACCCTGTTACCAAGACACCTGAATTCAAGGTATGCGCAGTCAAAATCGAACGGGAAGAATCTGCATATATTACAAAAGACTATATGAGGTGGGGTACCGGAAAAATTTAAATCTAAAAAGGAAGGAATTGGCATCTATGGACGTCAGCAGCATAAGAAATTTCGCTCTTGTTGCCCAGAGTGGCAGCGGCAAGACCTCTTTGGCAGAGGCCATGCTTTTCACCGCCAAGGCGACTTCGCGCATAGGCAAAGTCGATGACGGATCTTCAGTGTTGGACTTTGAGCCTGAAGAGGTCAAACGCAACATGTCAGTCAGCACAGCGTTTCATCACCTGAACTGGAAAAAGGCCGAGGTTTACCTTATCGATACACCAGGCGATGACAACTTCCTTGCTGAAGCCAAGATGGGCATCAGGGCGGCGGACAATATTTTGTTCGTAGTAGATGCTGTAAGTCCTGTAAAGCCGCAGACACAGAAGGTATGGTCGATTATCAAAGACTCGGGCCGTCCTGTAATTATGTGTGTCAATAAAATGGACAAGGAGAGGGCGGACTTCCAAAAGGCCGTGGATGATATAAAGAAGGCCCTGGATCTGAGATTGGTCCCGGTTTTTTTGCCGCTTGGGGAACAGGAGGATTTCAGGGGTGTTGTAGATCTTATACAGATGAAGGCCTTTGAGTTTGGCAATGATGGAAGCGGTAATGCCAATCCTGTTGATATACCGGCTGTTCTACAGGCCGAAGTGGAAAATTTAAGGGGCAATCTGATCGAGTTTGCCGCAGAATCCGACGATGTACTACTGGAAAAATTTTTGGAAGGCAAAGAACTTACTCCTCAGGAGATCGTCTCCGGCCTGAAACAGGGAATAACCAGTGGTGGTTTTATCCCGGTGTGTTGCTGTTCAGCATTAAAAAACATGGCCAGCAACACCTTGCTCGATCTGATTGTAGAGTTTCTGCCTTCGCCTGATGAGCTTGGAAGCGTTTACGGTACTGATCCCAAGAGCGGGGATGAAACATCACGTACTCCATCTCCGGACGCCCCGGTATCAGGTCTTGTCTTTAAGACCCTTACAGATCCCTATACAGGGCGTCTTTCAATTATCAGGGTCTATTCCGGCACGCTAAAATCCGACGGCTCACTCTATAACTCAAACAAGGAAAAAACTGAGCGTTACGGTCAGATATTCGTCCTTGAAGGTAAAATACAGAAACCTTTAAAAGAGGCCGGCCCCGGTGAGATAGTAGCAATAGCAAAGCTGAAGGAGACCGCTACCGGCGACACCCTTTGTGATCCTGCAAATACGATAATTTATCCTTTTGTATCTCTTCCCCGTCCGGTTCTGACCTATGCTCTCAAGCCCAGAAGCCGGGGGGATGAGGAGAAGATAACCCAGTCCCTCGCACGACTGCAGGAGGAAGATCCTACAATTTGTGTGGACCGGGATCAACAGACAAAGGAACTCCTGCTTTCAGGAAGCGGGCAGATTCATATAGATGCCACTGTAGAAAAGATGGCAAGGAAGTTCGGAGTACGGGTGGACCTCGCCCTTCCGCGCATCCCTTATCATGAGACCATAAAGACATCAAAGAAAGCCGTTATTTATCGACACAAAAAACAGTCCGGTGGAGCAGGACAGTTTGCAGAGGTCCACTTTGATATTTCACCGCTGCCAAGGGGTAAGGGTTTTGAGTTTGAAGAGGCACTTGTGGGAATGAATGTCCCGAGAAACTTCGTTCCGGGAGTGGAAAAGGGACTGAAGGAGGCCATAGAGACCGGACCACTTGCCGGATATCCGGTAGTTGATGTAAAGGTGCGCTTCTATGACGGTAAATCCCATGAGGTGGATTCTTCTGAAATTGCCTTTAAGATAGCATCCATAAATTGCTTTAAGAAGGGAGTGCTGGAGGCCAGGCCCGTCCTGCTCGAACCTATTGTGAAACTTACCATAAACGTGCCGGATGATGCTGTTGGAGATATAATCGGTGACATAAACAGCAGAAGGGGCAAGGTTATGGGCATGGAGCCGGGCCAAGACGGACAGACCATTATAGCGGTTGTGCCTCTGGCAGAGGTTCAGCGCTATATGCTGGACCTTAATGCCATGACCGCCGGCCGCGGGACATTTACCGTGGGGCAGTCTCATTACGAAGAGGTGCCGCCGAATCTAGCTGATAAGATTGTCAGCCAGGCCAAGGAAGAAAGGGTATAGAAGGACAGCCAGTATATACCGCCGGTGTCCTGACTGTCAGTGACAGCGTAGCCAGGGGGGCAGCGAGCGACGAATCCGGCCCTGTAATCCGCCGGATGCTCGGACGGCACGGTTACAATGTGCTCTTATACAAAACCGTCCCTGACGAAGTACAGGATGTCAGAGACATATTGATCAAGTGGACAGACATAACTCCTTTGGACATCATAGTCACAACGGGTGGCACCGGATTGTCTCCCAGGGACATCACACCTGAAGCTACAAAGTCCATAATAGAACGGACGGTTCCCGGGATCGCTGAGACCATCCGCATCAAGGGCCTTGATGCCACGCCGAGGGCCATGCTCTCAAGGGGGATCGCCGGCGTGCGGGGTGAAACACTTATTATCAATCTGCCCGGCAGCCCATCGGCTGTGGCCTCTGGAATGGAAGTATTACTTCCGGTACTTAGGCATGCCTTGGATAAAATCAAGGGAGATACTACTCCCTGCCGGCAGGATGGCTTGAAACTTGAAATTTGAAATTAGAAATTTGGGAGAGATGAAACGAGTTTATGAATTGGATGTCTGCAAACTGGCAGAAGAGTTATCAGATTTGGTTTGGCAAAATTTTGATAAGTGGAACAAAAAAGTTCAGAACACTTTAATAGTAAAAAGGCGTGAAGGCCAAATTTCCAATTTCCAGTTTCTAAAGATATAGCCCATGAAGTTAGGAATAGTCGGAATATCGGGTTCTGGTAAGACCACTATATTTAACGCCCTTACAGGAAGCGTTGCAGAGGTCTCTGCCTATCAGAAGGGCAAAAGAGAATCAAACCTGGCGGTAGTCAAAGTACCTGACAGCCGTTTGGATAGACTCTCATCCATATATAATCCTCAAAAGACCATCTATGCCCAGGTACAGTATGTGGATATAGGTGAGACCGTCTCTCCCACAGAAGGCAGGGAATCTTCGATAGACGAACTCCTTAAACTCCTTCATCCTGTAGACGCCCTGGTTCATGTGGTCCGTAACTTTGACCGGTCCGGCGAGCCCCCCAAGCCACAGAGGGATCTGGAGGCCATGGAATCAGAGCTTATTCTCACTGATCTCATCATTTTGGAAAAAAAGGTTGAGAGGCTGGAAAAAGAGATTACCAAGGCAAAAAAAGGGAATCCAGAGGAATTGGAACTCCTTAACAGGGCCAAGGGCATTCTTGAAGGGGGGGACGCATTAAGGAGATATTCAGAGATAGCCCAATCCCCTATGCTTAAGGGATATGCCTTTCTTTCGGCAAAACCATGTATTGTAGTCCTTAACACTGGAGATGAGGTAGGGCTTGGTATTACAGAGCTGCAGACTCCCAATGGAACTGTCTTTGTAGAGCTTAAAGGGAGGCTTGAGATGGAATTGGCCCAGCTTTCACCGGAAGAAGCGGAACTCTTCAGGGAAGATATGGGCCTTGAAGAACCCGCCACTTTCCGTTTGATCAAAGAATCTCATCAGCTCCTTGGCCTTATTTCCTTCTTTACCGTGGGGAAAGATGAAGTCCGCGCCTGGCC
The DNA here is from genome assembly GCA_011042225.1 of Deltaproteobacteria bacterium. Lineage (GTDB taxonomy): Bacteria > Desulfobacterota > Dissulfuribacteria > Dissulfuribacterales > UBA3076 > UBA3076. The sequence goes on along the minus strand of DQXT01000015.1, from coordinate 19,334 downwards.
GATCCGGAAAGACACCCCTGCCCAGCAAGCCGCCGGGGCCATTCATTCCGACTTGGAAAAGGGTTTTATAAGGGCAGAGGTTGTATCCTACGATGATCTCATGGCCCATGGCAACCACTCCGCCGCCCAAAAGGCTGGAAGGGTGAGGCTTGAAGGCAAAAATTACCTTGTACAGGACGGCGATATTTTAGATATACGATTTAATGTATAACTTAAAAGCAGTCTTTCGGATATCGTGAGCCTCTATCTATATTTTCCGTCCTATTTTGTGGTGACCACCAAATTTATCTGAAGCGCCTTGTCCGAAGTGATGACACTGATGCTGGCTGTACGGCCATTTTTCTTGTAAACAATCGTTGACTGGGGCCCCATGATAATAGAGGTCTCTTCGGTCCATCCCTTTGCATCCATCTTTTGTTTGTAAGTATCCAGGATCCTGGACCGGTCGTCGCTGCTGGTAAGGGTAAGGGAATGGCCTTCCGGCACCTTCATGGCCATTATGACCTTAGAGGGGCGATAGATAAATACATCGTCAGGGAAGTCCCCCGGGATCTCGGTTTCCTCTCCTGCGGTAATAGTATATTTGCCGTTTTCAGTCTCTCCGGTGATCTTCATTTTCTTATTTGAAAGATCCATATCGGCCTTTGTCCCGGTTGCCTTTTCAATTTTTTCTTTCTCTGCGCTTTCTCCGCATCCGGTTAAAAAGATAATGGAAAAAAATAAACAAAAAAGGATTCTTGGCATTTTACCCTCCGCGCACACGGGCAATTTATAAATGATAAGGTGATTGACCAGTTCAGGGATTTTTTTCGAGACATTTTTATAATATTTCATAGAGATTTTTATGTCTATGATTAAACCAAAATTTATTATAAAAAAGCTTGACAAAAGAATTTTTGAATGTTAATTAGCTTACCTTAATTTTATTAGATATGTCTAATAAAATATCCTGATATATGAAAAATAAGAAAACAGGAAATACCGTGCCAAAACCATTGACACACGCAATGGAAGATTATCTGGAGGCTATTTTTAATCTAGACAAGGAAAAACGGGTAGTTCGAGTAAAAGATATCGCCAAAAGGCTTGGGGTAAAGATGCCGACAGTTACCAATATGCTCAAGACCCTCAGCAGGCGGGAACTGATTAATTACGAAAAATATGAATATTTAGAGCTGACGGATGATGGAAGGGATATCGGAAAAGAAATATATCGAAGGCACTGTGTTTTACGCAGTTTTTTGATGGATATTTTAAATATTGATCCTGCAATAGCTGACGAAGAGGCCTGTAAGATGGAGCATGCGATCAGTTCTTCAACACTGGACAGGTTCATAGCATTTATGGAGTTTGTCCAATCCTGTCCTCGAGTCGGTACAAACTGGCTTGATCGTTTTGATGAGTATGGGAAAAAAGATAAAAATAGAGCAAAATGCCTGGAGCATATGAAAGAATTTGTAGATGACTTTAAAGAAAAAATAGAAGCTATGGAAAAGAGGAGGGGAGACCACAATGGTCCTCAGTAATGCTGATACAGAAAGAGAAGTAACACTTATAGATATAAGCGGAGGTGCAGGAATAAGATCAAAACTCTATAGTATGGGACTTGTGCCTGGGGTAAGTCTAAGGGTTTTAAACCGGAACGGACGTGGTCCGGTTATTATAGCCTTAAAAGATTCCAGGCTCGTTATCGGTTATGGTATGGCCAGTAAGATAATCGTGGGATAATTTTTTTACCTTAATAGTTAGATATGTCTAATTAAAATATGACCTTCTAATAATATGGAAACGGATATTAAAAAAGATCTTGTCGCTGTCATTAATAGAAGTGCTGAAGAACTTCATCAGAAAATAGATATACAATGCGGTCTTATAACCGCTTTATTGCAGAAAAGGGTGGATGCTGAGACCATAAAACAAATGGCTTTGCCTGCTTATTTCCCTAATGAAAACAAATTAAAACAGGCCATTACGGAGGCCATAGATGTCCTGGAAGAGAGCAGAAAGGCATTTAAATCTAGGAGATTGGAGTTATTGCGTAAAAAGCTTACTCAGATATTGATAGAGGCAAAATAAAAAAATCAGGGATGTCTTGCGGTCTCCGGTCCCTAGAGGCGCGGATGAAAGTGAAGGCGTAACTCGATGAGAAAAAGACATTGGGTTGCGCCTTTTTATTTAGAAGGAGGTAAAAAAGATAAAATTGGCTTTGCCAGTTTCAGGAAAGAAATGGATACGCTCATAGATTCGAGATTCAGAAGGTGCTGATATTTTATGGTGATCGATCCGGATGCCCTTTTATTTCAGGCCAGAGAAAATCCATTAGAACAGCAGATAGAGGGGCAGGCATACATGCAGCTCAATGGATGGCTGAACAGCATGTAATAAAAGACGGTCATGGCCAAAAGAGTCGGCCCTAATGCCCTTAAGGTATTTAAAAGGGCGGCATAATAGTGATTACCGGTATCCAAGGGGAGATTAGGGAGGCTGTTGATACTTATCGCGCTGGAGAACTGGAGAATCCTGCGACGACATCTGAGGCTTCAGAGAACCCAACTTTTTCTAAAAAAGAAGCAAGGTGCGGACTGGGGCCCGGAGGCCAATGTGTATGCCCAGAATGTGGCGCAAGCATTAAACGCAGACTTCGGGTGCCGTGTACAGCGACGAGGCATGTACGAAATATAAAGCAAGGATGAGACGAGAATGAAAGGAGATTGCGGATCGGCTGGCAGCTTAAGGAGTTGAATCCGCGAAATATAATAAATTTAGTTTATCAATAAACAAAGAAATAATTCTGAATTAATGGAGATAAAATTATGGTAGGAAGTCGAACATCCATACGCGGTCGAGTCACACGAAAGCGCCCAATAGGGAATGTAGCACATGCTGTTAGCGGCACAGTATTTGCGGACGTCCGTGACTCTCTGAGTACCATTCGGGACCTTTTGGATTCCACAGATCACGCAGTGGCGGAGGCTGTCCAGATCAAGAAAATGGCATCCATGGAGCACCTGGCCAGTGGCTTGTGCCATGACCTCAATAATGGTCTGCTGGCCATCGGGGCTACAGTATATCTACTCGAAAAGGAATTCCTTCAACCTGATATACGACAGAAAGTATTAGCTGTACGCAAGGTCTTGGATAACATGAAAGGCTTGGTTAGTTGCCTACAGGCCCTCGAGCCTGACGATATCACAGTGGAACTGGTCCACAGGGATTTAAATGTAGAGACAGAACTGGTCCTTGATGCCCTGAGATCATCTTTCAACGAGAATATCAATCTACATTTTACCCCCTGCGGCAATCCTCTTCCTGTTCTGTTAAACCAATGCGACATATGGCGGATCTTGAGCAATCTTGCGGTCAATGCCCGGGAGGCAATGGCAGAAGGGGGAAATCTGCTTGTCGGAACTTCCAAACGCATTGTTGATAATTATTACTGTCAGCAGCACGGGAACGCTTACCCAGGGACCTTTGCAGTCCTTTCTGTATGCGACCACGGATCAGGTATGCATAAGGATATGCTTGATCGGATTTTCGATCCCCTCTTTTCCACCAAAGAAGTGAATGGAAAAAGTCGAAAGAGGGGATGGGGCCTTGCTATTATCTTTGCCCTGATCCATCGGCGGGGCGGATGGATTGACGTGACGAGCATCCCTGGGGAGGGAAGCACTTTTGAGGTCTTTCTGCCCTTGCAGGTGGAAAATGAGGTACAACATAACAACCGCAACGGTATGCTGGGATAAAACATTAATTCAGCCAATAATTGCAATTGAATCTCAAGAAATAACATCTGTCAGGAGGCAGTAATGGAAAATATCGTAGAAAATTCCAAAAATCAGGCAGACCTCACCGTTAAAGTCATAGACAATCATGCTATACCTTCATGCAATACAGTAAAAGAAAGTAAAATTCCGTTACCCGACTGCGTAACTCTGGCATTACTCCTGGCCATGGCTATAAATCCCAAAGATATACATAAAATGTGTAGGAAGCATGATCTCGAGTCCAGTAAGCCTGGTTTGCATTTGGGTTACGAGCTCTGGAGCCTTTATCATTACAGTCACGACCCTGAAAGATCCGTCGCAAAGGAACTCTACCGCTACTTTAAGCGTCGGTTTTCCGTTGCGCCGTCGAAGGTCCGTTCCATGGCCCCTGAGGACTTGGCAAAGTCAATTGGAGACATACAGTGGCCTGCGCCAATTTTATGGGCAGCAAGCACTGACTCCAGATCGGAAATGCGCAAACAGGCCCAAATTCTGACACATTCTCTTATCTGGCGACTTATGGAAAATTCTAACCAGCTCAAGCTCGGCCTTTTTGTCCTGAATCACAATGTCACAAAGAAAAAACAAGGCATAAAGACCCATGAAGGACGTCAATTTCACTCTGAGGTCAATATGTCTGAAGATTCAGTAAAACATACATTTAAAGAGCAATTACTGAAAAAGAATACGGAAATATTAAAACTCAATAAGAAGCTGGCTGAATACTTCCAGGAGTTGACAGAGTTGAGACAACGGCCATTTCGAGAAGCAACCTTGAAACACGAAGCAAAGAAGCTTACCTACGAGCTTGAACAGGCAAATACAAAGATAGCTGAATATGAGAGACTTATTGAATCATATATGCACGTCAGGGATGAAAACCAATCCGCAGGACATAACGCAGAGCCGATTAAAAAAGAGGATATTCAGGCTGGTAACGTGGTTACTTTACTTCGCCCTGAGGATGCCCGGGGAGACTGCAGCCACTGTACAGAACAGAAGAAATGCCGTTGTCCTCTGGAAGGCATGCGTGTAGCAGTAATAGGAGGCCTTGATCGTTTGGAATCCGAATATCGTAGCACAATTCATGACTTGGGCGCGGATTTTCTTTTCCATAACGGAGATTGCTCCAATGGCCGCCATGTTCTAAAAAACGTGGTCTGTAAGGCTAACATCGTTTTATTTATCACCAGTATCAATAGTCATGGGGCCTTGAAAATAGTAAAGGCTACGTGCAAGAAGACTGGAAAACAATTCAACGTAGTGCGACATCCCAGTGCCAACTCTGTCTATAAAACCCTTTCGAAAATAACAGGATAAGAGAAAAAATGATCGATATGGAAGATTCGCTACAGAAAGCGAAAGAGATCTACCCGGGATGGGCTATCATCCCAAATTATGCAGCACCAAGTTGGCAAGTACTGCGATGACACGTATTGATAGCAATGTATTACCATTGGTGTGCATGTCTTCTCTTTCGTATGGCTCAGACAGGTAAACGGGGAATAATAGGGCTCTAAATCACTCAACATGCTGATCTCTAATCAAAAAAAGGCATACTTCCATACTCCCGAAGCCGGGCTGATCGTTTGGAGTCCTTTCGGCAGTGCCGAATCAGGTGGGGGCAATGAGGGCTTTGTAAAATTCATCCCGTGATTGATTGCAGTGGTCGGGCATTGACTTGAGATTATTCCGCTTTTTTTTAAAAAAAGTGTTGACATCGTTTTTTCACTGGGGTATTAGATAGCTCTAATTTAATTAGACACTAAAAATTTATTAGGTATGTCTTGCGGTCTCCGGCCCCTAAAGGCGCGGATGAAAGTGAAGGCGTAACTCGAAGCCTTATATAAGGCGGAGGTTACGCCTTTTTTGTTTTTAGAGAGAATTGAAAATGACATTAGATGAGATTAAGCCGGATCAGGAATGCGAAGTTATTGATATTATCACTGAAGATATTATAGGGCAACGGCTTTTGGATATGGGATTTATTCCGGGGGTCCGAGTAAGAGTTGTACGGAATGCACCCCTTGTAGATCCGGTTGAGTTTTTGGTGAAGGGATATCACATCAGCCTGCGACATTCAGAGGCCAAAAAGATAGAAGTGAAGCCATTATGAGCAGTAAACCTGACAAAATCGTTGTGGCCTTAGTCGGACAGCCAAATTCTGGAAAGTCCACAATCTTCAATATGCTCACCGGGGCCAGGCAGCATATAGCCAACTATCCGGGTGTGACAGTCGAAAAAAAGAGCGGCTTCTTCCATCATGATGGGATTTGTATAGAACTGGTCGACCTTCCAGGAACCTACAGCCTTACTTCTTATACTGAGGAAGAGCGGATTGCCAGAGACTTTCTGCTTACGGAAAGTCCTGATGTAGTGGTTGATGTAATGGATGCCTCCAATTTAGAGAGAAGCCTGTATCTGTTGTTTCAAGTAGCAGAGATGGGTATTCCTATTGTGGCGAATCTTAACATGATGGATATAGCAGAAAAGCGTGGACATAAGATCAACAAGGAAAGACTGAGTCATCAACTAGGAGTTTCGGTGATTTCGACGGTGGGAAACAAGGGCAGAGGTAAAGATGAATTAAGGCAGGCGATCCTGAAAAGCTCTAAAAAAGTAGATGCTGTCCCATTTCATATCAGCTACGGCGAGGCATTAGAGCCGATCCTGTGTTCCCTTGAAAAGAGGCTTTCAGAAGATCCCGGCCTTTCACAGAGATATCCATTGCGGTGGCTTGCCGTAAAGTTGATGGAAAACGATGAAGAGGCACAAAGAGCTATCAGAAGATACTCGAATGAAAATGATCAGATTTTGGCATTTGTGGAAGAAAAGACTGCATACTTTATCCAAAAATATAAAAAATCACCGAGAAAGGTGATTGCCGTATCACGGCATACCAATGCCCAGAAAATTATTGAAACAAGCGTATTCCGCGAGAAAAAATTTGCCAGAACACTTACGGATAAGATCGACAGCGCGGCATGCAACCGTTTTTCAGGTCCTGTTATATTAGCCGCTACTATTTATATAATGTATGATCTGGCTATAGTACAGGGATATAAAATAACCGCTTACACCTGGCCCTTGCTTGCATGGTTGCGGGATATCGTTGCCCTGCTCCTTCCGTCTGAAGGGTTTGTCTTTGATCCCTTTTTTCGTTCCATATCCCTGTGGGTCATGGACGGAACCATTGCCGTTCTCAATTATATCCCCATCTTTCTTATTCTGTTTGCACTCATCGCTATCCTGGAAGATACCGGTTACATGGCCAGGATGGCCTTTATTCTGGACAGAATATTCAGACACTTCGGTCTCCACGGACAGTCTGTTCTCCCCATGGTTATAGGGGGGCTTTATGTGGGCGGTTGTGCCGTACCCGGAGTTATGGCATGCAGGGCCATGAAAGATGAGAAGGCCAAAATGGCGACCATCATGATCATGCCATTAATGAATTGTCTGGCCAAAATTCCTTTTTATGTACTTATGATAGGCATTTTTTTCGCTGCATATAAGGGAATTGCCATGTTTTTTATAGCCTCTATCACCATTATCATAGCTCTCTCCATAGCCAAAATCCTGAATCTTACCGTGCTGAAAAAGAGATTGAGTGCACCATTTGTCATGGAGATGCCTCCCTATCATATGCCTACTGTTCAGGGTGTGCTGTCCCGTTGTTTGGAGAGGACATGGCTGTTTGTCAAAAAGATCATTACTGTTGTTATTGCAGTTTCTGCTGTTGTGTATGCCCTTCTCTACCTTCCCGGCCTGAGTAAAGAAAGAAAGGCGCAATTCATTGCTCAGGGTAATCAGGTACAACAGGACTTCTTTAACAGAATAGGGGAAGATAATCCTTATGCCAGTATTATAGCCGGTGATAACTTAATTAAATTCAGTGCTTATTGGAATGATTACAGAAAGGCGAAGATGGGGGCTAAGGGTAAGGAGGCGATGGAGGCTATTGACCAGAAATTCAGAGCAAAAAATTTGGAATTTTTCAAAGTCGTAAAAAGAGGGAAATATGAAACAAGAGGCAGACTTGCAAAAGATAAACAGGCAAAAGATGTATATAATGCCTACAAAGCGCTGGATAAGACAAGGAACAGGCTTCGAAGAGAACAAAATGAGGAGACGATTATCTCCAGCTTCATGGGTCGCGCCGGAAGATTTATGGAGCCATTAACCCAGTGGGCCGGCTTTAACTGGAGGATAAACATTGCCCTTATAAGCGCATTCGCCGCAAAGGAAAACAGTGTGGCTACCCTGGGAGGAATTTACCAGTCATCTTCAGGGGAACAAAAGACCCTGGAAGAAAGGATAAAGGAAAAAGAAGAAGGCTGGACTCCTCTTCATGCGCTGGCCATAATGCTCTTCATGGCCATGTATCCTCCTTGTATCCCCACCCTGATGATGATTCATCTGGAAACTGCAAGCACGAAATGGATGTTGTTTGCCACCTTTTATCCCATAGTTTTGGGCATAATTATATCTATTCTTGTATTCACCGGAGGAAATTTACTGGGCTTATCCGGATTTCAGGCCATGATTACCTTTTATATCCTGGCTTTAATGCTTCTTATATCAATGGGTCTTATCAGGAGAGAAACGGAATTTACATAAAAAAGGAGGTGACAGAATGAAAAAAACAGTGACGATCCTCATTGCTTTTTTTGCCTTTACGGTCCTTATGAATACCTGGGCCATGGCCCATACTCCTCTCTGCTCATGCTCTGATGAAGGAGATGGAACCATTCTTTGTGAAGGGGCTTTTTCAGACGGATCTTCGGCTGCCGGGGTAGAGATACGGGTGCAGGATTCAGCAGGAAAGGTCCTGATAAAAGGCAGAATGAACGATGATAGCGAGTTTGTTTTCGATAAACCCAAAGGTCCCTATAAGGTGCAGTTTGATGCAGGACCGGGTCATCTGGTGGAAGTACCGAGCTCTGAAATTATGGAGTAGAGATCAAAGGAAATCGAAAGATTATTAATAACGATCAACAAATTACGATAATGATGTGTAATGGCATAAACTGTTCACACACATGGAGGTGTTGATGAAAAGAAGTATGAAAATAGGATGGGCGGCTATGACCCTTTTAATAATTTGCTCTTTTACAGGGCCCGATGCTTATGCCGATACCATCACTGGCAACCAGGTCGCAGTCAAAGAGAATGATGTTATCACAGCGTATAATCTGGATGATGTCAAATGGGAGACAGAAGACGGGAAAACAAAGGTCTGCATCTGCCGATGCCTCTCTTTCAGGTCGCTCCAGACGCTGGCAAGCCAGTTTGCGGATGGTGTGATTCCAAAGGAAGACATCACAATCTATAGTGGATGGACCACCGATGGACCCGAGGAACTGTTCATCGAGGTGATGGGTTGGCCCGATGATGACCTGGAGTTCATGACAGACCCTACGGCCCCGGCCTATCTCACCATCGAGGACGCCTACTTCTTCTTTATCCAGAAGTCCACAGGCAAGGTCTGGAAGGTCGTGGCAAAAGAGGACCTTTACCCAATGGAATTTTTCACCTACCGCACCCTGGTCAAAACAGGAGCGGCGACCCAAGAGCAAAAGGCCTTCTTTCGGAAATCCCTTAGACCTCAGGCCGCGGCGAACATGGAGACCCTCCCCTTCATTGACAAGTTTGATATTCAAGCAGTCCCGTTTTACGGGGAAGACGGCATTCTGCATATTCCTGCGTTATTTGTATTCGAAGGCAGGGAATATGAAGCCGATCTGGAGGAGGCGGGTAAAGACACTTTCGAGCTGACAGATGCTGTTCAACTCCATTGAAGGCGTTTTTTAAGGAATGGCAATTACAGAAAAGAATTCAAGGATAGCTATTAATAAAACAACGATAAGGAGAGGAATGCGATGAAAAAATTATGTGCACTAATAATTGCTGTAGCCTCTATAGTATGGCATGCGCCGGCCTATGCCCATTTTCAGATGATGTATTCGCCGGACAGCGTGCCAAAATCAAAAGAACTTAACCTGAAGCTTGTGTTTACCCATCCGTTTGAGGCAGGTCACACCATGGATATGGGAAAAGATGAAAGAGGGGAAATTCATCCCCCTGTTGCTTTTGGTGAAATGAACAAGGGAAAGAAAAGAAATCTGCTTGATACGCTGAAACCCATCATTTTTAAAAGCCTTACCAATGAAGGCAAGGCCTATGAGGCCGATATAAGACTCAAAGGAATAGGGGATCATATATTCTATTTTGTTCCTGCACCTTATTATGAAGGTTCGGAGGACATCTATATTCAGCATTGCACAAAAGTCATATTCAATGTTGCCGGCGCCCCGACAGACTGGGATCAGCCGGTGGGTGATCCTCTGCCCGTGGAAATTGTTCCCCTGGACAAACCGTATGCACTCTGGGCGGGAAATGTCTTCCGCGGCATCGTAACATGCCAAGGAAAGCCGGTTCCATATTCACAGATCGAGGTAGAGTACCTCAATCATGATGTGACAGGGAATGCCTTTGCTCGGGAGGCCAAGATAGAAGCCCCCCACGATGCCCTGATTACCATGACTATAAAAGCAGATGCAAACGGTGAGTTTGTATTCGGTATTCCTAAAGCAGGTTGGTGGGGTTTTGCAGCGCTGGGAGCAGGCGGAGATCTTAACTACAATGGAAAGGAACTCTCCCAGGATGCAGTTATATGGGTACAGGCCCTTGATATAACCGAATAATAGAGTGATTGACCGGACTTAATTTTGTCTTACGGGTTTCGACTCAGGGCGGAACAAGTGAAGGCGCAGCAAGGCTGAATAAAAACAGGCATGTTGCGCCTTTTATTTGGACTAAAAACAAGGTGCAATAATTATTTATGTCTAATAATTATTATAAATTCATGCACTTAAAATACAACAAAAAATTATTAAAGGGAGAAGGTATTATGAATCGGAGGATTTTATTATTGAGCTTGTTCATGGCGGGAATGGCAATAATTTCCTGGATTCCAGGTTCTTCTGCGGCCGAGGTTGGTCTTGAACAGCAGGTACAGGAACTGATCCGACAAAATCAGTTCCTGACTGATCGACTGAAGCAAGTGGAACAGCAACTCAGCGAAATGAAAGCGAAGACTATGCCTGCTGAGGTAGAACGGCGGGTTAGCCAGATAGAAGAAAAACTGGAGAAAAAGACACCTGCCACGGGCTTTTTGTCTGATCTGGAAAACCGCATCACCATCAATGGCCTGCTTGAATTTGGAGGTGCTTATCAGAGCGTTGACAGGAAAAGGGAAGGTCATAAACAGGACAGCGACATTTGCCTGACTACCGCTCAAATCGGAATTTCAGCAGAAGTCAATGACTGGGTAAATGGGGAAATGGTGTTGCTGTATGAAGACGCCACCTTTGGAGAGGAAACAAGCGTGGACATTGATGAGGCATTTATCACTCTGGGGAATACGGAAAAGTTTCCTTTCTTTTTCAAAGGCGGCAAGATGTACGTGCCTTATGGTTCACTCCTGGAGCATTTCCCTGATGATCCCCTTATCGACGTCCCTATGACTCTCACCATGGGTGAGACATCAGAGAAGGCCGTATTAATCGGAGCTGAATATAAAGGTTTTGCTGTTTCAGGTTATGTCTTTAACGGTGACGTCGAAGAAGCCGGGGGTGATGGCGATAATGTTGTTGAAAGTTACGGTCTCGATGCCAACTATGCCTTTGAAGACGAGGATAGCGGTTTAGATTTTCTGGTCGGAGGATCATATATCTCCAACGTATTTGAGGCCGACGGGTTGACAGATGCACTGGACGGCCTCGGAGCTGATATTGCTGATTATGTCGGGGGTACTGCTGCCTATTTCCATGTTGGATATAAAGGCCTGTTTTTTGACGCTGAGTACATGGCGGCTACTGATAATGCGGAGTTATGCATCGAGAGATCCTTCGATGTCACTGATGTGGGAAAAGTAGAAAATATGGAAGTATGGAACGTTGAGGTTGGCTATAATTACAACTGGTGGCGAAATCTGGAGATCGCCATTAAGTATGCAGGGTCCAATGATTGCGAGTATTTTGGATTTCCTAAAGATCGTTATGGCATAAACTTTAACCAGGAAATTTTTGACAATACGATACTTTCCTTCGGCTATCTCTATGACGAATACGATAAATCTGATGTTGAAGACAGAGATTCAAGGGACCTGTTTTTCAGTCAAATAGCCATAGAATTTTAATTTTTAACTTGATTAATAAGAAAGGTCCCGGAAAGATATTTTCGTCTTGCCGGGGCCTCTTTCATAACTGAACTTATAAACAGTTTTAAAGACTCAAAATTTTGAGCAGGCAAACAAAATTATTGATCTTTTACTGCAAAAATACTTTTTCTAAAAGTAAGGCTTAATTTGGCAAAATGCCAACTCATCTGTCCGAGGGCATGAATCCCTCCGGCTTATAAACAGGATTGAGGTGGTAAACCCCGGGTAAACCGCGGTAATTCTCATTGAAATCCAGTCCATAGCCCACCAGAAACCCACTGGGTATATCGAACCCAACGTAATCCACTTCCACAGACACCTTTCTCCGTTCTTTTTTGTCAATAAGACAACAAATCCTGATTGAAGCCGGATTATGCAGGTTTAGTACCTCCTTCAGGTACTTAAGCGTATAACCCGTGTCTACTATATCCTCCACAACCAAAACATCTTTGTCCTTGATATCGATCTCAATGTCCTTTGTAAAGCTTATATGACCGGATGACTTTGCCTGAGAGCCATAACTGGCTAGACGCACAAAGTCAATCTGCAAAGGGTTCTTTATGTGTCGAATAAGATCCGCCATGAAAATAAAGGCCCCGTTGAGGATGCCGATAATTACCAAAGGACGCCCTTCATAATCCTTGGAAATTTGCTCCCCCAGCTCACATACCCGCGTCTTAATAGTTTCAGATGACAAGACCTTCCGAAGTTGATCTTTATAATCCAAAATTAATCTCCTTTATTCCGACCTTTAAACCCCACGATGTGCAGTGAATAATTGTCTCTCTCTGCAGTCTTCCTTGACAACCGGTTTTTGTAAATTAACTTACATTCGGGTTGTTCGCCAGTATCGAGCTAAAAAGAATGGAGGTCAAGTCTTCTATGCCAATTTATGAATATAAATGTGAAAAGTGCAACAAGATTTTTGAAAGTTTTGTGCTTTCTTCCAGGGACAAGATGGGGATTAAATGTCCTGAGTGCGGATCGAAAGAAGTCGGGAAGATGCTGTCGAGCTTCAGTTCTGTTTCAACAGGTCCTGTTTCCTGCAGTCCCGGTGGCGCATCGAGTTGTGGCTCTCCCCGCTTCACTTGAGCTTGACATTTCCAGCCGTTGGCTGGTCAATTATGAATTATTCTGCAGGGCTTCTTATAAATCCAGGGCATATCTATTACATTCTTTCCGCTGACTCTGATGCCTGATTTAAGGGAATTCATGCACATCATATTTAGGAGAGCAGGCATTTTATGCTAAAGATAGAAGATCTTTGGGTAGAAGTGCAGGGCCGCGATATCCTCAAGGGAATCAACCTCCGGATAGGAACAGGTGAGATACACTGCCTGTTTGGTAAAAACGGTTCGGGGAAAACAACCTTGCTCATGACCTTAATGGGTTTTTCCGGTTATAGGGTCAAACACGGTCACATAATCTTCAAGGGAGAGGATATCACGCATCTGCCGATCAATGAAAGGGCCAGGCTAGGGCTTGGGCTGTCCTTCCAGCGCCCCCCTACTTTGAGAGGCGTACAGCTTAAGAACCTGTTGGCCTTATACAGCAAGGAGATCGATGTCGGGCGGCGGTTGGCCCTTACATATAATTTTGAAGATTTCCTGGAAAGGCAAGTGAATCTCGGCTTTTCCGGTGGTGAGATAAAGAAGTCCGAACTACTCCAGCTTTTGGCTCAGAGTCCTGATCTGTTGCTTCTTGATGAGCCGGAATCAGGTGTTGATGTTGAGAATCTGGATGTAATATGTCAGATGATCCGCAAGTTGTTACAAAAAGACCTGCCTGCAAAACGCCGGAAGTCGGGTCTGATAATTACCCATACAGGACTTATACTCAACTATGTAAATGCCGACAGGGGACATGTTATGCTGAATGGGCAGATATACTGCCATGGAAATCCTCTGGATATATTTGAGAGAATCAAAAATTACGGTTACGAGGAATGCGCTAAATGTCGTCTTTTCGAACAAGGCCTTAAGATATGAATTATTCAGAAAACCATTACGATAAAAAGAACTTGAGTGATGAGGAACTACTGAAGACCTTCAGCCCCGCCTCTGAGGCAGAGGGGCGGAAAGATACAGGGGAGTTTGAAGAAGAGGAGCTTGAAAGACTCAAGCAGACCGGAATCGATCTCACAAATCCGAATAGGACAGGGACCTTTGTCCAGACAAACCACAGTGTTCAGAGGTGTGATTGTGGGTCATCGGGCATAGAGCTGCTTCCCATTACAGAGGCCTTCAAAAAATATAACGGCCTCAAGGACTATTGGTGGAGGCTTATATCGGCAGAAAAAGATTCTTTTACCAGGGAAGCTGACCGGGAACTCGATAATGGCTATTTTATTCGGGCCCTTCCAGGTGAAAAGGTGATTTATCCACTTCAGACCTGTCTTTATATCCGGGATGAAAATTTGGCCCAGCGCGTTCACAATATAGTGATAGCGGAAGAAGGCTCCGAGTTAAATATCATCACAGGGTGTTCCACACATCCTCACCTGAGATCCGGACTTCACATAGGGATATCTGAATTTTACGTAAAGAAGGGGGCCAAGCTCACTTTCACCATGATCCATAGCTGGGGTGAAAATGTCTACGTAAGGCCCCGTACCGGTATCAGGGTAGAGGAGGACGGCGTCTTTATCTCTAACTATATTTCCCTTAAGGGGGTGAAGTCTGTACAGACCCTTCCAACAGCCACCCTTGCAGGCCCCAATGCCTTGGCCCGCTTTAATTCAGTCATCGTGGCCCCAGAGGGCTCTGATATAGACATCGGTGCCAAGGTTATCCTTGAGGCACCCGGAAGCAGGTCCGAGATAATATCCCGGACCATATCGTCCGGCGGCCGGGTAGTGGCCAGAGGACATCTTGTCGGGCTTGCTCCTGATATTAAGGCTCACCTTGAATGCCAGGGCCTGATATTGGCAGAACATGGCGTGATTCGTGCCATACCTGAACTTGAGGCCCATGTAGCAGATGTAGATATGTCCCATGAAGCAGCCGTAGGCCGAATAGCCCAAGAGGAGATCGAATATCTTATGGCACGGGGTCTTGATGAAGAAGAAGCAACGTCTACTATAGTTCGAGGATTTCTGGATATCAAGATCAACGGTCTGCCCTCGGAGCTGAATGAAGAACTGCAGGAAGTTGTGGAAGAATGTCACAAGGGAATGTAGGGGAATTATGGATTATGGATTAAGAGTTAGGGATTGGGGTAGCTATTCACAGCTTGAAATTGGAAATTAGAAATTTGGGAGATATGAAACAAGAGTATGAATGCCAAATTTCCAATTTCTATTTTCCAATTTCAACGTTTCGTGAACGCTTACGGATTGTGGGGAATAGGTGAAAATAGGTCTGGCACAATATGATCCTGCAATAGGGGCCTTTAAGCACAATGTAGTTCATATGATTCGCCTTGCGGGTAAGGCCAGAGAGGAAGGGTGTGAGCTGATCATATTCCCTGAGCTTGCGGTATGTGGTTATCCCCCGCTGGATCTGCTGGAACGCAGAGAATTTATACAGGAAAACCTGCGGGCTGCGGATCGCCTGATGTCAGAAGTAAAGGGGATTGCCGTCCTGTATGGCTGCGTTTCACTGAATACCAGAGGGGCCGGGAAACCCATACATAATACAGCCATTCTGTTTGAAGACGGAAAAGTCCTGGCTGAGGTGCATAAGCGGCTCCTTCCCAGCTATGATATCTTTGATGAAGCCAGGTATTTTGAGCCGGGAACCGGGAGTACCCCGGTAAACTTTAAGGGGCTCTCTATCGGCGTTACCATATGCGAGGACATCTGGAATGACAGCGTCGTCTTCTCCGAACGCCATTACTCTGTTAACCCGGTGGCTGAACTTGCAGAAAAGGGTGCTGATGTCTTTATCACAATAAATTCCTCTCCATTTGATATAGAAAAGGCCGCTTTTCGCTATCATGTCCTGAGCCGCCTTGCCGCCAAATATCGCAGGCCGTTTTTTTATATCAATGCAGTCGGTGGGCAGGATTGTCTGATATTTGATGGTGGCAGCATGGCTGTTGATGTTACCGGAGAAATCATAGCCCAGGCAAAGGACTTTGCAGAGGATTTGGTCACAGTGGACACAGACACCCGGCAAGGTGAAAAGCACACGATCTCGGTCTCTAAAGAAGAAGCTGTGGTAAAGGCACTCAAGCTGGGCCTGAAAGACTATACAGACAGATGCGGTTTCAACAAGGCCATTCTGGGCCTGAGCGGCGGCATAGATTCTTCTCTAACCGCCGCAGTTGCTGCACAGGCCATTGGCCCTGCAAATGTGCTTGGAGTCATAATGCCTTCTCCTTATACATCAGAAACAAGTATTGAGGACGCAGAGGCCTTGGCCCGAAACCTGGGAATCCGGACTATTGTAACTCCCATATCAGGTATCTTTGATTCATATCTTCAGACCCTTGAAACGGTTTTTGAAGGAAAAGGGCGGGATGTTACTGAAGAGAACATACAGGCCAGGATCAGGGGTAACCTGCTCATGGCCATATCAAACAAGTTCGGCCACCTGGTTCTTTCTACCGGCAACAAATCGGAGCTAGCGGTTGGTTATTGTACACTTTACGGAGATCTGAGCGGGGGTTTTGCCCTTATCTCTGATTTACCTAAGACCATGGTGTATAAAGTGGCTGGATATCTCAACTCAGAGAAGGAGATAATCCCCAGGCGGGTGCTGACAAAGCCGCCTTCGGCGGAGCTGAGGCCGGGGCAAAAGGACCGGGACTATCTTCCGCCCTACGACATTCTGGATGCAATACTTGAGAAATACCTGGAACAGAACACCCCGCCAGACCGGATAATCGCAGAGGGTTTTAATCCGGATACAGTATACAGAATAATACAAATGGTCGACCGCAGCGAGTATAAGCGTCACCAAGTCCCCATGGGTCCCAGGGTTACTACCAGGGCCTTTGGTTATGGCCGCAGATATCCGGTTTGCCACGGATATAGGAGACAGGCAGAAAATATAGGTTAGGTAATTGTTTTGGAAAAGGGAATTTTTATATCTGAAATTCGGCCTTCCGCTTCTATAGAAGGGATTTTTTGTGTCGCTTCCAAACGATTGCTTGAGACAAGAAATGGAGAGCCGTATCTGGCCGTCACCCTTACCGACCGGACCGGGGAGATTGAAAGCCGGGTCTGGGAAGGTGCTAAACAGCTTGACACAGTATTTGCTCCGGGAGATTATGTCCGGATCAAGGGGGAGGCACAGAAGTTCAGGGACATCACCCAGTTGAAGATCACTCGCCTTGAATCAGTAGGGGATGACAACATAGATCCAGGCCTCTTTCTCCCTGTTTCTCAGGCTGACAGTGATGAACTCTGGTCGGAGTTCAGACAGTATATCAAAGGAATCAAATCCAATGATTTGGCTTCTTTGTTAAATGGTATTTTCACGGACCGGAAAATAAGCGAGGCGTTTAGGCTGGCTCCAGCGGCAAAGAAGATGCATCATGCCTATATCGGCGGATTGTTGGAACACAGCGTATCGGTGACAAGGCTGGCGGATTCCGTCTTTAAGCTATATCCTCACCTTGACCGGGATTTGCTGGTATCGGCAGCCCTGATTCACGACATCGGGAAAATAGAAGAGTTCACCTTTTCCCGCCCTCCGATAGACTATTCCGACAAGGGAAGGCTCCTTGGTCATATTGTACTGGGCATCTCTATTGTTGACGGCTTTGTTGCAAGACTGGGCATTAAAGAATCCTCTCAACAGATAGTCGCACTTAAGCACCTGATAATCAGCCATCACGGTCAGAAGGAGTTTGGCGCGCCTGTACTTCCCATGATGGAGGAGGCTATAACACTGAATTATATAGATGATTTAGATGCCAAGCTCAACTATCTTGGGAAGCTGAAAAAAGGTATCCCAGGGCCGACTCACGGCTGGACTGAATACCAAAGGCTCTTTGAGCGTTATTTCTATCTCCCACGCGCGGAAGGAGTATCAGGGGATAAAGCCTGGAAAGAGGCGGTCCAAGATGCCGGCACAGAAGACCGGTTAGATTTACAGCCCAGCCTGTGGTCTAAGAAAAAGACGGTGTGAAACAGGCAACTAATGTGAGTGATGTCTCAGGCCAGGGGAGGCTTACCCGTGTTTTCGGCCGTATGATGCAAAAGGGCCTTCTGGCCCATGCCTATTTATTGGCAGGGGCGTCCGGAGCCGGTAAAGAGGCCCTCGCCCTTTCCTTCGCAAAGTTGCTCTTGTGTGAAAATCCCTGTCTTGGCAAAGATCGCTTGATTCCATGCGGCATTTGCGCTGGGTGTCTAAAGTTCGATCACCGGACTCATCCTGATCTCGTAATCTTAAGGCCCCAGGGGGCAATGATAAGATTGGACCAGATTCGTTGTTTGCAAAGGGATTTGTCTTTCCCCCCCCTGGATTCTCAACGTAGAGTATGTCTTATAATAGAGGCCGAAAAAATAAATCTTCCAGCGGCGAACGCCCTTTTAAAGACACTGGAAGAACCACCTGCCGGGAATCATCTTATTCTCACCGCCACCTCAGTCAGGACCCTTTTGCCTACTATCGTATCGCGTTGCCAGGTGTTGGCCTGTGAAGGCCTGTCGGTAAGAGCGCTTTTGGAGCGCATAAAATTGGAAGGCCTTTGCCCCCCTGATGCAGCCCGATTTCTGGCCTGTTTTTCAGAAGGCAGTCTCTCAAGGGCCGAAGATCTAGTTGAGCAGGAGGTTTTAAAAGTGCGGGGAGATCTGTTTGAATTCCTGAAAACCAGTAGGGGGAAAGCCCTGTTGAGGCTGTTTGTCCTGTCGAAGCGGATCTCAGGTAAGAGGGAGAATATACTACTTGCCGTACAGATAATCCGCACTTTCCTTAGAGATCTTATGGTGCTTAAAGGACTTCGAGTGAAAGATATGAAAGAAAGACAGGAACCAGGTACTCATATTCTTTTTAATCCTGACTATGAGAACGGGCTTCAGGCGATCTCCCGGCGATTTACATGTCAGGATCTGGCAGAGTATTGCCAGTGGCTTGACAAGGTGGAATGGATGTTGGACCGAAATATAAGCAGGGACTTTTTGGCGGAATCGGTTCTCATTTTTTGGATAAAAGACCTCGTATAGTATATATACTTTGAACGGCGATCCTAATCGGCGAAAGTCTATAGGATTTTCCTTGAAAAATCTGTTATCATATCGGCCTATGAAAGAAGTAAATATGGCAATGGCAGTAGATGACAAACAACATAACGAATATGATGGATCCGGATCGGATCTCAAGGGTCCGGACGTTGCAGGCGGATTTGAGGATGAGACATCCGTAGTACTTGCCGCGGTCCGCTTCAGGCCCAAATGG
>DQXT01000079.1 GCA_011042225.1 Deltaproteobacteria bacterium | reverse complement strand
CCTCAGAGCCCCACAGGCCAGACATAAGACCCGTTGCACCACCAACATAATGAACACTGCCTTGCGACCAATGGGAGTTGACTTGAACCTACGCCTCACCTTACCTTTCAGCTTTACTTCCTTGTAGTATGCAGGACTGGGATGGGACGGGGACGGAGTTAGTTTAATAATTTAATTGACGTGGATTTGGCGAATTGCTATCATGCTATCATAGCGGCATGCCTCGACACAGACGACTCAATATCCCCGGTGCGATTCATCATGTCATCACAAGGGGTTTGAATCACCAGGCCATTTTTCTTGATGACTGCGACCGGAATGACTTTCTTAATCGACTTGAAAAGAATCTTTCTTTGACTGGCTGCAGATGTTATGCATGGGTACTGATGTCCAATCATCTCCATCTGCTTATCCGTACAAGTAATAGACCCCTTGGGGATCTGATGCGGAAAGTTCTCACCGGTTATGCCATCTATTTTAACCGTCGGCATGCACGGCACGGTTATCTCTACCAGAACCGATATAAATCAATACTGTGCCAGGAGGATGAATATCTCCTTGAGCTGGTGAGGTATATTCATCTGAACCCGGTCAGGGCCGTTGTGGTGAAAAGTATCAGCGAGCTTGACCGGTACCGGTGGTCAGGGCACAGTGTTCTGGTTGGTCGCAGGCGAAGGATCTGGCAGGACCGGGATGAAATACTCTCCCATTTTGGTTTAAGGAAGAGGGAATCTGTGAGGCAATACAGGGAGTTCATTGAAGATGGTTTCAATATGGGGAGACGTGAAGATTTGACTGGTGGTGGTCTGAGACGAAGCGCAGGTGGTTGGGAGGGTATTTTTGAGTTGAGGAGGGCAAAGGAATATTGGCGCGGGGATGAGCGAATATTAGGTGATGGTGATTTTGTCAATGAAGTTTTAAAATTATCAGAAGATGAGTTGACCCATAAGGAGGAATTGAAAAGGCAAGGCTGGGACCTGAATCGTTTAGTGAGTGAAGTTTGCCGCATGCTTTCGGTTGATCCTGATGATTTGCACAAGAAAGGCAGGGCCAACGATCTTTCATCTGCCAAGGGTTTGATTTGTTATTTGGGGTACTGCCGGATTGGTATTAACGGGAAGGAATTGGCCCGGTATTTCGGTATGTCCCGGCCTTCAGTCTCTCAGGCCGTCAAGAGAGGTGAAAAATTTGGGAAAGAGAATGATATTAAGCTACTAAACTAACTCGTCCCCTTCCCCCGTCCCCGTCCCCGCGGAAAAACCATAAACCGTTTTTGTGGATACTAACAAAGAAGGTACTCATGGATTCAACACGCAGCATCGAGAAAGTTTACCGCAAATTTGATATCGGTCGCCAACCCACAAATTTTGCCTACTGGCAAACGCAGCCGCATGAAAGACGGCTGGCGGCACTGGAAGAGATACGAAGAGAATACCACGGGGATCAGATGATACTGAACAAGGACTTCAAAGAATTTATTGCATCATTAAACGATAACCGGGTCCGCTATCTGGTGGTGGGCGGATATGCGGTCGCTTTTCACGGCCATCCCCGTTATACCAAGGACATGGACATATGGCTCGAGTTGACGTTGAAAAACGCTGAACAGGTCGTAAAAGCGCTTCATCAATTCGGGTTCGGCGCTCTGGAACTGACGCCGGAAGATTTTCTGACGCCCTCCCAGGTGATTCAACTGGGATATCCGCCGAATCGGATAGACCTGCTCACATCTCTCAAAGGCGTTGATTTTGAATCATGTTACCAGACAAGGACCACAGTCTCAATTGATGGGGTGAGCGTGAATTTCATAGATCTTACCAACCTTAAAAAGAACAAGCATGCTACGAGCAGATATCAGGATCTGGCTGATCTGGAAAATCTGAAGTGAGGATTGAGGGTCTCGATAAAACAGACCACCAAATACACGAAAAACGCAAAAAACCATCAGTCCATTTTGTGTATTTCGGGAATTTGAAGGACAATCTGTGTTCATCCTGCCAAACTGAATAATTTCTTTTTAAAAAACAGAAAGTTGAATATTTCAGTGCCTATAAGTTGAGGGCTTCCTGCTGGGCATAGCAGCTCATGCCAAATGCCTTTCCACGGCCTTTGAGCTTCTCTTTAGAGAATTCGTTTGCGAGATCATTGTATTCAGGCATTTTGCTGATAGGATAGTTTTGGTTAATATACGGCGGGTATTCAATTCAGGGGGGATTAAATACCGTAAAATCAGATTAATTACTTGAGGGATTCAGGATATCCAAATGAAATCCGATTTGAATAACTTCTGCGTTGTCCTTCACGAACCCCGCTATCCGGAAAATATCGGGGCTGCCGCCAGGTGCTGTCGCAACATGGGTATCCCCCAGATGATCCTTGTCCGCCCATGCCGGCTTGATTCGGAGAAGATGCTTAAGATGGCCACACATGAGGCGGCGAACCTTATAGAAACAATGCTCGTTTTTGACGATCTGGAAGAGGCCCTGGGCCCTTTCCAGCATGTTGCCGGCACCACGGCCCGGACCGGGCGGCAACGCTTACCCACTCATACTCCACGTGATATGGCAAGAAAGCTGATTGAACTGGGCCCTGAAAACCGCATTGCCCTGCTGTTTGGCTCTGAAAATCGCGGCCTTACGAATTCCCAGTTACGACTGTGCCAGTCCCTTGTTAATATAGCCACGACAACTTTTTCATCCATCAATTTGGCCCAAAGTGTTATGATATTGTGTTATGAACTGTTCATGGCCAAAGGCCATGGGGAAAAGGTCTATCCACAGCTCGCCACTACAAGGGAGCTTGAGGGGATGTATAAACATTTGAAAAGGGCCTTCATAGCGGTTGAATTGACTAATCCTCAAAATCCGGAATACTGGGTAGATAATACGAGACGACTATTGGGAAGACAGGAACTCAGATCAAAGGAGGTGAAAATAATACGAAGTTTCTGCCAACAGATACTAAGGGCCATTGAGAACAAGAAATATTTCAGACAATGATTTTATTGAAAACATCCTATCTGCAGCGTTGTTTACATTTTGCAATTACTGATACGTATGATAAGTACGTTTCATCTTCGGAAAATTTTGCGCCTTTCATACATGTTTTTTTGAGCGGTATCACGTTCCATGCCTTTCGCAGTTTAATATGCGGTCAACGATGAGAAAAGACGCTGTAGTTCCTCCTAAAAAATTTAAGGGGACTATCCTGGTATTTTTCTTGTGGTCATTATTTTCGGCCTTGCTGCATGCTGAGGAACATAACACGGATGTAGCAGTAATAGTTTCTTCGCAGATCAGACCTTATGTAATGGCCCTTGAAGGACTGCGTTCCAGTCTCCAACAGCCGTTAAAGATATATTATCTGAATTTAAACCCGGAACTCATACGACATAATTTAAGTCAGGAACACCATGACCTGCTGATAGCTATAGGACCGGAGGCGTCTGTACTGGCCTGGTCAAATCTAAATCCGGGTGACAAAAAGATTGCCCTTATGGTACTCGACCAGCAGAAACTATTGGAGGATCCAGAACCATGCGGGGTCGATCTGAGGATACCCATTAAGGAACAGATAAAACTGATAAAAGAACGGCTCGGTGGCAGAAGAAAAATTGGAATCCTTTACAATCCAATGGAAAACAGGGGGTGGGTGGAGCAGGCGCGAAGACATGGCTCTGATCTTGGGGTCAGTGTCATACCTTTGCGGGTTCATAACAGGCATGAGATTACAAAGGTCCTTTCTTCAGCCTATCAAGATATTGACACGCTACTTTTTATTCCTGATTCTACGGTAATTTCAATGGCATTACTGTCACATCTTGTTAAAGACGCTCTGCTCCATGGAATTGCTGTTGTGGGCTATAACCACTTCTTCATGGAAATAGGTGCGGTTCTGGCCTTTAACATAGATTATGAAAGAGTCGGGATTTTAGGTGCCGAACTGGCAAGAGATGTCCTGTCCGGTTCTAAATGCAGGCTTACTCCGCCTCCTTTCCACATAGAATGGAGTGAAAAGGTATGGAAGACGATTAATGATTACTCGGGCAGTCTCAAGTCCAGGTCTTCGGGAGATGTGCCATGAGGGCCTTAACTTTTCAGAAGAGGTTGTTGTTGGGGGTATTACTTTTACTCGCCATGACAACAATTACCCTGGGCATGGTTGGTACCCACCTGGGTGAAACGTTTTTACGTATTCGGTTTGAAGACCGCATGGCCTTTCTGGCCAGATATCTGGCCCTTAATTCTGAACTGGGTGTGCTCATTGGTGATCAAAAGATGCTTGAGCGTCTGGCAAATAATCTACTGTCGGAAAAAGACGTGGTTCAGGTCCTTATAGAAGATGAAGACGGAAAAATTTTGGTAAAGGTGGAATCCGGTGTTTACACCGATTCGAAAGAGGCAGTTGCCAAAATAAGGCTCAGACAACAGGAGGAAAACGAGGCCTTTTGGGGTTCTTCATCACAGGACCAAGTACTGGGTAAAGTGCATGTAGTCTATACGGCCTCAGGAATTGACGAACTGCTGGATAAACTCAGGACAAGATATGCTGTAGCCGTTATTGGACTTGCGGCCGTTGGATTATTGGCATTTTTCTTCTTCAGCCGATCACTGGTAGCACCCTTGAAAGAACTTGTTAAGGCCTCAAGAATAGTGGCCAGAGGGGATCTGAACGCTCGTGTCAAGCCAGGCTCTTTACCGGAGACCAATGAACTTGCCGAGGCATTTAACCACATGCTGTCATCCCTGGACGAGAGTCGTAAGAGTCTTGAGCAGACATACCTGGAGATGATTCAGCAGAAGGCCCTGGCCGAGGTAGGCCATTTTGCCCTTACAGTGGCCCATGAGGTCAAAAATCCTCTGGGAATCATTAAAGGCGCTTTAGATATAATTAAAAAAGAGGATATTGATCATGAGGTTAAATCGACCATGATCGAATATGTTGATGACGAGATAAGGAGGTTGAATAGACTTATTCAAGATTTTTTAGACTTTTCCAGACCCCGTAAACCCGTATTCGAAAAAGTTGAGCTAAACTCATTGATGAAAGACTTGCTGCAACGTCTGAGGCTGGAATGGGAAGAAAAGGGTGTTGTTATTGATATGGATATTTCCAAAGAAAAATGCCTGTCACAGGCAGATCCGGATATGCTTTCCCAGGCCCTGCTCAATGTTATTAAGAATGCGTGTGAAGCATGTGATAATGAAGGTCATGTATCCGTAAAGACCAGCATTTCTCATTATAATTGGATTACCCAGATAGCAGATACCGGTAAGGGTATGGATCAGGAGACGCAGAAGAAGGCACTTGAACCTTTTTATACTACAAAGGCCCAGGGCACTGGTCTGGGGCTGGCCTATGCCGCCAGAGTCATCGAGATCCACGGAGGTGAAATCAGTTTCCGTGAAAATCACCCCCGAGGGACCATTTTTGAAATACGGCTTGAATGTAGAAAAGAATAACTATTTGGTGGTTTGGTGATTCGAAGTTCGAAGAAGGAGACGCTAAGGGAATTATGGCTTCAATATTGATAGTTGATGATGAATCCAAAATGCGACATATCCTGAAGATTATGCTGGGCCTCGAAGGGCATAACATAGAAGAGGCTCAAGACGGTGAAACAGCCTTGGCAATGGTCAGGGACAGACCCTATGACTTGGTTATTTCAGATATACGGATGCCGGGGATGGATGGGCTCGTTTTGCTGGATCATATCCAGTCGATGGAAGTCCCCTGTCCTGTAATCGTTATTACTGCATACGCAACTATTGACTCCGCTGTTAAGGCGATGAAGAGAGGGGCCGTGGACTATATTACCAAACCCTTCGACGAGTTAAACATAATACTGGCGGTAGAGAAGGCTCTGGGTGTATCGAAGATCCTGACAGAGAACAGAGAACTCAAGGAGGAACTGAATAGATCTATTGGAGATGCCGACCTGGTATGCGTATCCCGTGCCATGGAGCATCTTCTGGAGACGGCCCAGAAAGTGGCTGCAAAGGCGGATACAACGGTCCTGATTACCGGCGAATCCGGTACGGGCAAAGAGATAGTAGCAAGATTCATCCATCAAAACAGCCCGAGGACAAAAGGGCGTTTTGTAACGGTCAATTGTGCAGCAATAACAACAAATTTGGTAGAAAGCATTTTGTTCGGTCATGAAAAAGGGGCCTTCACCGGGGCAGACAGGCGCAAACAGGGGTTTTTTGAGTATGCAAGTGGAGGAAGCCTTTTTCTGGACGAGATAGGAGATCTTCCCTTGGAGGCTCAGGCAAAGCTTCTAAGGGCACTTCAGGAAAAAATCGTTCAACGTATTGGCGGAAACGAGCCGATTGAAGTGGATGTCAGGGTGATTTGTGCTACAAATCAGGACCTTGAATCCTTAGTTGAACAGGGAGAATTCAGGTCGGATCTCTTTTACAGGATTGATGTCTTTCCATTACACATTCCCCCATTAAGAGAGAGAACAGAGGCCATAGTGCCGTTGGCAGAGCATTTCATCCGGAAATTCAGAGAACGACCTTCAGGAGAAAATCTCCTGACCCAGGGGGCTAAGAGAATCCTCATGGACCATACCTGGCCTGGAAATGTGAGAGAGTTGGCAAATGCCGTGGAGAGGGCTGTTATCTTGGCCGGAGAAGAACCTGTAACTACAGAACATCTGTCTTTTTTGAGAACCAGCAAGATACAGTCTGGAACTGCTGAAGCCTTGAAACTCCCTCCAGACGGTCTGGCCCTTGAAAAATTGGAACGTGATCTAATACAACAGGCAATGGAAATGACCAACAACAACCAAAGTGCCGCTGCAAGACTATTAGGCCTTACCCGTTCAAAGCTCAGGACCAGGGTAAAGCAACTGGAGGCATACAGTTGACAAGTGACGACCGGATCTATTCCGTATATCAAAACATGCCTACATTTCTGCTGCAGGTCATTGTCATAATATTGTTCCTTTTGGCCGAAGCTCAAAACTCAAGGGCCATAGATACATCCCTTCTCTTTGTAGGTGAAGACCTGTCAGTGCTTACTATTGCATCCAGGCGGGCGGAGCCTATAGAAAAGGCGCCTGCTGTAGCTGAGATCATCACAAAGGAAGACCTCGATCGTAGCGGGGTCCGGACCCTCGGAGAGGCCCTGTCCATGCTGCCTGGATTTTACATGTCTTCCAAGGAATGGGGTACTCAGCCTTATCTAAGAGGGGTATCCAATAGTATCCTTTTCCTTTATGACTCGGTCCCTTTAACATCAGACAATACTAAGACTATCAATCCCCTGGACGAAGAACTTTCTCTGTACCATATAGAACGTATAGAGGTAATACGCGGGCCTGGTTCGGTTTTGTGGGGTCCGGATGCCTTTGCGGGAATAGTAAACATTGTCCCCAGGCAGGGCAGAGATGTTGACGGGATAGAATTAAATTCAGGCGCAGGAACTCCTGACCATGGATCGGATTTCAATATAAATTGGGGGAGAAATGCAGGGCCCTGGGAGGCATTTCTGTCGGTCAGTGCAACAAGGCTTAAGCCCATGCAGGACAGGTATAATATAGTAAGGTTCGTAGAAGATGAATCCAGTTCTGCAAGAGTGGATGATTCCAAATATCTGGAGGCGGTATTGAACTTTTCCTGGCAGGACTGGCTCCGCATATCAGGCAGGTGGTCTGATGCAGAGCGGTCTTATGTCTTGCAGGAGCCTGAAACCGATCTCAGCTGGGCCGGGAAAAGGGAGTCGCCATTCAGGTTTGTACGTCTGGAAATGGAGAGATCTATGGGCCATTCAGACCTCAGGTTCAATGCATATTACAACGAACTGGACTACAAAGAAGAAGAGATCGACTTATCCTGGACACCTAAAAGCCATGTGTCATTCGGAGAAATCCTGTATGACAGGGAACTGCTGGATAACAAGGGGCTCTTCACAACAGGGGCATCTTATAGATACAACAAAATTACCGATTCCATAGTAAGAAAAGATCCTATTTCCATTGAGCCTGAGAATACGCTTTTTACACCGCTTATAGAGAAAGAAGATTTCAACACTTCACTTTGGTCAATTTTCGGCCAGTTCCGATATCGCTGGAACCATCTTGATGCTTGGCTGGGGCTCAGACTGGACAACCACAGCCAGTATAATCAGACAATAAGCCATAATATGGGGATCAATTGGTTCCCAAGGCCGTCTTGGTATCTTAAGCTACTCTATGGTACAGCCTATCGGACACCATATAATCAGGAACTGGTGGGCAGGAGAGGCCTTGACCCGGAACAGATACAAAATCTCAGCATGAACTTTAACTGGTCTCCTTACGCATCATTTTCCCTTTCAGCCACAATTTTCTGGAATGAGATCCGTCACCATATTCAGGAAGAACCATACGGCGGTTTTTCAAAACCTGGATCTGAAGACATATATGGAGGAGAACTCGATATCTCATGGCAGTTATTCCCCAGTCTGCGATTTTGGGCCAATACAACCTTGTTATCCCAGAATGGGGATAAAGAGAAATACAGGGTCCTTGATTTTGTCTTCATAAAACCGGATGGTACGAAAGAAGAGTACTATTCTTCGTGGGAAACACCTTTTGATACAGGGCCTGAAAATTTGTTCAATATTGGACTCCTGTGGAGTCCTTCGGATCGATTAGATTTTTTCGCTCGTCTGCAATATGCGAATTCTATGACCTCATATTACAAACAGGGTGAGTTGCGTTATTCCAATACATCTCAATGGCTTTTGGATACAACTATTACTGTCAGCGATGTTTTAATTCAAAATCTTGATATACAATTGGCGCTGAAAAATGTAATCGACGAGAATTATAAAGTGCCGGGTACTTACAGTCCGATAGAGGCCGATCCCTTTGAGGCTTATCTGGGACTCAAATGGCACTACTGAAGCTACCAATCCACGACCGTTGTCGATTCTTTCCTGAGTACCATGGCGTTATTCAAATCCAAGCCCGCTGCGTCTTTGTCACCCAGGCGTTCATAGACCTCCCCTCTCAATGCGTAAGCAGGAAAATATTCGGGGGAAAGATCAATTGCATGGGTCAGGCATTTCAGCGCCTCATCCAAGATCTGGGCCTTGAGTAAAATAGCACCTTTATGATAGTAAAGCCGGGCATTTTCCGGATCACACTCTATCGCGGAGTCTATGTCCTTGATCGCCGCGTCATTATCATTTAACCTCAGACATGCTATGGCCCTGGCCTGATATACCTTGGCGCAACGGGGTTCTTCCTCCAATATGTCTGAAAAGACGGCGATACAACCCTCAAAATCCTCATCCATAAATTTAAACTGCCCATCTATGAAACGCTCTTTTAAATCTTGCCTCATCTGTATTCCTCCTTAAGTATTTTTCCTTTAAGATAGTTTATCATATTATTTCATGCCTTTGCCGCAAAAAACGATACTGAAGATCAACAAAAAGTCCGAATAAAACATAAACATTCCGGTCTTAAAAATCATCAAAAAAAAAGCCGGGGATATACCCCGGCCACTAAAATAAATGTTTTTGGGAACTATGAGGCAAAGGCCTTTTCCAGATTAGGAACCATCTGCTTTTTCCGGCTCATTACACCGGGGAGCCAGACAGTCCGGCCTTCAAGTGGTTTGCCAAAGGCCTTTTTAACAACATCAACATCATCGGATACGGCCATAAGATCAGTGCCTTCCTGCATAATATCAGTGAGCATCAGAAAGACGCTGTGACGATTCCCTTCAGCCTTGACCTTCTCAATCTCCGCATAGAGATCATCTCTCATGTTGGCTACCAGATCCAGCGATATCAGCTCCAGCTGGCCGATCCCTACATTGTTGCCGCTCATATCGAAGTCTTTGTAGTCACGGAACACCAGATCCCTCGGAGGAACACCTTCCACCGAACTCTTGGCCTTGGCCATCTCCATACCCCAGTCCATTGGATTATCAATGCCGGCTATCTTTGCAAGGGCCTCAACAGCCTCTTTGTCTTCAGGGGTACAGGTTGCCGACTTAAACAGCACCGTGTCGCTCAGAATAGCCGACATCATTATGCCGGCCACATTTGGCGGGATTTCTTTTTTGTAGACATCTTTATAAAGTACATGGAGAACAGTACCTGTGCATCCGACCGGCATTACACAGGCAAAAATCGGATTCGGAGTGGTAATATCTCCGATTTTGTGATGATCAACAATTGCCAATAACTCACCCTTGTCGCAGTTGTCCGGTGCTTGCTTGAGATCGCTGTGATCTACCAGCATAAATTTTTCAC
Organism: Deltaproteobacteria bacterium; assembly: GCA_011042225.1. Taxonomy (GTDB): domain Bacteria; phylum Desulfobacterota; class Dissulfuribacteria; order Dissulfuribacterales; family UBA3076; genus UBA3076. The sequence goes on along the minus strand of DQXT01000079.1, from coordinate 38,858 downwards.
CTGCCACGTCTGTACGAAGTTCAGGTACATCAAAACCAAATTTTTTAAGCACCAGTTCTGTTTCAGGATTGAGTTCTCCCTGCCTGCATGGTACAGCGTCAACCCCCAGCATCTTTTGCAATTCCGCCCAAGCAATGGCAGCAGTTATAGCATCTGTGTCCGGGCTCTTGTGTCCAAATACATAAACAGCCATTCTAACATCCTCCTTAAGAATTTTCGGTAAATTAAAAAACTATTGGGTAGTTTTGGAGAATTCCAAAATTACACACATCTTACTGAAGACAGATTCATTATTACCCTGTAAAACGTCCGATACCTGATTAGCCCAAAAAGCCCCACATGCGACACGCATAATCCCCCATACATGAAAGCATAATTATAATAACTACACATTGCACCGACTGGAGAATTAAGGCAAAGTCACAGGTCAAATCTTTTCATCGGGATCATTCATACTAAAAAATTCTTTTTAAACAGTTACCTTGATATAAAAAATCAATTGGACCTTTTATGTAGCACAATACCTATCCTTTGCCAAGGATTTTTCAGACCGTACCTTAGAGACATCTGAATCGTGATTCAGCAAAAATCTGATGGATTAAGGACAAGGGGTCACTAATACCGGCTCTTATTTTTGAATGAAAAACTCAATTTTCAGGATAGAAAAAATTTTTTCAGGCATCAGAGGGCTGCATACAGGACTTATATTTGCAGGAACACATTGACATCTAATAAAGATTGGTATAGTCGTCATTTTCAAAAAGAAAAAAGGAGAGATAGATCTTATGGCTGAATCGCAAGATACTATTACTGTCCGCGTTAATGTGGAAATAACCCCTGTATCCCTTAAGACCATTGTTGAAAACGCTAAAAAAAGTGCCGGGCCGGATCAAAACGGGGTTTATCGCATTGATACCGCAGGTAAGGTCGATGAAATGATTTCTCAGTTTCTTCTTGAAAAGGACTTTGAGAGTTATGTGAAGGACACGAAAAATTACAGGGGCCCGGCAATCAAAAACAGGGGACTCCATTAAGGAGGAGCCGCACGGCTCATTCCTTAGGATGTCTCTTGAAGTGATTGAAGTTCTGACATAGTTTTCTCAGCAATTGTCTTTTCTTTATTATAATACTTTATCCATCTCTTCAAACACTTTTGAGCTTCCTCATAATCACCGAAATGGCTCGCACAGATCTCCATTGACTCTTTGGCCCTTAATACGTTTGCCTTTATCTCGGCGCTAATCGTTTCGCTATCATGTCTTATGGCCTCTTCCTGACAGATATTATGACATATGGCACAGCGTATACACTTCTCCATGTCGATATATGCCTTTTCATCTATCATAGAGATTGCTTCAACTGGGCATTCCTCAATACAGTCCCCGCAGCCTGAACAGTTTGCTTGTTTTACCCAAGGCATGTGTAGACCTCCTTTTTTGAATTTACGATTGAAGAGTTGAGGGATTAAAATCGATATACTTTATTCAATTTCTCAATCCAGAATCTTTAAAAATAACTTTAATTCATAAATCTGTAATCCGTTAATGCTTCAAAATACATCCAATCCCGAAATTCGCAATTTCCAGTTTTCGAAAGTATATCCAATCCTTGTAACCAGTTATTTATCCATACTTTGGCATATAACAAAGTCTTGAGTTTTACAACCTGTACGTTATTATTAAAAAAATAGGATGAAAAGGAGTAATAAAATATGAAATTTTTTATTGATACTGCCAATTTGGACGAAATCCGTAAAGCAGCGAATCTGGGACTGGCAGATGGGGTGACCACAAATCCCTCTCTTATAGCTAAAGAAAGTTGTGCCTTTGAAGACAGGATAAGAGAAATATGCCATATCGTCGATGGCCCTGTAAGTGCTGAGGTTATCAGCACCAACTTTGATGACATGGTTGAGGAAGCCAGAAAATTGGCTGAAATTGCACCTAATGTAGTTGTAAAAATTCCCATGACCACCGATGGTTTAAGGGCGACGAAAAGATTGGCGGGTGAGGGTATAAAGACCAATGTAACTTTAGTATTCTCTCCGCTTCAGGCATTACTGACGGCAAAGGCCGGCGCAAGCTATGTCAGCCCTTTCATAGGAAGGCTTGATGATATCTCACATGACGGAATGAATTTAGTAGAGGATATAATTCAAATTTTCGACAATTACGCCTTTGATACGGAAATTATAGTAGCGAGCATCCGACATCCCATACATGTATTGGAAGCCGCAAAGATTGGTGCCGACATAGCAACTATTCCCTACAAGGTGATAGCACAGCTGGCCCATCATCCATTGACTGACATAGGCCTTGAAAAATTTTTAGCTGATTGGGAAAAGGTGCCGAAATAATGTTTAATGATGACAACACAACTTTTCAGATGGCCGGTCTCTGTAATACAACTGTTTTTGATTTGCGTACTGCTTGTTTTCTGCAATTCAGGAATGACAAGCGCGGGAGGCATATATTCTTTTGTGGATGAGCACGGTAGATGGCACTTCAGTAATGTACCTACAGATCCACGTTATTATTATGGTTCGGCAAAACAATTCAGGCACATTTCCCCATATGTAGCAGGGAATTACACCGAATTTGAAAAAATTATATTCGAGACAGCCATACAATATGATCTGGATCCTGACTTGATCAGGGCCATAATCCAGATAGAATCAGGTTGGATTCCAGATGCCCGCTCACCTAAAGGCGCCATTGGACTGATGCAACTTATGCCCGAAACATCCTCAAATCTTGCGGTTTCAAATCCCCTTGATCCCAGAGCAAATATTCGGGGCGGCACCAAATATCTCAGCTGGTTGATTGAACGATTCAGAGGCAATTTGCTCCTTGCTCTGGCGGCCTATAACGCAGGTCCGAAAAGGGTTGAAACATACAAGGGGATTCCACCTTATCCAGAAACCAGAAGGTATGTCCGAAAGGTACTGAAACAATGGCGAAAATACAAATCTGATTGAAACCTTTATCTGGTCTTTGTGCCCTTTTGAAACATGAAGCGCCTCAATCTGACATTGAGCAATAGTCCCACTCCCATCAGTGTAATAAAGACCGATGAACCCCCATAGCTGATAAGTGGAAGGGGAATACCAACTACAGGCATAAGTCCCATTACCATGCCTATATTTATCACTATTTGCCATAAAAACATGGCTGTTATCCCAAAGGCTAAAAAGGCACCGAAACGTTCCCTTGATTGAGATGCTATTAAAAATCCACGATATAGCATAAGGAAAAATATCCCTATCAGAAATACGGCTCCGACCCAACCCCATTCCTCCGCCCAGATAGAAAAGGCAAAATCTGTATGTACCTCGGGGAGAAAATTTAAATGGGCCTGACTTCCCTTCATATAACCTTTACCCAAGATCTGGCCTGAACCTATGGCAATTTTGGATTGTAATATATGGTATCCTGCACCGAGTGGGTCCTTTCCCGGAAAGAGATATTCCATAATTCTATTTCTTTGATAGGGTTTTAGAAATTCCCATACAAGGGGAAAAGCGGCAATCGCTGAGCCCAGGAGCAACAGAAAAGATGTCCACTTAAGACGGGCCATATACACTAAAGAAGCAAAAATAAATACCAAAAATATTGCTGTTCCCAGATCCGGCTGTTGATAAATCAGAAAAATTGGAACAAGCATTAAAAGGGCGGGCCGCCATAAATCCATTAGTCCGTATTGTGGTTTATCATCATGATAGAAATAACTGCTCACTACAATAACCGTTGCGAGTTTGGCCAACTCTGACGGCTGAATATTAATAAATCCCAGAGAGAGCCATCGCTGTGATCCGCCTACGGTCTTACCCAGGAAAACTATCAGTATAAGCATAAAAACCATAATCAAGTATATATGGACAGAATAAACCGCAAGAAGACGATAATCAAAAAATATTACCAAACTCAACATCAAAGCACTGCCTGCTATATACCACTGAAGCTGTTTCCATTGAAATGGATATCCAGTGGCTGCACTGCCGCTGTTCAAGTTGACAAAACCTATAACCATAAGCAGAAGAACGGATAAAAAGAGCCACCAGTCAAAATGTTCCAGAAAGTGCCTATCAAACATGTTCGTCTGTAGTGTTTATATTGAAAGCATTCTTGTAAGGTCTTAGTATGGGCCGAGGAGATTGAATTTTAAACCATGCCTTGAAAACCTTTTTGGCAATAGGTGCCGCGATGGATCCGCCATGTCCAGCATGCTCACATAATACCGCTACCGCCAATTCGGGTTTATCCGCCGGAGCATAAGCTATAAACCAGGCATGATCTCTATGTCTCCAGTCTAATTCTTCATCCTGATAGCGTTTATCCTGACCGATAACCTGTGCTGTACCGGTCTTTCCTGCCACAACAACATCGGTCAATCTGCATTTATTTCCTGTACCCTTTTTATCATTTACAACCCCAACCAAGGCCCTTTTGATTATCCTTAAATTTGATTCGGAGATCGGTAATCTATTTTTGGGATCACTTTCAAATTTTGTGAAGATATGTCCATCTGGTCCTGCCAGTTTTTCCAAATAAACAGGTCTATATAAAGTGCCGCCATTGGCTACGGCGGATATGATACAGGCCATCTGCAGAGGAGTTACAAGAGTAAAGCCCTGGCCTATTGATGTGATGAGGGTCTCTCCTTCCTGCCACGGCTCATTATATTTTCTGAGTTTCCACTCCGGCGTGGCAATAAATCCAGGGTTCTCATCGGGAAGTCCAATCCCGGTCTTTGAGCCCAGCCCGAAATCCCTGGCGTATTCTATTATTTTTTTAATCCCAAGTTTAAGTCCCACCTGATAGAAATAGATGTCACAGGACTCGACGAGGGCCTTATATAAATCGGTTTGTCCATGTCCACGCCATGACCAGCATCTGAAAAGGCTGTTGCCTAAACGAAAATGACCAGTGCATTCAAATGACGTATTCTGTGTAACTACTTTCTCTTGTAAAGCCGCTGCCTCCAACACAATTTTGAATGTGGAGGCAGGGGCGTATCTGTCCTGAAGGGCCTTATTTTGCAAGGGCCTTTTAACAGGATCATTCAATTCTTCCCACTCTTTATGATCAATGCCGGCGGCAAACGCATTCAGATCAAAGGCCGGAGTGCTTACCAATGCTAGTATCCGTCCTGTCTGAGGATCCATTGCAACAAGGGCGCCTACATATCCCTCCATGGCATCTTCCGAGGCCTTCTGAAGCTCCAAATCAATAGTTAGATACAGATCTTTTCCCGGAACAGGTGGTTTCTCGTCTATCACCCTTACCAGACGTCCTTCGGCATCCACCTCTAATCTGCGTTGTCCCTTTATCCCTGCCAGGTCATTTTCAAACTTTTTCTCTATCCCATATTTCCCTACCAGATCACCTGAACGGGCAGACCTATAACGTTTATTTAAGATGTCTTCCCGGCTGACTTCTCCAAGATAACCGAGCAAATGAGGGGCAATACTCCCATGAGGATATTCTCTGGCTGGAGTTACCTCGATAAATACACCGGGCAGGCTGAATAGTCGAGACTCGATCTTGGAAAGGATTTCCCATTCAGCTCCTCTCTTGATTACTATGGGTATGTATTTAGGTGCTTTTTGTTCCGAACCGAGACGGGTCCGGATATCCGCCTCTGTCTCCCCTAACAAGGGAGAAAGTTTAGACAGTAGTGCTTCCATATCTTTTATGTCTTCTTTTATAAGGCATACGTTAAAACACGGCTTTATCCCTGCCAAGAGACGGCCGGTCCTGTCAAGGATTTTGCCTCGGGGTGGCTGAAGACGCACAGCTCTTATCCGATTTTGCTCGGATCTTTTTCTGAAATGCTCACCTTGTACAACCTGCAGATGCCATAGGCGCGCACAAAATGTAACCAGACATAGAAACATGATCAGAATTGCAACATCACACCTCCTTTTGTTTGCTTCCTGATCCAGCCGGTGAAAGCGCTTGACGTTCCAAATTGTCTCTATCTTAAACTTCATTTGTTTTCTTGCTCAAGATCGCATATCTTGACTGAAAATTAACCAATTTGTCTTATCAAAGACAAAAAACCAGAAAGGCGCAATAATCCCGTTGAGCAGGGCCTGGGCAAATCCCCAAGGCCACAAAAGTTCGACAGCACCACTGCCTATCAAAAGGACCGCTATGACTTCAATACTCAAAAAAGAAACCAGCATCATCTGTTGCCATGCCGCGGCACACACTATTTGATTTAAAATATATCGAATCATCAAATATTCACCGGCATATGCTAAAATATAAAGGCCATACGGCATGGCCGACATCTGCTCGCTGAGGATACCTAAACCCAATACAGCAAGTATACCGCCGGGCAAAGGATGTTGGATTCCATACCATGCTATAAGCGGCACTAAACCATCCAGTCGGATTTGTCCGAAATGAAATGAGAGGCCAAGGGTTGTCTCGATTAAAAGTAGGATGTATCCCAGACAAATAACCAGGAATGCCTTTTTATAAGTTTTCACCGGTTCAGAATTGTCCTGTCCCGGATAACTTATCAAACCCATTTTTGCATTTTCAACAGTGTATTTTGTCGCTGAAATTCATAAGTGTCATGCTTATTAAATTTTTAAATTATCCTGTTCTTATGCCTTTTTCATTTAAAACTCGCGAATCAACGATTTAAATCCTCGGTATACTATGGACTTTTGAAGGACCGGCAGTCTTCAGTGTGACTCCACAAAGGGCTGATTTTTTACCAGTATAACCACTTCTTCTATTCTTTTGAGATCAACAGCGGGTGTCACCATTATATTCTGAAAAAGATTAGAAATAGGGCCCCGGGTTACAGAAGAGACCTTTCCTATTAAAAGTCCCTTTGAGGAAATTCCGTCAGTGCCTGATGTAATAATTCTGTCTCCAACCTCAACATCCACTACCTTTTCAACATAGGCCAAGCGACATAGTCCATCCCCCGCGCCTTTTATAATGCCCCTGGCTCGATTACGTTGTATGAGAGCCGCTATAGCGCTGTTATAGTCAGACAACAATAAAACCTTGCTAAAATGGAGGGAAGTTTCCAATGTCTGACCGACAACACCTGATCCGGACATAACCACCATCCCAGGCTTTATACCTTCTTTGCGACCTTTATCCACGGTAATTGTGGCTAACCATGGAGCCAAATCTACACCGACTACATTGGCTGCTATTACCTTGCCGCCGGCATCCTCTTTTATTTCCAATAACATCTTATAACGTACATTGGCAATAAGTGCCTCACGGTACCGGCCGATTTCTTTTTCGAGTTGATTTATTTCTTTACGAAGTGCCTTGTTCTCTAACTCCACCTCCTGAAGTGCCAGATATGATCGCCAAAAATTTTTTATCCATCTAGGGGGTCCTGAAAGGCCTTTCTGCAAATAGCCTGTTAAGTCCATAAAAAAATATTTAACTGGAGATACAACGGCCGGCGAACCGAAACGCAGGCCCACCACTACAAAGATCAAAAAGACTACAACGGCCAGGACTAAATATGCCGTCATGCGGTTTTTTGAATTTCCAGTATGAAATGGCACAATCGATATGCAACAGGAAAGATGTGATTGTATTAACTAATCATGACTTCTTTCAAGATATCAAGATTATCCAGGGACATACCCGCACCTAAGACCACAGAAGATAAAGGATCGTCAGTAATGATTATAGGAAGATCGGTCTCCTCTCTCAAGAGCTTATCCAGATTCTTCAGCAATGCCACACCTCCTGTTAAAACAATACCTTTATCGACAATATCAGCAGCCAGCTCAGGAGGAGTCTGCTCAAGTACGCTTTTTACCGCGTCGACTATTGTATCTATCTGTTCCGCTATAGCTGAACGTACTTCTGACGAATTAATTGTTATGGTTTTGGGTACCCCTGATACCAGATCTCTACCTTTTATCTCCATTTCCTGATAAGGTTCTTCCGGCATAACGTCGCCTAGTGCTATCTTGATTTTTTCAGCCGAATGCTCTCCGATCAGCAGATTAAATTTTCTCTTAATGAACTGTAAAATAGCATTGTCCATCTTGTCGCCTGCTACACGAACAGACTTGCTGTAGACGATACCGGCTAAAGAAATTACAGCTACCTCCGTAGTACCTCCCCCCATATCCACTATCATATTTGCAATGGGTTCTGTAATCGGCAATCCTGCACCAATAGCGGCCGCCATAGGCTCTTCGATCAGGTAAACTTCTCTTGCACCGGCGGACTCGGCTGATTCCCGGACCGCTCGTTTCTCAACCTGCGTGATTCCGGACGGCACACTTATGTTTATTCGAGGTCTAATCAGGGCCCGCCGATCGTGTACTTTTCTTATAAAATAGCGCAGCATGGCCTCTGTAACTTCGAAATCAGCAATTACGCCATCCTTCATGGGTCGTATAGCCACAATATTTCCAGGTGTTCTCCCCAGCATCATTTTGGCGTCCTTGCCTACAGCTACGACTCTGTTTGCCCTGGCATCTTTGCGCACTGCGACTACAGACGGCTCGCGCAGGACTACACCTTTACCCTTAACATATACCAGTGTATTTGCAGTTCCGAGGTCAATCGCCAGATCGCTTGAGAACCGCCCTAAAAGAAAGCCTAAAAACATATTATTACCTTAAGTTGATATTGGACTTTTAATTACAGTTAATTTACAATTTATGCCTTTTTCCAAAAAAACAAAATATTTTTTTACCGGGATTAAATCCTACTAAAGGCATTTCCAGTTAGCAAGAAATGATAATCAAATAAGACTTTTTTGCTAAATCCCAAATTTTGTTCAAGAGCAAATTGCGATTAGCATTTCAGCCGTCAGAATATAGATCCGGTAATGGCAATCCCGGCCAAATATGGTTTTTGCAAGCGGCCGGCCGGTTCTCGGCAACTTATCTTGACATATACTCAGCATGTGGGTATGAATTTACAGCTTATTGGACATTTATCCTAATAAAATAACACTTTTCTAGAATTTTTTATGTATAGATCTTTAGATAAATGTCTTTTTGGATGTTAACAGTCCTGCCATATGAATGTGTATAAAGCAGACATGATTTCTTTTGGAAAAACCAATCCGCAATGATGCCTAAATTGTCCGGTACACCTTTGCCCTGTGCGCAGACAGGTCATGGTGATATACCATAATTATTTCTTCATTTCTGGAAAATTTTGCGTCCGGCATACCCGATTTTTTCAACGGAATCATGTTTTAGACTTTTTATAGTGTATCCAAAAAGAATTTATTTGTTTATAATTTAGATAAAAGAGATAAAAAACAGAAGCAGAATAATAGGCTGTTTGCTATAATCCCGCCTTAAAAAGGTTGTTCAAAATTCGGCAATAATAGCAAGTTGGCCGATCATAGGAGCTGATTAGTATGAAAAGGACCTTTCAACCAAGCAATTTAAAGAGAAAAAGGACCCATGGATTTCGTAAACGTATGAGTACAAAGGCAGGCCGTAGAATACTGAACAGGCGAAGGGCAAAGGGGAGACAAGGCTTGTCGGCATAAGCCTTATTGTGCGGCGGGTCTTTTGAACGTAAAACAAAAATCACCTCATGATTAAGATGAGGCAGTCATTACACATCCAATCTTTCTCAAAAAAAGAGAGATTGACAGGTACGGAAAATTTTATCAGGGTTTATCAAAAGGGAAGACGAATAAAGCTGCCCGGCCTTATTATCATAGTTGCAAGGAACTATTTGCCATACTGTAGACTCGGTATCAGTGCCGGCAAAAGAATTGGTGGAGCTGCCAAAAGAAACAGGGCCAAAAGGTTGATCAGGGAGTTGTTTCGCACTAACAAAGGGATTTTCCCTGCTGGTCATGATCTGGTTTTTGTGCCATCCAGAGAGTTTCTTGAATTTGATTTTAATGAATTAAAGAGCAATCTTATCAAGGCATTTGAGGCCTAGAAAAGGCGTTAACAATTGAATATCAAGTTCATATTGAGCACATTCATAATCTTTTTCATTAAAATATACAGACTATTGTTTTCTCCTATTTTACCAAGGTCTTGCCGTTTCTTCCCAAGCTGCTCTCAATACGCTGAGGAGGCCATTGTTAAACACGGTCCTGTTATAGGTATTGTGTTGACTGCCAAGCGACTCTTAAGGTGTCATCCTTGGACTCCGGGCGGATACGACCCTGTCCCCTGATTGCCTGTTTACGTTAAGAAGGTCCTTTACGGCAAAAAAATTTGCTTGATAGGCGTCTGCAAAATTTGCAGGCCCTGATCGTTAAGGTTTAATAAAATGGATTCACGTACATTATTGGCGTTAGTTTTGTCTATAGCGGTCCTGGTTGTTTTTCAATATTTTTTTGGCGGCGATGTGTCAAAACCACCTGATGAACAAACCAGTGGTGATACCATACCTGCTTCAGGCGAGAGAGAGCAAGTCTCAGACCATGAATATGGGAAAGGCATGATGGCTGATGGGAATTTACAGACTTCTTCCCTCAATGCTATAAAGACTTCTGATAATTCGGTTGACCAAAAGGCACTTCTTCGCAAGGCAAAAGATGTAACCGTGGAAACGGATCTTTACCAACTCGTTTTTTCAGAGAAAGGGGGCATAGTTAAGAAATACCTCTTAAAGCAATACCTTGCAAAGCTTTCAGATGACGCCCCTCCTGTGGATCTGATAAATGTCTCTCCCCCGTATTTTACTCTTGGTATACAAATTGAGTCTCAGCCGCCGTTAGACCTGTCTTCCCGGTTCTTTGAGCCGGACAAAGAAAATTTGAAACTAACCCAGCCTGGTGAGAAAGCACAATTGAAATTTACCTACAATATGTCCAACGGGATTAAAATTACAAGGGCATACACATTTCACCAGGGAAGTTACTGGATAGATATGTCTGTTTATTTAAGCGGGGCGGGAACCATCCCCTGTACGTTGTCTTTATACAATAAACCCGGCACGAAAGTCAGTACATTTACGTTTACAGGTCCTGCCTATTATGCCGAAAACGATTTGCATGAAATAAAACTGGACGATGTCGGAGAAAAACATGTCTATACAGGTCCTGTTGACTGGATGGGTTACGGCGACGACTATTTTCTTACGGCTTTAATCCCGTTTGTTAAAGAGGTGCCCTGTAAAATATTGATTGAGAAGAAAGAGCCTGACGGTCTTACCGAGAGCCGGCTGACCGCTCTGAATCCGTCTCCTGAAACCTCAGAGCAAGGTGCTGAGGTGTTAAAACTGGGAATATATTTCGGACCAAAAGATATCGACCGCTTGAACGATCTGGGACATAATCTTTCCAGGGCCATAAATTTCGGCTGGTTTGATCCAATTGCCAAACCCCTTTTATACTTCCTCAAATTTCTCTATCGATATATTCACAATTACGGTCTGGCCATAATTGTGGTTACCATATTGATCAAGATTGCCTTTTGGCCTTTGGCACAGAAAAGCGCAAAGTCCATGAAGACCATGCAGAAATTGCAGCCCAAAATGGCTAAACTTAAGGAAAAGTATGGAAAAGATAAGGAAAAAATGAACAAGGAGCTTATGCAGCTTTATAAAACCTATAAGGTGAATCCTATGGGCGGTTGCCTGCCCATGTTGCTCCAGATTCCAGTATTTTTTGCTCTATACAAGGTATTACTTCAGTCAATAGAGCTGCGTCATGCCCCTTTTGCATTGTGGATAAACGACCTTTCAGCTCCTGACCGTCTAATGATACCAGGGGTAAATATTCCTTACCTGGGGGGCATACCGGTGCTTACATTGCTGATGGGCCTTTCCATGTTTTTACAGCAGAAGTTAAGCCCTTCTTCTCTTGATCCTGCTCAGGCCCGCATAATGCAATTTCTGCCCGTAATATTTACCTGTATGTTTATTAATTTTCCTTCGGGATTGGTGCTCTACTGGTTGATCAACAATGTGCTTTCCATCGGCCAGCAACACTATGTGAACAAATTCACCGACTAATCTACATGCCGTTTATACAGGCCGACGAAGTATGAGAATCTGAGACTTTGATATAAAATACCAGGTGGAATGAAATATAATGACACAGAAAGAATCTTCTGAACTGACACGAGGATCAAAAGAATTTGACGGCAAAACCGTAGACTATGCCATACAAGCTGCATGCAGATATTTTGAGGCAAAGCCTGACGATCTTGAAATAAACATACTTACCAGAGGTTCTACAGGAATCTTCGGGCTGGGAGGACGCAAAGCCAAGATAAGGGCAGCTCTTAAAGGAGTCACTCTTTCAGTTAAAGAAAAAGAATCAGTAGAAGAAAACGTACAGGTACAGGTAAAGGCTGAAGCCGATTCCAGCGTATTTGAATCACCTGAAATGAGAGAGAATTTTATTAAATCCGGTAAAGATGTTCCGGAAGATCCGGTTAAAGATCTCTCTTCGGCCCTGCAGATTACCGAGGAACTTTTGAGTAAGGCCGGTCTCCCCGGAGAAGTAGAGATTAAACACGACAAAGAAGGACCGTATTTGGACATATCAGGGGAAGACCTTTCCCTTATCATAGGGAAAGAAGGTCAGAATCTTGATGCATTGGAATATATTGTCAACCGTATTATGCGGCACAGGCTAAAAGACTTTACCGGAGTTAAGCTGGAAGCACAGGGCTATCGGGAAAAGAGGGAAAAGATTATCTCTCTCCTTGCCCACCGCATGGCAACAAAGGCCCAAAAGACGGGCCGGCCGGTGACACTTCAGCCATTGGGGGCAAGGGAGCGCAGACTGGTCCACTTGACCCTCAAGGCCGTTAAGGGCATACGTACCCACAGTATAGGCGAAGGGGTCATGCGCAAGGTCGTAATTAACCCCTCCAGGTCCAGGCATCGGAATACAAAAGACAAAAGTGCCTGATATCTATAGAGATGAAGACACAATAGCTGCCCTTGCGACCCCTTCCGGGCCAGGCGGTATAGGGATAGTTCGAGTAAGCGGTCCCCTCTCGGCACAACTTTTCAGTTCTGTATTCCGGCCCGTAAAACCAATTAAAACAATACAATCCCATCGACTCTACTATGGCTGGGCCTGTGATCCAAGGGATGACACCGTTATAGATGAGGTTTTGACCGTACTTATGAAGGCCCCTCACAGCTATACAAAAGAGGATGTCATGGAAATCCAGTGCCACAGCGGATCCGCAATCTTGCGTCGTATTATTGAGAGCCTGATTGCACAGGGCGCCCGCCTGGCAGATCCCGGTGAATTCACAAAAAGGGCCTTTCTGAACGGAAGAATCGACCTTGCCCAGGCGGAGGCGGTACTTGACCTTACCCGGGCTTGCGGGGACACCGCGGGACAGCTTGCCGTCAAGCAGTTGCGGGGATATTTATCTAAAGGGATCAAAGATATTCGAGACACCATCAAAGAATCCATAGCCACCCTTGAAGTCGCCATAGATTATCCGGATGAAGAGGTAGAAATTTTAACAGAGACCCAGCTCGCAGAATTTCTAATTACCGGGGCTCAAAACCCGCTTAATGCCATGATCGATGCATTTGACAGGGGAAAGATCTATAAGGAGGGAGCGGAAGTCCTGATTGTCGGAAGGCCGAATGTGGGGAAATCCAGCCTGCTTAATGCCCTGGCCTGTGAGGAGAGAGCCATTGTAACATCTATTCCCGGGACCACCCGGGACACAATAGAAGCGGTTCTTAACATCAAGGGGATATTGGTCAGATTGATAGATACAGCCGGGATTCGGTCGGACCCTGATCCAATAGAGCAAATTGGTATCGCAAGAGTTCGACAAAGAGCAGAATTCGCACAGGCCGCTCTCTGGATCTTGGACCTGAGCGAGCCTTTATGCCCGGAGGATTTCGGGGTGCTGGAGACACTGTATGCAATTAAAAAATGGAGAAAAGTTCTTATTGTATTTAACAAGATAGACAAGATTTCTGTCTGGAAATCCTTGGCTGAAAAAAGAGCAATAGATATCTCCAGCCGTCTGCAGGAGATGGCCGGCGGCAAGTGGGTAGGTGTCTCTGCGATTACAGGGGAGGGGCTTGAGAACTTGTCAAGGCTTCTAATAAATAATTTATTGGATGAAGCACCGGCAGAGCCACCCGATATAGTCCCTAATCTAAGACAAAAAGAGGTCTTGGAGACGGCCGGTAAAGTTGTGAACAGGGCAATCGGCAACATCTCTCAGGGTATCAGCCCCGATCTGATTTCTATTGACTTAAGAGAGGCGATGAATGCCCTGGGAGAAATCACAGGAGACAGCATCACTGACGAAGTGCTGGATCACATCTTCAGCCATTTCTGCCTTGGCAAATAGAGGTTACTTGTTTACAGGAGGTTTGCCGGCAATCTGCGCCCGCATGACCTTAACCTTTACCTTGTCTGCCACTTCCAGGGTAACCACATCATCTGTAAGACCTGTTACTCTGCCGATCAACCCGCCTGTGGTTAACACTTCGTCCCCACGATTGATGGAATTAAGAAAATTTCTGTGCTCTTTTGCCCTTTTCTGCTGCGGTCTGATCAAAAGAAAATAAAAAATGGCAAAAATAATGATCAAGGGCATAAAGGCCATAAGGGGATTTCCCCCTTCATTCCCGGAAGGAGGGGCCATAGCATAAGCTATTGACAATGTCATCATTCGGTTGTCTCCCTTTTTGAATAAAACTCTTGTTTGAAGGCCTCAAACTTATCCTTTTCTATGGCCTTTCTCATTTCACTCGTGAGATGCAAAAAATAATGCAAGTTGTGTATGGTATTAAGCCTGTGGGCCAATAGCTCCTTTGCAATAAAAAGGTGCCTCAAATAGGCGCGCGAATAATGCCTGCAGGTATAACACGTGCAGGAAGGATCTATCGGCCTCGAATCTTTGGCGAAACGAGCATTCTTTATAACAATGTGCCCGAAAGAAGTAAAGAGCATCCCGTTTCTTGCATTTCTTGTCGGCATCACGCAGTCGAACATATCAACTCCTCTTGACACTCCTTCAACCAAGTCCTCCGGGCTGCCAACCCCCATTACGTAAACAGGATATTTGTCCGGAATCAAGGGTCTGGTGATGTCGATCATCTCAAACATAAGTTCTTTTGGTTCTCCCACACTGAGTCCTCCTATGGCGTATCCATCAAAGTCAAATTCAAGGAGATCCAGCACGCTCCGTTTTCTCCAGGAAGGGTCCATCCCCCCTTGGACAATAGAGAACAGCAAGGAATCGCCCCTTGGCCTTGTTTCTATGGATTTTTTGGCCCATCGTGTAGTAAGTTCAGTAGCATTTTTTACATATTCCTTTGCGGCCGGGTAGGGTATGCAGGAGTCAAGGCACATCATTATGTCTGAACCCAGAGCTGCTTGAATATCCATGACCAGCTCCGGCGTGAGTTTATGAAGAGATCCGTCGATATGTGAACGAAATGTAACCCCTTGTTCCTCAACCGTTCCGAGTGCTGCCAGACTGTAGACCTGAAACCCGCCACTATCTGTCAAAATAGGACCGGTCCACCCCATAAACCGGTGTAACCCACCGAGTTCCCTTATAATTTCATGACCGGGACGCAGATACAGATGATAGGTATTGCCCAGAATTATCTGTGCCCCTATTCCCTCGAGGTCTTCAGGTGTCAAGGACTTTACTGTGGCCTGGGTCCCGACCGGCATGAATGCAGGCGTCTCCACCACCCCATGTGCAGTATGTAGACGGCCCCTTCTGGCGGGTCCTTTTGAACTCCTGCACAACTCCTGAAATTTGGTGATCCGGTTGTTTGGTGATCCGGTGATTTGGTGATCGGCGGAAAGGGCGGATAACAGCCTTTCATGCAGGCCTTCAAAATCACCATTTGAGAGTATCACTATCACGTCACCTTTAGACCTGTTTGCCAGCAGGTCTTTAAGAATTGCATCGGCATCAGGCAAGTATACCGCATCAATACCCATGTGTCTGAGATCAGCCACCAATTTTTTAGATGAAAATCTGTCTCCAGGTGGCGCCTTTTCCGGATCAGCCACCTCTCTCACCAGTACTCGATCAGCCGAGCTGAAAGAATGAGGATAGATATCCTGGAAGACTCTCCTTCTGCTGGTATTGGTCCTTGGCTCAAAGACTGCTATGAGACGACGGCCCGAATATACCGACCTCATGGCGGCAAGTGTTTCCTTGACTGCGCTTGGATGATGGGCAAAATCGTCGATTACCGTAACCCCGGCCGCCACCCCCCTGACCTCCTGCCTCCTTTTCACCCCGGCGCAGGAACCCAGGCCCTTGAGAACCGTATCTTTTTCCATTGCAAGATGGCGGCACAACGCAAGGACACCCAGAGAATTCAAGGCGTTGTGTCTGCCGGGGAGTTTTATCCGCACCTCGCCGTATATCTCTCCATGGTGTACAGCTGTGAAACTTGTAGCAGTGTAATCAACAAAAAGATCAGACAATTGCCACTCGCATCCCCTGCTTTCACCATAGGTCACCACCTTGCATTTTGCCTTAGCGCAGACCTCTTCCACCGCCGGCCAATCCGTACAGGCCACTAGGATTCCTTTCGACGGAATCAGTGCAACAAGTGAGGAAAATGCCTGCTTTACTGCATCCAGGTCGGCATATATATCCGCGTGGTCAAACTCTATGCTGGTAAGGATAACACCATGGGGACGATAGTGTAAAAACTTCGGTCTTTTATCAAAAAAGGCCGTGTCATATTCGTCACCTTCAATCACAAACCAGGGGGGACGCCCTACGCGGAAACCTGACTCAAAGACATTAAGAATCCCGCCCACCATAAAACCAGGGCCCTTACCCGAGGCCTCAAGGGCGGAGACCAGCAAGGAGGAGGAAGTGGTCTTGCCGTGTGTACCGGCCACCACTAAAGGCTTCATGTCTTCTAAAAAAAGGAGAGACAATGCCTCAGGGAAAGAGAGAAGGGGAATGCCCTTGGAAATAACATACTCGGCCTCTAAATTGTCTGCCCGTATCACATTTCCTATTATTACCAGGTCAGGCATCCGGTTATGGGAATGGTTGTAAACCACATTATCCGGCTGATATCCAATAGTTACAGGAATATCCAATCTCTTGAGGACATCACTCATGGGTGGATAGGCCTGACTGTCAGATCCCTTTACACTATATCCCTTTTCTTTGAGCAGGCCGGCAAGGGCGGCCATGCCGGTGCCGCATATGCCGATCATATGAATTTGCCGATTCGTTGAGTTATTGGGCTGGCGTTCTACTTTCGACATATTCCGTGGAACTTGTTTTTTATTAAATGCAACTGTAAACAGGACGCAGATTTTTTCAAATATACACCGGTGATATTATTGTCAACAAATTCAGAAAACTCGATAGTCTGTATACATATAGGTCCAAAAAAACTGCTGGTGTAAAATATCCTGTACCCGATTATGAAAAACTAGAAAAAGGCAATTGTCCCGGTAACGATTTTGTGTGCAAAAAAATCAGATCAAAAGGAAAAGTGCCGAGAATGCAAAGATCAGCGTACTTGAGGTGACAGAAATTTTCAAGGAGATCCGGCGGCAGACAGGCGGGCTCTCTGAGACGATCTATGATGATATGCAAGAGAGCGACAGCCGATATCCGACATATATTATACATGAAAAACCATCAAACCTTTAACCCGTTGTTTCGCGACCGTTTTATCGCCTTTTCCACTTCCACCGCCAGAAATACTACACTTGAAAGCAAAAGCGTTATCACAAGCTCCCATGCACTGAGCGGCGCGGTCTTGAAAACGGGGTTCAGAAACGGTACATAGATAGTGGCCATCTGAAGAACGAAGGTTACTAAGACGGCCCCCAGGAGTGGTTTGTTGGATAAGGCACCTTGCCTGAAAAAGGATTCCTGCTCAGATCTGACGGCCAGCACATGTCCCATTTGGCTCAGGCACAGGACGGTGAAGACCATGGTCTGCCAGTGAGTCTGGCTGCCGTTGATGAACCAGGCCTGGGTCATGATGGAAACGGCGCCCATCAGCAGCCCGACCCAAATGATATGGATGCCCAGGCCGTGGGCAAAGATGCTTTCCTTCGGGTCTCTGGGTGGGCGGTTCATGATGTCTTTCTCACCCGGCTCGGCGGCTAGGGCCAAGCCGGGGACACCGTCGGTGACCAGGTTGATCCACAGTATGTGGATCGGCAGCAGGGGAATCGGCAGACCGATGAAAGGCGCCAGAAAAATGGTGCAGATCTCGCCTGAATTGCTGGTCATGGTGTATTTGATGAATTTGCGGATGTTGTCGAAAATACGGCGGCCTTCCCTGACGGCTTTGACAATGGTGGCAAAATTGTCGTCCAGCAGTATCATATGGGAGGCCTCTTTAGCGACATCGGTGCCGGTGATGCCCATGGCCACTCCGATATCCGCCCGTTTCAAAGACGGGGCATCGTTGACTCCGTCCCCGGTCATGGCCACAAAATGCCCCTTATCCTGCAGGGCCTTTACGATCTTGAGCTTTTGCTCCGGGGCGACCCGTGCGTAGACCCTTATCTTTTCCACCTTGTCTTCGAACTCCTCCAGGGGGAGCTGCGCGAGTTCCCGGCCGGTCATGACGCCGTCGCCCTGTCTGGGGATGATACCGACCCGTCTGGCGATCACCTCTGCTGTCAAAGGGTGGTCCCCTGTAATCATCACCGGCCAAATGCCCGCGGAACGACACACGCCGACCGACTCCGCCGCCTCGGGCCGGGGTGGGTCCATCATTCCGACGACGCCGAGCAGGACCAGACCTGTTTCTGCTTTTTCCGACGTCAGCGAATCGGGAAGCGCGTCCCATACCCGCATGCCAAACCCTAAAGTCCTCAGGCCTTCACCTGCAATTCGTTCGGAGATTTCCATGATTTTCAAATTATCTATCGCTTCCTGACCTTGAGGCATCAGGGCCTTTTCAGACCGGGCCGTGATTTCCTCAACCGCTCCCTTGGTGAAAGAAACGATCCGCCCGTTTTCCCAGGGATGGAAAGTAGTCATGAGTTTTCGGTCCGAGTCAAAGGGGATTTCGGCCAGTCTGGGAAATTTTTGATCAAGGTGCTCGCGAAGAAGGCCTTTTTTCAGGGCCAGGTCGAACAGGGCCGTTTCCGTGGGATCACCGATAAGGGCTCCTGATGCATCCAAACGGGCGTCATTGCAGAGGGCCAGGGCATTCAACAGTAAATTGCAGGGTGTATTGCAGGATGCAGGATCTCCTGCGGCCTGCTCATGGTCTGAGGGCCTGAGGTCGTCTGACGGTTGCAGCCGACCGCCTGCATAGACCTTTTCCACGGTCATGCGGTTCAGCGTCAGGGTCCCGGTCTTGTCAGAACAGATATAGGTAACCGATCCAAGGGTCTCCACTGCCGGCAGTTTTCGAATCAATGCCTGTTGCCTGACCAGCTTTTTGGCCCCCACAGCCAGTGAGATCGTAATGACAGCGGGAAGGGCTTCCGGAATGGCTGCCACCGCCAAGGCGATGGCTGTGAGCAGCATCAGCAGAGGAGGCTCTCCTCGGAGCAGACCTGACAGGAAAACAATGACACAAATGGCCAGGACCGCGTAAGCAAGTTTCTGCCCGAAAGAGGTCAGCCTTTTCTGTAGCGGGGTCCGCCCTTCATCCTGGTCCTGCAGCATGGCAGCGATCCGCCCAAGTTCAGTCTTCATTCCGGTGGCCGCTATTACCCCCTGCCCCCTGCCGTAAGTGACCAGGGTGCCTTTATAGGCCATGTTTCTGCGGTCCCCTATGCACAGGTCAGGTTCGCGGAGGCATGCGGTATCTTTTTCCACCGGCACGGACTCCCCGGTCAGGGCCGCTTCATCGATTCGAAGCTGGACCGCTTCCATCAGACGCATGTCAGCCGGCACCACGTTGCCGGCCTCCAGGATCACCAGATCGCCTGGAACCAGCCTTTGCGCAGGGATGGTTTCGGCCTGCCCGTCTCGAATGACGGTCGCGGAAGGTGCAGCCATCATTTTCAGGGCAGCCATTGCCTTTTCGGCACGGTATTCCTGGACAAACCCCAGCACCGCATTCAAGAGCACAATTACGGCAATGGCGATGGTATCTGCAGGCTCGCCGATTATCCCGGCCACCACGGCGGCGGCGATAAGCACCATGATCATGAAATCTTTGAACTGGTCCAGAAACATCATCCACAAAGATTTTCGTTTTTTTTCGATCAGTTCGTTGGGACCGTATCGCTCCAAGCGGTTTTGGGCCTCCTTTGAAGCAAGGCCCTTGTCCGACGAATGCAACTTCTCCAGCACTTCCCTGGAATCAAGTCCGTGCCAGTTGACTGATTTGTTTACCTCTGTACTCATGGTTTTAATTATATCCTTCTATAGCGGCCATTTATTGAAAATCTCCTTGTTATTATAAGGTTACTAATCATTTCAATACCCAAATGTGCCTGCGCCTTCATTTAGCTGAATAAAAAAGGCCAATACCATACCCCATGCCGGGGAAGAATCCTAGCACCGATTATCAGTGTAACAACACCCCTGATCATAGCCGCATAACCGGGGTGTTAAATAGCCGTATTCAAAAAAAACAGGGGACAGGGAATCAGCAGGGGAGGGCTGCGAACACCGAGTCTGAATCCCCGCAGTTGCAGCACACCCCCTTGCTGCGAGCCGGAACGTTACTCAATTCGTTACCCATTTCATTCGATATTATACAATTGCCACTTGGCGGTTTTCTGCCACCGTTCACAGTAAACGCCGCCGAGGTTGAGCAGGTTCTCTGTCACAATGGTGTGCGTTAAATTTAGGCCACATCTGGGGTAGAGGTAAATTCTTCTTGTGCCTTTTGAGGTAATCGTTTGGTCAACATCTTAATAAGCTCGTCAATACCCTCTTTGGTTACTGCGGATATATAAACCGTTTCGGGACCGGCAGCAGGAGTATCTCTTTTCAACAGGTCTATTTTATTGTAGACCAGTATCCTTGGAGTTGCTAACAGGTCCATTTCTTCCAGAATCTGTTCGACTGCTATTATCTCTCCCTTTCTATATGGGCTGGTTGCGTCAATCACATGCAAGAAAAGATGGGCATCTTCCAGCTCTTCCATGGTGGCCTTAAATGCTACTCTAAGATCTTTTGGCATATGTCGAATAAAGCCGACGGTATCTGCCAGCAACACATCTCTCGTATCCGGCAGGACAAGCCGTCGTGTTATTGGATCGAGTGTTGCAAAGAGTCGATCTTCAGCCAGGACTTTGCTGCCTGTGAGTCGATTAAGAAGTGTGGATTTGCCTGCGCTTGTGTAGCCTATAATTGAAATTACAGGCAGTGTCCCCTTTGCTGTCCTGCGCTTTCTTCTCTCTCTTCTTCCCCTGGAAAGGCTCTTTAATTCACGCTCAAGAGAACTGATACGCTGCTTTACCCTCCTGCGATCCTCTTCCAGTTTGGTCTCACCAGGACCTCTTCCTCCAATACCTCCCATAAGTCTTGACATGGCAGTACCTCGACCCATGAGCCTGGGGAGCAGGTAGCGGAGTTGAGCCAGTTCCACTTGGATTTTCCCCTCTTTGCTTTGGGCCCTTCTTGCAAAGATATCAAGGATTAATTGGGTGCGGTCTATGACTTTGAGATCTACCATTTTGGCAATATTGCTTAGCTGTATGGCCCCGAGGTCCTGGTCAAAGATCACCATGGTGGCTCCCAGATAAAGGCCCTTTATCAGGATCTCCCGCAGCTTTCCTTTGCCGAGCAGGTGCGCGGGATTATAGCGAGAAACACGTTGCCAGATTTTTTCCAGCACTTCTATATCAGATGAGCGGGCAAGTTCCGCAAGTTCCGCAAGAGATATCTCCGCTTCAAAGCGAGGACGTTGACTTGCATGTACCAGAATCGCACGTTCCTCTCTCTTCCTGGGAGACAATCTATCCTGTGACCTCTTTATTTCCTCCTCAAGTTCTTGAATGAATTCCAAGAAATGTAAGTCGATTGCGCTGGGATGTCTGAAGTTAAGTATTTCCCAATGCCTGTTTTCGTGGTTAGGGGGCAGAAGGTGGGCAAAGCACACTTGGCCCGGCAGATTTTCTCTGACCTCGACAGTGATCATTGCATCCAGTCTCAGAAGTGCAAGATCAGAGAGGTCCTCAGTGTTTATTCCTTCGTTTTTATTAAAATGGGTATGAATACACCGCAGACCCTTTAAACGGCCGTGCCCCCTGCGGTAGAAGCTTATATCTGGTATTACTATATTGTGATGATTACCCAGTATGACGTGGCGTATTATACCTTTTCGGTTTACTATGACCCCTACTTGCCTGGCCATAGAGCCCGAAATCTCGGTTAAGGTCCTTGCTAATTCAGGGGTTAATAACTTATTGGGGGGTATTTTTCTGCGGAAGAGACGCTCAAGGCCCCGGCGCTCTGAATGTGTCAAGCTATGGATGTTTCCAAAAATTTTTGCTATGGCTTAATTCTCCTGAAATCGATTATAGTATTTTAAAGTTAGTTTGGTGTCTTTCATTCAACAGTTTACATTTTTTCCATAAGGCGTGCATTATCGCTGTGAATGCAGATGTTGAGACTATGAATTCAAAATTTGATTCGTCGTTCAAGGATGCCGTTGGTTTTGTACAAACATAATAATGACAAAAGCATCGTTACAAAAGACCAAGATAATATGTATAGCCAACCAAAAGGGTGGCGTGGGCAAAACCACAACCGCAGTTAATCTGGCAGCAGGCCTTTCCATTCTCAACAGGTCTATCTTGCTCGTAGATTGTGATGCCCAGGGAAATGCTTCCAGCGGCCTTGGATTTGCCCAAAAGGGGCTAGCTAGGCACCTTTATCACGCCATCCTTGGCTTGGCCGGTATAGCCGAAGTGATTCAGCCTACGTCAATTGCCAATCTTTCTATTATTCCTTCAAATATGGATCTAGTAGGAATAGAGGTGGATCTGGCAGGACGTAAAAACAGAGAGGGGATACTGAAGGAACTTTTAGCTCCTTTGAATTCCTTTGATTATATAATATTAGACTGTCCCCCTTCTCTGGGGCTGATAACCATAAATGCCCTGAGTGCTTCCAGTTCTGTAATTATTCCGATGCAATGTGAATATTATGCACTTGAGGGTCTGAGTCAGCTGGTTAAGATTATAAGGCTTGTGAAACACAATTTCAATCCCAGGCTCCACATTGAAGGACTATTGCTTACCATGTACGATTATCGCATTCGTCTCGCATTTCATGTCGCGCGTGAGGTGCGGACACATTTCGGGGACCTTGTTTATAAGACGACCATTCCCAGGAATGTAAGACTGGGCGAGAGTCCGAGTCACGGGAAGCCGATATTTTCATATGAACCGAGATCCAAAGGGGCAGAGAGTTACTTGGCTCTGGCCCGTGAGTTCCTGTACTGCCAGAGGAGGTCATGATGAAGCTCAAGGGAGGATTAGGTAGAGGTCTTGGCGCCCTTCTTTCCACAGAAGACATATATGATTTAGGAAGTCCAGGGTTTTTTCTTTGTCCCATAGAAAAGATACGGCCGAATCCTGATCAGCCACGCAAGCATATGGATCAGGATTCCCTTGAGGGCTTGGCCAGATCCATCAAGGAGAAGGGTATCCTTCAGCCCTTGGTGGTTTGGGAGGTTGACGGGGTTTATGAGTTGATAGTTGGCGAAAGGCGATGGAAGGCAGCCCAAAAGGCCGGGCTTAAGGCAGTCCCTGTTGTAATAAAAGACTTGAGCCCCGATGAGCTGCTTGAGTTAGCACTGATAGAGAATATCCAGAGAGAGGATTTGAATCCCCTGGAAGAGGCCATGGCCTATAGCAGACTTATTAATGAACTTGGGCTTACACAGTCACAAGTGGCCTCAAGGGTTGGAAGGGAAAGGCCTACCGTGGCCAATTTTTTGAGGCTTCTCCAATTACCAGACTATGCTAAAGCGGACCTGCTTTATGGCCGTCTCAGCATGGGCCAGGCCAGGGCCCTCTTGATGTTGGAAGATCCTGCCGGCCAGAAGGAGTTAAGAGACCTTATAATAAAAAGAGATCTTTCTGTACGGCAGGCAGAGGACTTGGCCCGTAGATTAGCTAAAGGAAAAAGTCTGGGTGCAAGAGGTCAAAGGGAAGACCCGGACATCAGAAATCTTTGCGAAGATCTGACTCGCAGGCTTGGTTATAAGATAAAAATAGTACAAACTAAAAGGGGCGGCAGGCTGGAAATACGTTATCGTTCTATTCAGGATCTGGAACGGATTATAGGGTTGCTCAATGCAGGTAAAGAAGGTGACGGAAGCGGCTTTACTCATAATTTGGGTCATGGTGGCCTTTAAAGAAAGTTAGTATGGTAATATATTATTTTGAGTGGATAAGAAGAATTGTCATGGATATTGTATTTTGGGCACACAGCATGTATGTAGATGTAAGATCTTTAGTAAAAGCAAGGAGAAGCATTTGATTTTTAGTGTGATTTCCTAAACGTTGACCAAGATAAAATAAAAAGATACCAATAACAGTGTGTATGTTTCTATAAGTTTGACTATGCTTCAGCGCTGATACCTTCTCGAAATTCTTGACATTTTCTATTATATTCTTAATATGAGTTCAGATTACAAGCGGGTGTAGCTCAGCTGGTAGAGTACAAGCTTCCCAAGCTTGGGGTCGCGGGTTCAAACCCCGTCGCCCGCTCCAACCCTTTTTGAGGTTGTGCCTGTTCATGTCGATATTGAGTCGGCTGAGACAGATGTTTACTTCAATTAGCGGGGGTTTTTTGGTATTTTGGTGGTAAGGTATAAATATCAATAATACTCTGCTAATGGAGTGGGCTAAGCCCACTTTATTTTTTTATGGTACTTAACAAAAACAGTAAGGGACAACAAATAGAGGCCGTAAGGGCTCTTGTTGAACCGGTGTTGATGTATGCTGGTATGGAATTGATAGACGTGGAATATAGGCGAGAGCCTTCGGGAGTAATCCTGAGACTTATTATAGACAAGTCAGGCGGGGTGACAATTGATGATTGCTCCGACATCAGTCATCTGGTAGGCGATTTGCTGGACGCAAAGGATTGTATACCAGAGTCATACAATCTGGAGGTGTCATCTCCGGGGATTAATCGACCGCTTAAAAAGAAGGATGATTTTGCACGTTTTGCTGGTCAGAAAGTCTTAATCAAAAGCAGAGAATTAATAGACGGTCGCAGAAATTTTAGAGGCATTTTAAACGGGATAAGAGATGATTTAATATTAATTTCCTCGGGGGAAATGGTCTTTACCATTCCTTTTGAGTTAGTGGTCAAGGCACGGCTGGACATAATTTAGTGCATTGATTCAGGAACTAGAGGTTATTCTATTTATTTTAATTGCTCCATTCCTAATCAGATATTAAGGAATAAAATATGAGTTCGGAACTCAAGATGATCATAGATCAGGTAAGCAGGGAAAAGGGGTTGGATCGTGATGTTCTTATTGCCGCCCTTGAGGAGGCAATCAAGTCGGCCGTCAAAAAGCGCTACGGTATACATCTTGATCTGGAAGTCGATTTTAACAGCGCTCAGGGCGAAATCGAGGTATTCCAGTATCGTACGGTAGTGGAAGATGTCCATGACAAGGAAACAGAAATTTCTCTTGAAGAGGCTAGAGGGCTTGACTCCAAATGTGAATTGGAGGATTGCATCGGCACCAAGATGGATATTTCAGCCCTGGGGCGAATAGCGGCTCAGTCAGCAAGACAGGTCATCATTCAGAAGATGAAGACCGCCGAAAGGGATCTTATTTATGAGGAATTTAAAGAGCGCAAAGGCGAAGTTGTAAATGGTATTATCCAGCGCTATGAAAGGGGCAATGTCATAATCAATCTCGGACGTACAGAGGCTATACTGCCTACATCCGAGCAAATTTCAAGTGAAAGCTATCGTCGTGGTGACCGGATCCGTGCCTACATCATTGAAGTGAAAGATACACAAAGGGAGCACCAGATCATTTTATCCAGGACTCATCCGGATTTCTTGATCAAGCTTTTTGAGCTGGAGGTGCCGGAGATCTCCGATGGAATAGTCCAGATTATGGGGGTGAGCAGAGAGCCTGGGAGCAGATCCAAGATCGCTGTTAGCTCCAGGGAGTCTGATGTGGATCCTGTGGGGGCCTGTGTGGGGATGCGAGGGTCAAGGGTCCAGGCAGTAGTTCAGGAACTTAGGGGCGAGAAAATAGATATAGTGCCTTGGAGCCCTGATCCGGCAAAGTATATTTACAATGCCTTAGCCCCTGCCGAATGTTCCAGAGTTATAGTAGATGATTCCAATCAGGCACTGGAAGTTATCGTGCCGGATGATCAGCTCTCTCTTGCCATCGGACGCCAGGGGCAAAACGTGCGTCTTGCCGCCAAGCTCATGGGTTGGAGAATAGATGTGCGAAGTGAGACCCGTTATCGACATTATCAGGACCCTGACTATTATACATTATTAGAGATATCTTTTATGTCAGAGAATATTGCGGACAAGATCTATGATTTGGGAGTCACCTCACTTGAACTTTTGGCCCGGGCTGATCCCGATGAACTTTCGCAGGGGACTAATTTGAGTACAGAGTTGATAGGCTCATTGGTGGAAGAGGCCAAAAAGCTGATAGAGAAAAAGGAAATTGAGAAAGATGGTGTCCCGGCTGAAGGAGTACATGCTGGTGAAGAGACAGGGATCGAAAAAGATGTGTTGTCTGGGACGGAAAGTAAGGCAGAAGACCAAGGATCTGAGGCTCTTAAAGATGTTTTGAACACAAAATAGAGTTATAAAATTATAAAATGAATATAAGCAACGACAAAAAAATGAATAGGCCAATTGAGAGTGTAATAATATATGAGGGCCTAATCGGCTTTTTAAATAAGAGTTATGTTGCCGGGGGTTAAAGACAGGCATGACTAAAATTAGAGTCCATGAGTTGGCCAAGGAATTTGGAATAGCCAGCAAAGAGATGGCGACCAAGATTATGGATATTGGCTATAATATCAAGAACTATATGAGTACGCTTGAAGACTATGAGGCCCAGGATATCCGCCGTAAGCTCAGGGACGAAACGATGGCAGCAGAAAGGAAAGAACAAGAGGCAGAGCCCAGAACCACGGTGCGTCTCAGGCATCGCAAAATTACTCTCAAAAAGATCGTTCCTCCAACTGAAGCTGAACCTGAAGAGAAAGACGTTGCTGGGGTGCCTGTGGAAAGGGCTGGTGTAAGGGAAGAAAAGGCTGAAGAGGTTATCCCTGTTGTCAAGGAAGAGGAGGATGCCAAGCCAGAGGGGGAAACTCCCGTTACCAAGGAAAAACAGGTAGAAAGCGAATCAGGGCAAGAAGCGACTGAGATTCCAACGGCAATGACGGAAGAGTCCCGGCCCGAGGAACAGCCCGGTCTGCCGGAGACTGCTCCTAAACCCAAGACCGTAAAAAAGGCTAAAGCCGCTAAACCCAAAAGTTTTGTAAAGATTCTTGACCGTCCGAAGATTGAAATCTTTCAGCAGCCGGACAGTGGATCTGAGAGTCCGGCTCCTCAAGATCAACACCCTTCTCATAAGGAGTTGCCTGCTGCGGAATCGTCCATTCCTTTAATTGATGTTTCTGTAGTTCCCGGGAAAAAGGCCAGAAAAAAAGGCAAGAGAATAGTCCAGATGTCTGATTTGGGAGAACCGGTCAAAAAGCGTCGGGTTTCTCCCAAACGAGAGGGAAAAAAGAAATATATAGGCAAAATTCTTGCAGAAGAGACCGATATTATAGTATCCGACCGGAAAAAGACAGGTGTTCCGTTGGCCCCTGACGATTCAGGACAAAAGAAAGAGCATGTCCATAAGTCCGGCACCGCGCCTCCCAAGGCAAGCAAACGAAAGTTTTCTATATATGACACTATTCAAGTGGGTGAGCTTGCCAAACGGATGGGCATCAAGGCGGGTGATGTTATAAAGAAGCTCATGGGGCTTGGCGTAATGGCTACGGTAAATCAGTACATTGATTACGACGTAGCCAGCATTGTGGCATCCGGATTTGATTATGAACTGGAGAAGAAGTCCGTGGCTGAAGACTTGATACACGTGGCGGATGCCAAAGGAGGCAAGCCTGTGCCAAGACCTCCTGTGGTCACAATCATGGGACATGTAGATCATGGGAAGACTTCACTTCTGGATGCCATTCGCAAAGCGGATGTAGCCACGAAGGAAGCTGGGGGCATAACCCAGCACATAGGCGCATATCATGTGGCACTTCCATCCGGCCAGGAGGTAGTCTTTCTAGACACCCCGGGCCATGAAGCATTCACAGCTATGAGGTCTCGCGGGGCCAGGGTTACTGATATAGTGATCCTGTTGGTAGCAGCGGATGACGGCGTGATGGCTCAGACACGTGAGGCCATAGATCACGCTCGGGCAGCCGAAGTACCTATCATTGTGGCAATCAACAAGATTGACAAGCCAGGCGCGAATCCGGAAAAGGTAAAAGGGGAGCTTGCTGAAATCGGATTGATTCCCGAAGATTGGGGTGGAGAGACCATTTGCATCAACATCTCAGCCAAAGAAAAAACAGGTATAGAAGAATTGCTTGAGATGATGGCCCTGCAGGCCGAAGTGATGGAGCTTAAGGCAGATCCCAATATTCCCGCCAGAGGTCATGCAATAGAGGCGAGACTGGATAGGGGGCGTGGTTCCATGGCGACCCTGATGATCTCTGAGGGGACATTGCACACTGGTGACGCCCTGGTCTGTGGTATACACCATGGCAGAGTAAGGGCCATGTTTGACGACAAAGGTAAGAGGATAAAGGCAGCCGGACCTTCTATGCCTGTAGAGATCCAGGGTCTATCAGGAGTGCCGGAGGCGGGAAACGAATTCATAGTACTTTCTGATGACAAAAAGGCCCGAGAGGTATCTGAGTATCGTCAAGGCAAGAGTAGAGAGCTAGAATTGGCCCAGAGCAGCAAGGTGAGTCTGGAAAATGTTTTTGAAAAGCTTCGGGAGGAAGAACTCAAGGAGCTCAATATAATCCTCAAGACAGATGTTCAGGGATCTGTAGAGGCCCTTTCAGATGCACTAAGCAAGCTCAGTACCCAAGAGATAAAAGTGAATTTTGTAAGGAGCGGTATCGGAGCCATTACCGAGTCCGATGTTTTGCTGGCATCTGCTTCAGACGCAATCATCATAGGCTTTAATGTAAAGCCCAGTCCACAGGCAAAGACTTTGGCCGAGCAGGAACATGTGGATATCCGCTTTTACGATGTCATTTATCATGCCATGGAGGAAATTAAAAACGCCATGGTTGGTCTATTAGAGCCTGTTTACAAGGAAAAGACCTTGGGACGCGCTGAAGTGCGTGACGTCTTTCATATTGCCAAAGTCGGTACGGTAGCGGGTAGCTATGTACTGGAGGGGTCAATACAGAGAAATGCTCATGCCAGGCTCTTAAGAGACAATGTTGTGGTTTACAATGGCAAGATAGCGTCTCTTCGTCGCTTTAAAGAGGATGCAAAAGAAGTCCAGTCCGGCTATGAATGCGGAATAGGACTTGTAAGGTTCAATGACATAAAGATGGGGGACATAATAGAGGCCTTTATAATCAAAGAAGAGGCTCCGGTCCTTGGAGAGCCTCTATCCGCCGCCGTGGAAAGTGAAACCGGGAAAAACAAAAAAATGTAGATGTGTTGCCTAATTTTGTTTTTCAAGTTTCAGCGTCCTTATTCAAGTCGATAGTGTGCTTTTTTAAGGAAAGTGCTAACAGGCGAATGAAGGATGACGATGAATGATCGTGGGGATAATCAGGCTCAGAGTAAAACTGCCTGGAAACCATTCGCTAAAAGGAAAACGGCGTGTTGTCAAGAGTTTAATCGGGCAGGTGCGGAGCCGTTTCAATGTAGCTATATCAGAAATAGCACTGAACGATGTGTGGCAGAGGGCGGAGATAGGGATATCCACAATAGGAAATAGCCAGCCGATAATGAACTCCGTCCTGGATAAGATTATGGAATTCATTGAAAGGACGTATCTGGTAGAAATTGTTGATACAGAAATCGAAATCATTCACATGGGAAAGTAGGAAAGCAGTCATGCCCCATATGTTTCCTCGTTCCAGACGGATAGAGGATCTCCTCAGGAAAGAAATGGCAGACATGCTGCTTGTAGAGATCAAGGATCCAAGAATTCAGGGGCTGGTGACCATAATGCAGGTGAAGGTCTCAGAAGACCTCTGCCACGCAAGATTTTTTGTTTCGGTTCTTGGAAGTGAATCTGAGGGAAAATCCGTGCTGGAGGGGTTGAATAAGGCCAAAGGCTTCATACGCAGAACATTGGGACACCGTCTTGACCTCAGGCGGATACCTGAACTGCACTTTCAGCTGGACCGGAGTCTGGATGACCAGGAAAAGATAGAAAGGCTCCTCGCCAGTGTGAAAGACGGCCAGCAGACAGAGAGTTGAGAGACCTTGTGAGTGAAATTTCGCCTGAACAAGCTAAGATGCTGAAGGCCGCGGTAAAGGCCATTAACGAAGCCGACCCTCTCCTTTTAACATGTCATGTCAAGCCGGATGGGGATGCCCTGGGCTCTTTGCTGGGCTTGGGACTTGCCCTTAAAGAAGCAGGGAGGGACGTGACCCTTTTCACGGAAGATCCAGTGCCGGATACACTTCGATTTCTTCCTGGTTCTCATTATCTGGTAGATGAAGTGGCCAACCCGCTGTCTGAAAAAACTACTCTGGTGATACTTGACTGCAATGAACCTCACAGGATCGGAAGGCATGCACAAAGGTTGATAGAGCAGGCTTCACTTATTGTGATTCTGGATCATCACTTGAGCCAGGTCCCGTTCTGTGATCAAAAGCAGGGGATAAAATATCCTCATTGTATAAACTGTATATTCCCGGACATTTTTGCTGCGGGGGCCATAGTCCTTTGGGTAATCAAAAGACTGGGATGGCCCATAACAGAAGATATCGCCACAAACCTCTATGCTGCCATATTGTCGGACACCGGATGCTTCCGTCACAGTAATACGAACGAGACAGCTTTCCGGATGGCCGGGGAGCTTGTAGCAAATGGTGCAAATCCCTATGCCGTTGCGAATCAACTTTATCAAAATTATTCTTTATGCAGGCAACACCTTCTAGGACTTGTATTGAGGACCATTGAGGTAAGGGGGCGTGGCAAGATAGGTCTGCTTCAGGCCACACCTGATATGTTTCGCATCAGCGGAGCGACAGAGCACGACACAGATGACTTTGTAGCGCATGTTAGGTGTATAGATACAGTAGAAGTTGCAGTTTTCATAAAGGAGGTCTATCCCGGGCAGGTATCTGTCAGTCTGAGGTCAAAATCATTCTTTAATGTGGCAAAGCTGGCAAAAGAATTTGGAGGCGGTGGGCATTTTAATGCAGCAGGTTTCCGAAAGACCGGATCAGCAGCTGAGGTTAAAGAAATCCTGCTGGATAAAATAAAGATCAATTTTGAGGGTTCGGAAACAGCCGATGCTTGATGGTATCCTGGTAATGGATAAGGCGTTCGGACCAACGTCCTTCCAGATAGTTCAGAAAGTCCGCGAAAGGCTTAAGGTCAAAAAAGTCGGACATGCAGGCACCCTTGATCCACTTGCCACGGGTGTACTGCCTATTTGTCTGGGACGCGCGACCAAGATCGTCCGGTTTATCATGTCGGGGCACAAGATATATCAAGGTACCATGCTCCTTGGGGTAGCCACCGATACCTATGATGCAGCCGGCAAAGTCACGGAACAGAAGGCTTTACCTCCCAGTCTTGACCAGCTCTTTTTACAAAAGGCGGCCAAAGAATTTACGGGCAGGCTCTTTCAGCCGCCGCCCCCTTTTTCGGCGGTAAAGCATAAAGGGAAACCACTTTATAAATTCGCACGTCAAGGAATAATGGTCCAAAAGGAATCCAGGCCGGTGCAGGTATTTTCCTTTGAGATCCTTGAAGTGAGGTTACCCGAAGTAGACTTCAGGGTACACTGCTCAAAAGGTACTTATGTGAGATCACTAGTACATGACCTGGGGTCAAGTCTGGGTTGCGGCGGTCATGTGACTAGACTGCGAAGGACTAAAAGCGGACCCTTCAACATAGAAAATGCCATGAAGATGGAAACTCTGGAAGAAATTGTTAAAAGTAAAAGGCTTTTAGATGTCCTTGTTCCGGTTGAGAAGGCACTGGCACACATACCCGCCGTTGATATAGATAATGATATGGCAGCAGAGTTGAGAAATGGACATCCAATTTTGGTAAACAGGCTCAAGGAGTTGGTGGAATCGCAATTGCATGAATCAGACATGGAGTTACCTTATCTGCGTCTTATTTGCAGACTGCCTTACATAAAAAATGGTTCAGACCGGCAGGGAAAAGATTTGGTTTCAGTGGTGGCATGGCCCTCGGCGACGGAGTCGGATAGCCATAAAACACTTCATCCCATAAAGATTTGGCCAAAGGAATGTACTATTACAAATTAAAATAAGAAATATCAAATCGCAGTTATATTTAAGGAGGAAAAAATAGGTGGCTTTGGATCCAGAACGCAAGAAAGAAATTATAGAGAGCTTCAAAACCCACGGGAACGATACCGGGTCCCCTGAGGTTCAAATAGCCCTGTTGAGTTCCCGTATTGTTTATCTAACCGAGCACTTCAAGATCCACAAAAAGGATCATGGCTCAAGGCGAGGCCTGTTAAAACTTGTCGGCCAAAGAAGGAGGCTGCTCGACTACCTCAAAAACCAGGATATGGGGCGGTATAGGAAAATTATAAAGGAGCTTGGAATCCGCAAGTGACATGATGAGCCTATTAAGGTTCCCTATAAAATTATTCTCGATATCCTGAATAGGAGTTGCGAGGTTTTTCTAAAATTTTGCTATTTTAGAAAATTGAAACAGCATCTCAAACCGGAAATTTTTAACCGAATCATAATACCTTTGATTTTTTTATGATACAGGACTTCAAAAGACATGATAAAATTAAAAACACAGATAAATGACATGGCCTTATCCTTTGAAACCGGACGCTTGGCCAAACAGTCCAACGGTGCCGTTTTGGCCAGCCTGGGAGAAACCGTAGTCCTTGTGACAGCAGTAACCTCCGGCAAAACCAGAGAAGGAATAGACTACTTGCCGCTAATGGTAGATTACCAGGAGAGGTTTTATGGATCAGGCCGTATTCCAGGAAATTATTTCCGCAGGGAGATCGGGAGACCCAGTGAGAAAGAAACTCTGACTTCAAGACTTATAGATCGTCCCCTTCGGCCCAGATTTCCTGAGGGATATGCCTTCGATACCCAGATAATAGCAACGGTGCTTTCTGAGGATGCCGAGGTTGATCCTGATGTGGTTGCCATTACCGCGGCATCCGCAGCTCTTTGTATCTCAGATATACCATTTGAAGGTCCTATCGCCGGAGTTAGAGTGGGAAGAGTAGAAGGCGGATTCATAGCTAATCCTACCAGGACCCAGTTGTTGAATTCCGATCTAAATATAATTATTGCCGGTACGAGAAATACGATAATTATGGTAGAGGGCTGGAGCGCGGTGCTTTCAGAGCAGGAAGTACTGGATGCCATCTTTTTCGGACAGGAATCTCTGACGCCTTTACTCGATCTTCAGGATGAACTTGTTGAAAAGTCGGGTAAGCCCAAGATAACTGTTCCCGAACCTGTTTTGGATATTGATTTTACAAACAAGATCAGGGAAATTGCCAGGGAGAAGATGCTTGTAGCCATACAGATACCCTCCAAAGTTGAAAGAAGCGAAGGAATAAGACGCCTAAAGACAGAAGTATGGGAGGCATTGGCTGCAGAGTATCCCGGACGTGAGCAGGAAATATCAGAGTGCATGAAGGGCCTTGAAAAAGATCTTATGCGTACTTTGATTACCACCGAAAAGCGTCGGATTGACGGCAGGACTTTTGAAGAAGTCAGGCCGATTTCGTGCTCTGTGGGAGAACTTCCCCGCACTCACGGTTCCGCGGTCTTTACGCGTGGAGAGACCCAGGTACTGGCAGTGGCGACTCTCGGCAGCTCTGAAGATGAGCAGAGGATCGAGTCCCCGGCAGGACAACAATATAAACACTTTATGCTGCACTATAATTTTACCCCTTACAGTGTAGGCGAGGTCAGGCCGTTGAGAGGCCCGGCGCGAAGAGATATCGGTCACGGTGTACTGGCAGAACGGGCACTGGCCGGAGTAATACCTCCCGCAGACGATTTTTCATATACTATTCGTATTGTTGCGGATGTTTTGGAATCAAACGGCTCATCCTCGATGGCTACTGTTTGTGGAGGATCACTTGCCATGATGGATGCAGGCATCCCCATTCGTGATATGGTGGCAGGGGTTGCAATGGGTCTTATAAAGGAGAATGACGACATCATCATACTCTCGGATATCCTGGGCGATGAAGACCACATGGGTGATATGGACTTCAAGGTAGCAGGGACCCAGGAAGGTATTGCCGCGCTCCAGATGGATATCAAGATTCCAGGGATCAGCCGGGATATTTTAGGCAAGGCGCTTATGCAGGCGAAAGATGCAAGACGCTTTATCTTGTCCAAGATGAAAGAGGTGATAGATCATCCCAGAAAAGACCTTTCGCAGTATGCCCCCAAGATCATTACTCTCAACATAAATCCAGAAAAGATCCGGGATCTTATCGGTCCCGGAGGGAAGAATATACGCGGCATAATAGCAGAAACCGGCGTAAAGATAGACGTCAATGATTTAGGTGAGGTAAACATCTTCTCCTCTTCAGCGACAGCAGCAGAAGATGCTATCAAGAGAATCAAAGATCTCACAAAAGAGGCCGAGGTCGGGGAGATCTACCTTGGGACTGTAAAAAAGATAATGGACTTCGGTGCGTTTGTTGAGATACTACCGGGTACCGATGGCTTGGTACATATTTCCCAACTGGAAAACAGGCATGTGAAAAATGTAAAGGACGTACTTGCCGAAGGTGATGAAGTCCGTGTAAAAGTCATAGGTATAGATCAACAAGGCAGGATCAAGCTCAGCCGCAAGGCTGCCATGAACGACGATTAGGAGTTGTTCAAAAGTGGACCAACAATACAACAAGTCTGTCCTTTCAAACGGCATTCGTGTGCTCACCGAGCACATACCCAATGTCCGATCGGTATCAATAGGTCTATGGGTCACTATAGGCGCCAGGGACGAAGATGCCGGCAACAGAGGTATTTCCCACTTTATCGAGCATATGATTTTTAAGGGTACTGAACGTCGTACTGCCCTGGATATTGCCAAGGCCTTTGACCAGATGGGTGGCTTTTCCAATGCCTTTACTTCCAAAGAAATCACGTGTTTCCATGCAAAGGTGCTGGATATACATCTAGATAGGGCACTGGATTTATTCTCTGATATTTTTCTCCATTCCAGATTTGATGACAAGGAAGTCGACAGAGAACGCCAGGTCATAATGCAAGAAATAAAAATGCTTGAAGACTCCCCTGATGAATTGATACATGAGCTTTTTAACCAGTTTTACTGGCCTGGAAACAACCTTGGACAGTCCATTCTCGGCACCGTGGAAAACGTCAGCACAATAAATTCACAGACCTTGAAGGAGTTTATAGCTAAGGCCTATGTAGGTCCAAAGGTTTTAATCGCTGCGGCGGGGAATCTGGAACATGAGGCCTTTGTTGACAAAATCAATGAACTTTTTGGAGGTCTGGCATCTATCAATGGTCATTCGTCTTATTCCAGGCCTGTACCTCATCTTGGGGCACAATTTATCAAAAGAGATCTGGAGCAGCTTCACGTACTGATGGGTTATGAAGGGCCATGTTCCTCGGGCCCTCAACGCTATCCGGCCCTGTTGCTTAACGTCATTCTGGGTGGATCTATGAGTTCCCGGCTGTTTCAGGAGATAAGGGAAAAACGGGGTTTCGCTTACTCAGTCTATTCCTTTTTCTCTTCGTTTCGGGATACCGGGATGCTGGGGATTTATGCGGGCATCGCTGAAGAACAGTTTTCCAAGACAGTGGAGCTAATGCAAAGAGAGTTAAAAAAGCTCTCAGATAAGTCTATTGACAATGATGAACTGGATGCTGCCAGAGATCACATCAAAGGTGGTTTGTTGCTCTCTGCTGAAAGCACAGACAGCCGTATGACGCGTTTGGCAAAAAGTGAAATAAATCTAGGGAAATTTGTCTCTTATGATGAGGTAATCTGCAAAATTAATGCGGTCACCCCTGAAGACATAAAGCAGATGGCAACACGGTGTTTGAGCGGAGGCTCTGCCATGGTATGTCTGGGGCCGGTCCCGGATGGAGAGACCGGAAGTTATGTAGAGCCTGCAAGTTTTTTTGCAAGTAGATCTTGAGCAATATGTGAAAGAATCCCTGGCTATCAGATTACAGGAAGGACTGTCTGTAGTTGTACAGATAAAACGTCTGTCCCATGCAGTTGATCTGCCTCTCCCCAAATATGCAACCAGACAATCAGCAGGCATGGATTTGGTTGCAGCCATCCAATGCGATATACACCTGCATTCAGGGGAAATAGGTCTTGTTTCCACAGGCCTTGCCGTGGCTCTTCCATACGGCTATGAATTCCAGATCAGGCCCCGAAGCGGGCTTGCCATCAAACATGGTCTTACAGTAATTAACGCACCCGGCACTATTGATGCCGACTACCGCGGCGAGATAAAAGTCGGTCTTATTAATCTCGGACCCGAGACTGTCACCATCAAGAGAGGACAAAGGATTGCCCAGATGATCCTTGCCAGAGTCCGGCAGGCAAGCTGGCAGGAAGTGGATTCACTGCCCGCGACTGAAAGGGGTGAGGGCGGTTTTGGTCACAGCGGGATTTAGCTGGACACTGAACAGAAAACAGGACAGCAAGGTCTTCATGCCGTTGATTTTTATCCCGCCAGGCGGAATAAAGAATTTGCAAAACAGTATGATAGTAAGTTACTGAATTGACGTCTGATTGTAGAGCCAGATAAGATGTTGAATTTCCTCGTTATAGGATCTCTGTTAGGTCTGTCATCAGGTTTTGCCCCGGGACCACTGCTTGCCCTGGTAATTTCTGAAACCCTTCAGCACAATATAAGAGCCGGCCTTAAGATCGCCCTCGCCCCGCTCATTACTGATTTTCCAATTGTCATTTTGACTTTATTCATACTGGTAAAGCTGTCCGGTTTTCATAATGTGTTGGGAATTATTTCGTGTATGGGCGGCTTTTTTGTCTTCTATTTAGGCTGCCAGGGTATACGAACAAAAGGCATGGAAGTGAGCCCTCAGGAGATCGGGCCCAACTCATTGACAAAAGGAATAATAGCCAACGTATTAAATCCCCATCCATATATATTCTGGTTTGGTGTCGGGGCGCCAACAGTAGCCAGGGCAATGGAACATGGCATTCTGGCCCCTTTTGCCTTCATCGGCAGCTTTTATGTCCTGCTTGTCGGGTCAAAAATTGTGATAGCTTTATTGGTTGGTAAGTCCAGATCATTTTTAGCAGGCAATGCTTATATATATACAATGCGTTTTCTTGGTTTATCATTATGTGTACTGGCAATCGTCCTTTTTTATGACGGGCTGAAACTATTGTCAATTCTATAAGGCGAATGACAATTCGGGCCTGCACGTGCCGGGTGCGTCCGGTTTTCCCCGCCCCGGGCATCCTGGGTTACGCCTTTTCTTTACACATTTTCTATAATGATTTTTTAATCCCCGAGGACCAGGGAATCAGTGCGGCAATATTTCCCAGGTTACGAGCTGATAATGATATGACAAAACCCTGGAAACAAATAATTAACGCTGCCGTTGGTTTAAGGCAGGATCTACATCGCATTCCGGAATTGAACTGGTCCGAGGTTCAAACGTCTGCGCGGATTCGCAAGGAATTGACCCGGGCAGAAATCTCCTGGCGGCCGATTGCCCGCACAGGAACGATTGCCGTGCTTGCTAAAGGTGCTTCCGGCCGTTCCATTGCGCTCCGGACCGATATTGATGCTTTGCCCCTCGAAGAGGAGACGGGTGTGGCCTGGGTATCGAAAACACACGGATGCATGCATGCATGCGGACATGACGGCCATACGGCCACCCTGATTGCGGCTGCCTTGTGGCTTAAACAGCAGGAGATGCATTTGCCGGGGCCAGTGACCCTGATTTTCCAGCCCGCGGAAGAAGGCGGTCACGGGGCTCTTCGCATGATTGAAGAAGGGTCCATTGACAGCGTGGATGCTATCTATGGCTGGCATAACTGGCCAGCATTGCCGTTCGGCCAGGCTGTCTGCCCGGATGGCTCGGTGATGGCGGGTAACGGCACATTCCGTATCACAGTGACCGGAAAAGGCGGTCATGCCAGCCAGCCGGAAATGTGCAGGGACCCGGTAGCTGCAGCGTCAGCTATTGTTCTGACATTGCAGCAGATTGTCAGCCGCCGTCTGCCTCCTCAGCAGGCGGTCGTGGTCAGCGTGACCAGTTTTGTTGCTCCCAGCGCTGAAACTGTGACGCCTTCACAGGCTGTTCTGGCAGGCAATATTCGAATCGCTGACAATGAGATGCGGGACATTGTCAACAACCTTATCACACAGATTGCAACAGATACTGCCCCGGCATGGGGAGTTAAGGCTGATGTGGAGATTTTTCCACGCTACGGGGCAACTGTGAATGATCCTGATGAAGCGGAGCGGTTTCGACAAATCTTGTGCCGCGAGTTCGGCGAAGAATGGGAAAACCGGTCCATCGCCATTCCGGTAATGGCTTCCGAAGACTTTCATTCGCGGCTTTCACGGCATGACACCGGGCGCTCTGGCCTGCACGGCAAATGCTTATTTTCGAGGGGCTGCAGGGGTGCCAATGGAATATGTTCCCCACCTTCCCTTTGAAAACGGGCCGGGCGGAGGTATTGACCACATTCGGGAACTGTAGAACGCCCTTGCGGATTCATCCAGTGGACTCGAGAAGCCCGCTGCCATTATTGTAGAGCCCATACAGGCTG
>DQXT01000033.1 GCA_011042225.1 Deltaproteobacteria bacterium | reverse complement strand
TATTTCTCATTTGGTGTTTGTTTTTCATTCGACGTTGGACGTTCGATGTTCGATGTTCATCTTTCAGTGTAACCTTTGAACCTTTGAACCCTGAACCTCTGAATGGTTACCTCACCTTATGCAGGCTGCTTTAATCTGCTTGAGGTCTGTATCTCCATTTAAGACCTTTTGTATACCGTCTTGTTTTAAGGTAAACATTCCCTGGTTCATGACATATTCTCGGATCTCTCCCACAGGCCTTTTATCTTGTATAAGTTTTTTGAGACCGTCATCCGATATGAGTAGTTCGTGAATTGC
The DNA here is from genome assembly GCA_011042225.1 of Deltaproteobacteria bacterium. Taxonomy (GTDB): domain Bacteria; phylum Desulfobacterota; class Dissulfuribacteria; order Dissulfuribacterales; family UBA3076; genus UBA3076. The sequence continues at coordinate 50,417 of DQXT01000033.1, read as the reverse complement.
AAGCCTGCCTCGGAAACCGGTCCTGTTGCAATATTGGCAACCCTTGGGCCGATAAAGTGTTATGTCGTTCAGTTTTGATAGTTCTAGGGGATGAGTCGGATGAAACCCGTATTCGTGTAGAATATGTTTTTTTTCATTGTCATCAGGCTGATATGCCTCACGACACTTAGGGCAGAGTCTTTTTACAAGCCTTTGAGCCAAGACGCCTAAAAGGGCATCAGCAAAGTTGAAAGGGTCCATTCCCATCCCTAAAAGCCTTGTAACTGTCTCAGGGGCGGAATTGGTGTGGAGGGTTGAAAAGACTAAATGCCCTGTCAGGGATGCCTCTATTGCTGTTATAGCAGTTTCTTCATCTCGGGTTTCGCCTACCATTATTACATCCGGATCGGCCCTTAAAAAGGCCCTGAGAACCCGAGCAAAGGTCAGACCAATATGGGGCCTTACCTGTACCTGACGCAATCCCTCCTGCATGATTTCTACAGGATCTTCGGCTGTCCAAATTTTCTTTTCAGGTCGATTTATATAGCCAAGTGCAGAATGCAGACTGGTTGTTTTTCCTGATCCGGTAGGACCGACTGCCAGTATAAGTCCATAAGGCAACTGCAAAAGCTGCTTTAGCTGACTAAGATTTTGATCAAGGAGCCCTATGCGATCAATTGGCATAGCATCAGAAGAGGCCAATAACCTCAGTACGACATCTTCATTGCCTTCCGTTGTGGGGAGTGTGGCTACACGAAGTTCCAGGGGTTTGCCGGATCGGGTCTTGAATTTTATTTTTCCATCTTGAGGCAGGCGTTTTTCGGCAATGTCCAGATTAGACATGATTTTGATTCTGGATAATAGGCCCCGCTTATAGTTATATGGAATTGTCTGATATCGCATGCAATCGCCATCAATCCTGAAGCGGACGAGGGCACCCCGTTTGCCTGCTAGGCTTTCAATATGTATATCAGAGGCCCTGCGCTGAAAGGCATCCTCTATAATTTTATTGGCTATCTGGACTACTACGCTATCGGCCTCTGATGCTAAGCTGGAATCCTCTTCTTCGAATTCCGAATCTTCTTCAACCAGTTCCAGTTGCTCAAACACATCATCATCAGATCCTTCTGCAGAATATTTTCCATAGAAATAGTCTATGAATCTGTTGATGTCTTCCTTTAGTGCTACTGCAAATTGAAAATTTTTGGCTTTCAGGACCCTTCTAATATTGTCCGTCTTTGCCAAATCATGGGGGTTATCTAATGCAACTATAAGGGTCCCCGCTTTTTCGCGAATAGGTGCACAGGAATTGGTCCTGAAAAAGTGTTCTTTGATACCGCGCACGCAAGAAGGTGTACTCCCTACTTCCAGTTCGTCAAATTCCACAAAGGGGCATCGGTAATATTCGCCAAGTGAGCGGCCGAGTTCCATTTTGTCTACGCCAAACTGGTTTAGCAGAATACTTTCTATGGATTTTTTCCCTTGTTTGGCCAATTCTTTGGTCCTGCTGAGTTGTTCCTTAGAGATGGACTGATTGCGAATCAGATAATAGAAACGGCCATATTCCTGAGCGGTTTTGGAAAGGCCCTCAAGCCTCTGTTTGGCATTTCTAAATGCAGGATCAAGGCGGATGATTTGTTCAAGCGCCTCGATGGCCTTAGGCATCGCCCCGGTTCGTTCATGGGTAAGTGCTAGCTGATATAGTACATCCAGCCTTTCGTCTTTGGACAGTTGCGTATCTTCAAGCGCTTTTTCCAGATATTCAAGTGCCTCAAAGGGCATATCCATCTGTAGATATGATTCTCCGATCTTTGCTCGAATTATCCCTGGTCTGTATTCTGCTTCAAGTAAGGTCTTTAATTCTTCTATGGCCTCCAAATAAAATCCGGCATCTATGAGACCTATACAACTACTGAATTTATTGTCCTGATATTCTTTGAGATCTTCAGGTTTGAGATCTTCAGGGCTGGTGGTAAAATTTATCTCTCCCGATTGTACTGTTTCCATACCATCACACTGGAGTTTTTTCAGACGGGATTCTATTTCAGTACGGACAGGATCAGATTTATCACTGGTCATTTGTAGAAGCTTTAAACAGATAATGCGGGCCTCTTCGTTAAGACCTTGACTATAATAAAGATCGGCTTCCGCTAACATGGATTTTAGATTGTCTGAAGTTGAAGTATTATTCATTTGGCAGTGTATTTAAAAGGCTTTCCAGTGTTGCCACGGATATCTGTTTGTTATCTATACCCAGGTTGCCAACCCATTGTCCATTGTTATTTGTGGATGGTTCCCAGGAATACTCAGGAGTTATAGAAATGGATTCTAGCGGAGTATCCAGCATTAGAACCAGCCCTTTATTTTCATTAGAGAGGACCAATAAAGTCGGGTTTGAGAGCTGAGACTGATCGGAAGATGAAATCGATTTTTGTAGTACCGGGAATTCGAGCCTTATAAGCTCCGATTCTTTCCGATTTGACAATTTCCCATGCATCATTGGCTGAATTTTTGTCCATGGCCAGGTCTTGAGTTTCTTTAATTTAAAAGTTTTCAGATTTTTAAATCCTTTTTTTGCCCAAAAGGGGATGGGACCTGCAAATGCGACATGTTCAGGTATAAATGCAACTTGCTTTTGGTTCCACTGGCCAGTCAAAAGTTCATTCCACGGGCAGGAAGTGCTCACCGGAGGCGTTTCTGTTTTGTCAATTTCTATGGTAATGTCTTCGATCCGTTGAGTAGCATAATTACTCATATCAGAAGATGGTTCGTAATCGCCCTTTAATGCCTTTCCCAATATCTTTTTTTGTTCTTCAAGCCTGTTTTTAATATTTTGCTGAAAATGATGTAGTTTTTCCATCCCCTGAGTCTGGGCAAGGAGCTTTTCAACCGGTAGAATGTATTTTATGCAGTCATCAAGGATTTTGATATGGGATTTGACCGCACGTACAAGCACCGAGTGTTCAAGTAACTCCGGATCAATGGATGCCGCTTTTTCTTGTATGTTCGTTTCTGGAATGGAATTATCGATATGTCCCTGTAGATTGGAAGTTTTCTCTTTTTGGGCGTTTTTTTGGGCATCATATTTAGCCCCGGATTCAAGCTCATCGACCTCTTCAATATGGTGTTCTGAGTCCGCCTTCAAGGATATCTCGCGGTCAATTTCGCTTATATCCATGTCTATTGCCGATTCAAGTTCCTTTTTTATGGATCTAAAGGCCTCTTTTCTAGCCCCTGGCTCCCGCCCTTCATTCCAAACAAGGTTTTTAAAGGTGTCAAGACCTCTTTTCAGGACCTCTGGGCTGAAAGTAGGCATTTTTTCAGGATGATCCGCCATCCCTTCAAGGAGTCTTATCATAAGACTGAGCAGTTCGTGGAGATCTTTATCTGCCTCTATCTCTGGATTTTTCAGTATTGTCTCTACCAGGTTTTTAGCTGATACTGCTTGTATCTGGTCGACCTCCCACTCCAAGGTCAACAAGAGTTGGTTGAGTTGGCTGAGTTGTTGTTCCAAATTCACATCTTTAGTATCTTTTCCCTCATGCTCCAGATCTGAGCTTGATTCCAATATCTTTTCGTTAATGGTATTTTCTATGTGTTCAACAGGTTCTCCTGTCTCTATGGTATCTGAAGGCTTGATTTCTTCAGGATATTTTTCTCTCTGGTCTATAACCTGAAATCCCTGCCCTTTATCTGTTTTATCTTGAGATAAGTCCTTAATTTCATTAGTCAAAGGGTCTATTTCTATCTGCCGTGATACACAAAACAGTTCATCAATAGTACTTTCTACGTTTCTAGCGAAGTCTTCGGGATCAGGGTTTTTATTTGTCTGATCCATGCTCGTTCTCCTTCTGTATTTTATTTTTTAATAACTAATCCGACTAATTATTTACGCCTATCAAAGAGTATAGGGGGTTACAACCTGAGAATATATTTTTTAATGATTTGTTGAGAGATGCTTTCTTGCCACATATTGGATAGTCCTTTTGCTTATTTCTTTCAGGGTTTCAAAGACCCCTATTCCTTTAATAGCTGCCGCTTCAAAAACCTTTGTATTAAGTTGACTGTTCAGATCTATTTCAAGCTCTTCTTTAGTCAGCGTCGGTATGGGTGTAGGCACAAGATCACGTTTGTTGAATTGCAAAATGATTGGGATTTCTTCTGTATTTAGATTGTAGTCAAGGAGATTATCGTGTAGATCTTGGAGACTTTCCATATTTTTTCCCTGACGTACTTTAAGACTATCGGCAACGAAAACCATACCATCCACACCCTTAAGTACCAGTTTCCTGGTAGCCTTATAAATGATTTGGCCCGGTACTGTGTAAAGCTGGATTCTTATATTAAAGCCATTTATTTTGCCCAGATTTAAGGGAAGAAGATCAAAAAAAAGTGTCCTTTCTCCTTTTGTCTCAATAGTCAGCATCTTACTTCGGGCTTGATTGTTCATTGCATTATATATATAGAGCAAATTCGTGGTCTTACCGCACCGCCCGGGACCGTAGTATACTATCTTGCAGTGTATTTCTTTTTTGCTAAGATTTATCAGCGCCATATTCAATAAATTTGGGCAAATGCCTTTTCTATGGTTTTTGCCAATTCTGCGACCCTTAACCTTACCAAGCCCAAAGATACATTTTCTCCAAATATTGTTACCAGAATCAAATCATTGTTTATCCGCGCAAAGTGTATGCTATCCTTTTTCCCCTTGTGGAACAGGAGTGAAAAATCATCTTCTCCTATCAATTTTGCAATTTGTGCAGTGACACCGAAGTTTGCCGCTGCCAGTGCAGCAAGAGAAGTTGTGTCAAGAGTACAGGTTTTATGTTTGCAAGCAGTCACAACATTGCCCGCTTCGTCAATAAGGAGAACAGTATTAACACCTGCTTTAATAAGGGCGTTTTCTATCTCTGTTTTGGTTTTATCCAGGACCGATTGGGTCAATATCAGATCAGCCACGGTTAAATTCCCCAAAAGATAAAAGGCATTTTTGTATCAAAGATGCATGAACTATCAACCAAGACTCCTGGATTTAAGACTCTAAAGCTTTTATCGACAAGATTATTTAAGATATTAAAGCTTTTCTATATGTAAGATACCGGCTATGTCGGCGGTCCTAAATACTTAGGATTAAGGCAAACTCATAGAGTCCCGATGAGTGGAAGGGAGATTGGCCGCGGCCTTTTTGACAGGCTGTGATGACAATAATTGTGATTCAGATTTGCTGAGACAGATATGGTTAAGATCCATAGATAGCTTCTATATCTTATATCTGATGATAATATAACCGAACCAGAAAAAAACTAAGCCGCATGTAAGTCCTGCCGCCCTTGTCGGCGAAGTCCTTTCTCGGGCGGCTAACTTAAGAGTTTTTTTACCTTTTTGACAAGACTTTTAGCATCAAGGTGCTGATGGCGATACAGATCATCCGGTTTACCTGAAGAACTATAGTGTGTCACACCTATAGTGAGGAGTTGTTGATGCACACCTGCACTTACAAGTTCCTGCGCTACTATGGCCCCTAAACCCGTATGGGCTATATGGTCTTCAACCGTTATCAAAGGTCCTTTCTTGGCTGCCTCCAAAATTGATTTTCCGTCTATGGGTTTGAGAGATGCCATATTGAGTACCCCTACTGATAGACCCGCTGAGTCAAGAATTGAACATGCCTTGAGAACCTGAGATGTGGCTGAGCCATAGGTAAGAAAAGTGGCCTTGTCTCCCTGTCTCAACCAGTCTGCATGTCCAGGCCGAAATACATAGTCCGCATCATAAAAGGGTTTCCCATCCTTTGTGGTAATAATTGATAGTTTGGACCTTCCCATACCCACGAAGGCATTGCCGGGATTAATAGCTACATAACGGACTATCCTGTCGGTTTGATTTGGATCCGCAGGCATGAATATGGAGAAGCCAAACAGGTTGTTGAAGAGTCCCACATAGTCTATACTTTGATGGGTTGGGCCGTCTTCTCCAACGTCCAGTCCCAAATGAGTAGATACAATTTTAAGATAGGTTTTATTGAGGTCATTTAAGCGGTGCTGGTTATAAGTCTCTGCCGTAGCAAAGACACCAAAGGTGCTTAAGAAGGTAGCAAATCCCTCCCTGCTTATTGCTCCAGCACAGGTAGCTGCGTGATGCTCTTGTATGCCTGTCTCTATGAAGGCGCTGGGTGAAACGCTGTGAAACCCCTGCATCTTTACTGATTCTTCCAGATCACAGCTAAATCCTACAATTTTTGGGGCAGAACCAGGGACATTGTTTCTTTGTGCTAGATCCTTTAATGCCGCGCCATATGCAGAACGGCAATCTGTTTTGATCTCAGTACCGTAGACAATGGGTTTTCCGGGGTCAATAAATGGATAATTGATTTCTGATTTTTTGTTATTGCCTTTTATTTTGTGTGTAGCCCTGTTCTTTAACCATATCTCAAGTAGGCCCTGATCTTGACCTAGTTCTCTCAAAGCTGCTCTGGCATCTTCCTCCGGCAACGGAGATCCATGATACCTTGCTTTGTTCTCCATAAACGAGATACCTTTTCCCATAACAGTACGCATGATAAGGACAGTGGGGCGGTCAGGCATAAGGCCGTCATTTGCCCATGTCTTTTTCAGGGCCTTGAATATGGCCTGGAAATCATGGCCGTCCGGTACATACAATACGTTCCAGCCTGCAGCAGTATATTCATCCCTTACACGCACAGGCATGACAACTTCAGTAGAGCCGCCAATCTGAAGATGGTTTCTGTCGACTACACCTATCAAATTTCCTTGTCCGAACTTTGTTGCAAAACGTCTTGCTTCAGCTATCTGTCCTTTCTGCTGTTCTCCGTCACCCATGAGGACGATCGTTTTGCCGGGCCGGCCAATAAGATTTTGGGCAAGACATATGCCTGTACCTACTGAAAGTCCCTGGCCTAGATTTCCAGTATTCCACTCAATTCCAGGCATGGTTTGTTCTACATGGCCGGCACAGGATGAACCTGCACGACGGAATTCGGTAAGGAAATCTTCCTCTGAAAAATAGCCGAATTCAGTGAGTACGCTGTAGACGCACGGAGAGATATGCCCAATGCTCACGACTACCCGGTCACGGTCAGGCCAGAGGGGTTCCTCCGGACGATGTTTAATTATGCTGTAAATGACAAGCAGTGTGTGCAGGGAGGAAAGAGAGCCGCCAGGATGACCGCTTTTTGCAAGCGTAGTAGAAAGAACAATGCGCATTGCGCATCTATTCCACATGGCCTGTAGGTCAGATAGCTGTTTTTGTGTAAGTTCGTTTTGTTTTTCTAGATTTACATAAAACATAGGCATACTTTACCCAAAATAGTTTATACTTTTAAGTCGGTTGATCTTCTATTTTTATAGTGAAGTTCAAAAGTTGAAGCTCGAAATTGAGAAAATAATGAAGATGGAGACCAGTTAACCAATTTCAAACTTCCAGTTTTGAAGGGGGTTAGTTCAGTAAGGATCTATTTTTTTTACCCTTATTCCTTATCGGATTTTATTTGATTATCGTAGGCCTTTATGACTTCTTCCGTGATATCTATGTCGGAATCAATGAAATATATACCAGGCATGTTTTTATCCAGAATGAGTGTGTATCCACCTTTCTTACCAATAACGCTGACAACCTTTTCAAGATCATGAAGCAATGGCTCCATGCTTTTGGTTTCCGCCTGGCGCATTTCAAATTGGGCATCCTCTTTTTTATCTTGAAGATCTCGAAGGGCCTTTTTATATTCGCGTTCCTTTTCCGCCTTGGCAACCTCATTCATTAGAGGTCCCTTTTTTTCTATTTCTTCCTTAAATGCATTGATCTCGTCTTGTTTAACTCTGATTTCTCCCTGCAATTTTGTAAGTTTTTTTTCGAGATTTTCCATGGCCTTTTGACCGGCTATGGATTTTCGTATGACTTTTTGCATATTGATAACAGCCATCTTTGTCTGAGCTGTTTCTCCAGCAGTTACATTACAGCACAGGACCGTAGTGCAAAGAAAAATCAGTAGCGGGGGTATTAAGTTTAAGCGACCTTTCATACGGCAATCACTATCTCCTGGGCTTTAAAATAATTTATGTGTCTTTTATGGATATATAGCTCAATCATTTGCGAGAAATATCGACAAATTTTACAGTCTCCCATCTAGAATAAGACTAAGAGTTTTTTCAAGGGCTCTTTTACAAAATAATGACCACTGCGTTACATAACGCAGTGGTCAAAGTGCTTTGTTTGGGATATCAGAAGTTTTAATTAATTACCTGCTTTTGTGATAACAAAGTCATCTCTGCGGTTTTTTGCCCACGCCTCCTCGTTATGTCCTAGATCCAGAGGCTGCTCCTCACCGAAGCTCACAGTTTCTATACGATCCGGGTTTATCCCCAGATTGACAAGATATGCCTGGGCGCCTTTTGCCCTTCTTTCTCCGAGAGCCAAATTATATTCATTGGTACCTCGTTCATCACAGTTGCCCTGGATTTCTATCATGATTTCAGGATGATCAAGCAGGAAAAGGGCATTGCCTTCCATTACGGACTTCATGTCATCGCGGATATTAAAACGGTCAAAATCAAAGTATACCGGGTGCATAGGAGCGCTGGTTCTGCCCTCGGAAATAGTTTCTCCAAAGGCTGGAGCAGCTTCTACTGCTTCGGCTTGAATTTCCGTCTCACCTATACCGACTTCAGCCATGCCAGACATCTCCTCAGGGCTTACAGTCGTCTCCTCGATCTGCTCAGTGACAAGTGTTTCTCCTTCAACGGCTTTTACCGGTTTTTTACAACATCCGCCGAGAAGAGTCAGGCTCAATATCGAAATGAGCACCAGTAAACAGACTTTTATTCCCGTATTTCCCCAATACATAGATACCTCCCGCATGATGGCTTTTTATTTATAATATGAAACTATAATAAAACTACACTTAAAATCCACAAGTAAATACTGCATTTTAGCAGAGGAAAAACAAAATTCAACCTGTTATGATGGGTTTTATTTACTGAATCAAAAAGTAGACGTTCACATATTTATAATCCATATATTTTTATCTAAGTCCTTCAAGGTAGATAAGCGAACTTGGTGTCGCTGGCATATGATTTAATACCGTTTACGATCCCATCGGCCACGCTGCTCAGATAACGGTCGCTTTTGAGACGCTTCTCTTCTTGCCTGTTGCTTATAAACGATACTTCCACAAGAACCGAGGGCATTCTCGCCCCTATCAGCACAAAAAATGGGGCCTGTTTAACTCCTTTGCTTTTCACTTTATCATATTGTTTTCTGAGCTTTTTTACAAGCTCCCTCTGCACGCAGCCTGCCAAGCGTGAGGATTCATCCACTTTGGTATTTTTCATTATATCGTTTAGTATATGCTTAAGATCCCCTATTCTTTTTGTTGATGTAGCATTTTCTCGGGCTGCCACATTCATAGCCTCTTTATCCAGGGCAAAGTTTAAAAAGTAGGTTTCAAGCCCACTAACTCCCCTACTAGGGGCTGCATTTGCATGAATAGACAAAAATAGATCGGCCTTTTCGGCATTGGCAATGGCGGTTCTTTGCATAAGTGGCAGAAATCGATCTTCTTTTCTGGTCAGGATAACCTGATAACCCAGGTCTTTTTTAAGTCGTAAAGCCACTTTTTTTGCAATCGTGAGTACCACGTCTTTTTCTTTCAGGCCGGTAGGTCCGATAGCCCCCGGATCCTTTCCGCCGTGGCCGGCATCTATTACCACTCGTTTTACACAGAGGCCCAATTGTTGCGCGAGAGAAAGATCGTCATCTTTTAATTGAGCCCTGCTCTTTTTATGTATTTCGGGAGATCGTTGTGGGCAGGAAGGTCTATGAAAGTAGTTTTCTCCAAATGCGTCTACTACTACCCTGAAGGGATCCTCCAGATAAAAGATCTTTGTCTTATGGGTGTTCTTGAGATCAAATACCACCCTGACCGTACTACGGTTAAATTGGGCTATTCTCACCCCCTTAAGTAGTCCGTCTCTTATAGATATGTCGTTCTTGAAATTTTTTCCTATAAAGGCCGGTTTGAGATCTAAATAAATACGTTCCGGAAGGTGTTCGGCCTTATTGGCAGGAAGATATCCTTTTGTAAAGTATACAGGGCCTGCTGTATCAATGACCACCCTGGTGTAGTCCGCAGCGGACCAATGCCTCACCTCTCGCACAACAGCAGGTTTTGTATCTGGAGAAATCTTCGGGCTGGATATACTTGAGAATTCTTCATTATTATAACTTGCCAGCTTTGGAGTTTTTATTTCTTGCCGCTTTACAGGACCTAAAAGTTTTAACTTTTTTTCGGCAAGCCCGACCTTATCTCTTTTGGGGTATTCTTTAATTATCCGTTCCCATGCTTTTAGGGCTAGATTAATATTCCCGATACGGTTATAAAGGTTTCCGAGGTCATAGAGGGCGTCATCTGCCAAGTAACTTTCGGAAAATCTCTCAATCAGGACCTTATATCGCTCAATAGCCTCATGTATATCCTTAATAGCTCCTGAGTATCCATATAATTCGCTGTAACAGCATGCCATCATAAAGAGGGCTTTGGGGGCAACCTTAATATCGTTGGGATGGGTGAGATATACTGTCCTGAATTTTTTAATTACTTGAATCCACGCTGTTCTGCGGGTGCGAAGCCGGGAATCCCTGGCAAGGCGATTATATTCAGATTTGGCTTGACGATAGGTGTATTCCGTCCTGTTTAGGGCAGAATTTTTTGGTTTTGCGTGTGCATATTCTATTTCAATTAATAAAAATGTACCTAATAGTAAAGCAATAATAAACAGACACGAAGAAAATCGTAGTCGTACGCAGTTATGCTCAGATACTAATGGATTCATAATTACAGTAATTCATGCTCTTTTGCGTTGATTTGCGATTTTATGTTGTCCTTTTATTTTTTGCTAGAGATCTAAGCTCCGCTAAGTAGTTAATGGCTTCAAGCGGTGTCATTTTATTGATATCGGCTGAGAGTATCTTTTCTCTGAGTTCACTTTCCTTATCAATTACAAGTGGTAACGGCATTTGGGCCGGATACTGTTTAGATTTCCTTTTCCATACATGGTCGACATGGTTTCCCTTTTTGTATTTAGATGTCTTTGTTTCAATCCTTTTCAGGATATCATCGGCATTTTTAATTACTGATTCAGGCACACCGGCCAGCGCAGCAACCTGGATTCCATAACTGCGACTAGTGAATCCATCCAGCAGACGGCGCAAGAAGATTATCTGATCCCCACATTCTTTAACAGCTATATGCATATTGCGCACCTTGTCGTGTTTTTTGGTTAGGTCGGTCAATTCGTGATAATGAGTGGCAAATAGTGCTTTCACTCCCCTTTTATCCTTGTACAATAAATTTTCCGCAACTGCCCACGCAATGGCAAGGCCATCATAAGTGCTTGTCCCCCGGCCGATCTCGTCCAGGATTACAAGACTACGGCTTGTGGCGTTATGGAGAATATTTGCAGTTTCAGTCATCTCTACCATGAACGTACTTTGACCTCTAGTCAAATAGTCTGTAGCACCTACCCGCGTGAATATCCGATCCACCATACCTATAAGTGCCTTTTCCGCCGGAACAAAACTTCCCATCTGGGCCATTAAGACAATAAGTGCGGTCTGTCTGAGGACCGTGGATTTACCGGCCATGTTAGGCCCGGTTATAATCACCAGCTGAGAATTGCTGTGATTTAGCTCTATATCATTTGGAACAAAACTTTCCTTAAGGGTATGTTCTATAACCGGATGTCTGCCTTGGCGTATAAATATTCTTTCGTCTTGATCCAGTTTTGGTCTCGTGTAGTTATATCGTTCAGCCACCTCTGCAAGGGAAGCCATGCAATCTATCTTTGCCAGTGCCGCAGCAGTGTTTTGTAAGCGAGTTTTTGCTCCAGCTACTCTAGACCTGATCTCCATGAACAGCTCAAATTCAAGGGTCAGCCTTCTATCCTGTGCAGTAAGGATCTTTGATTCTATTTCCTTCAGTTCCGGAGTAACATAGCGTTCTGCCGCTACAAGGGTCTGCTTTCTGATATAATCATCAGGGATATTGTGTAATCTGGCCTTTGAGACCTCAAGGTAATAACCAAAGACCTTATTAAATCCGACTTTGAGAGATGGGATACCGGTTCTTTCCCGCTCTTTGGTTTCCAGCCGGGCTATAAAAGACCTCCCATCTCTCTGAATATGAATGATTTCATCAAGTTTGTTGTTAAATCCTTCCTTTATAAGTCTGCCCTCTCTAAGAACTGTTGGGCAATCATCTCTTATGGAACGGTTTATGATATCTGCTATATCCTGCAAAGGATCCAAGGCCGTGTAAATTTTTTCCAGATCCCCATTTTGGTCTTTTTTAAAAGAAGGAATTTTCAATAGATTTCCAAGGACTTTTTTTATATCCGGTATTCTAGTAACCGATTGTTTGAGGGCCAGCAGATCTTTTCCATTTGCAGTGCCGAGGACTGTTCTGGCAACGAGTCTCTCAATGTCATAAATCCGGCGCATCTCCTTTCTTAAATATTTCCGAATCGAAGGATTTTTTTTGATTATTTCTACAGCGGACAGTCTGTCTTGTATTTTAGCAATATCTCTAGATGGATAGAGAATCCACTTTTTTAGAAGACGTCCTCCCATCGGAGTTAGAGTAAGGTCCAGTACATCCAGCAGAGTACCTTGGCGACCGCGGTCCAAAGAGTTTGAGAGCAGTTCCAGATTCTGTTTCGTAACCTCATCTATGATGAGATAATCGCTAAGGAGATAAGGCTTTAGATGCTTTATGTGAGACGTATCGCCTTTTTGGGTCTCTGAAGCATATGACAGAAGCGCTCCTGCCGCCCCGATACCAGAACTGAGCCCTGTCAATCCAAAACCATCCAGGGAGAGGGTCCTTAAATGTTCTTGAAGGTTTTTTCTGGCCCTGTCATGTTGCCACCATATGTCCGGCCTAAAGCTCAGCAAGGCCGCAGGGATGGCCTGTTTCACACGGACAATAAGTTGTCTTTCCTGTTGGCTGTCCGGCAAGAGGACTTCAGAAGGCTCCAGACGAAAGAGTTCTGTAAGGGCGTCTTCTTCCTTGAAAAGTTCGGTCACCCTGAATTCTCCTGTTGAGATGTCCAGACAGGAAAGTCCCCAAGGGTTTTTGGTGTCTCCTGGATTTATAGAAATAAGGAAGTTATTGGTCTTAGCACCTACACTCCCTTCTGTAGTGATGAGTCCGGGGGTTATAACTCGAATCACTTCTCTTTTGACTAATCCTTTGGCCTGTTTGGGGTCTTCTACCTGTTCACATATTGCTACCCGATGTCCGGATTGTACAAGCCTGTTCAGATAGTTCTCAGCTGCATGTACCGGCACACCACACATTGGTATTCGTTCTTCTTTGTGTTTATTTCTGGATGTAAGTGTGATTTCAAGAATCCTGGAGGCTATCTCGGCATCATCCAGAAACATTTCGTAAAAATCTCCCATTCGAAAAAATAAAATTGCATCAGGATACTGAGATTTAATACCCTTATATTGCTGCAACATAGGCGTAAGGCCTTTCGTTTTATCTTTTATATTCTTTGCCATTAGCTATTAAAAAGTATAACTTGAGCATATAACGGTTCATAACTGCAGACAAGAGATCGAATAATTGTTTGAGCATAGCCCTTTGTCATTTTCTATGTTATTTCCTTGTTTAAAATTAGGAAAGGGGGTTTTTAATAGGTGGAAGTATTCCCAGAGCAGGTATCTGACTACAGATCTAATCTCAAGGGCATTTTAGACTCTTTCAGACCGGATTTTGAGAAAATTGAGCTGGTATTGAGCAGGCATTTTGCTTCTCACATACCTTTGGTAAATGAAATAAGCCGGTATATCCTTTTTGCAGGGGGGAAACGTTTAAGGCCTTTACTAACTGTATGTGCAGCAAGACTGTTAGGCAGAGACGATGAAGATGTGTTCAATCTTTCGGCAGTCCCTGAGTATCTTCATGCTGCCAGTCTTCTCCACGATGACGTAGTGGATGGAGGCGTGATGCGTCGTGGCAGGTCTCCTGCCTATAAAATATGGGGTAATAAGGCCGCGGTCCTGGTTGGGGATTTTCTCTATGCCAAGGCCCTCGATCTTGCCAGCCGGTTTGACGATATCCGCATTGCAAAGGCTATTGCAGAGACAGTCGCCTTGATGTCTGAAGGTGAAATTCTACAGCTTTTACAGGTAGAGACCCCGAGTTTTGACGAGAAGACCTATTTAGAAATCATTAACAAAAAGACGGCCTCACTGATTTCTGTGTCATGTAAAATCGGGGCGCTTTTTGCCGGTGCAGGGAAGCCAGAGGTGCAAGCCCTCAGTGACTATGGTCTTTATTTGGGCCAGGCATTTCAGATGATTGACGATATTCTTGACTATACTGCAGATACCAGTGAGCTGGGAAAGGCCATCGGTACAGATCTTGCAGAAGGGAAAATTACGCTGCCCCTTGTCGTGGCTATTGAGAAGGCGTCTTCAAGAGAAAAAGTAATGTTGTCGCAGTTGCTCAAGGGTGGCAGTATCTCTAAAAAGGAACTTATATGGGTGAAGGATTTGCTGATCGATACCGGTGGATTGGATTATACGCATAGGCGTGCAAAGGCCTTGGTTGGTATGGCCTGTAAAGGGTTGGAGACTTTTGCCCCGGTAGAAACAAGAGACTTACTCCATGGCCTTGCTTGGTTTGTTTTAGAACGTCGCAAGTAAAATAAGTGAGGGCAAGACAATGCTGAAATCGACTGGAATTTTTTCCAAGAGTGGTTTAAAGGGCCTTATTTTTCTTGGAGGCACAGGTGCCTTGGCTGCATGCGCATATGAGATTTTTTGCTCGAGGGCCACTTTATGGGGCAGGGTATTAACCCATGGTTCCAGACATGTGCCTGCAATAAGTCTCGTATTCGATCAGAGCCCAAACCCTTTAACAGAGCCCATTTGCAAACGACTCCATGAGCTTGAGATTCCAGCCACATTTTTCATAGAAGAGAAAAAAGCCAGGGATAATCCTAGGTCCATGCGCGCTTTGCAGTCCTTTGAGATAGGGATCCATGGAGAGACTTACAGATCGCTTGTATTTAAAAACAGAATAGAATTAAGACATATGCTCAAGCCGTGTGTAACACTGGCAAGCGACATTCAGGGAAGAGATGCCTGCTTTCTTATGCCCCCTCACGGATGGAAGGATCTTCAGTTGATAAAAACGGCAAGAGAGCTAGGTCTTTTGGTGATAAATCCATCCCTAAAGCTCAGATGGCGTAAAGCGGGGGTACTTTTTAGTACTTCAGTTGAGCATATTCTGATGCATGCGAGGCCGGGAGACATAATTCTGGTGGAAAATCATCCCCTGACGTCGCCTCCGGAGCACCTCTTTGTTGAGCTTCTTACATTACTGGTTACCGGCATAAAAGATAAGGGTCTCAGAATCTGGGGACTGAGTCCTCTACTTCGTTGCCATTAATTGCGTTACTTAAATTTTGTATTGTGCTCTGTGCTGATTACCAAAATATTCGATTCTACTAATACAGATCAGTAATTATCCGGATGTATGTATGCTCAAGAAGATTGAAAACACAGTCTTTTCAAATTCAAAAACCTGCTGGCTCCAGCGATAGTTGTACCATAGAGATAAATCGGCTTTTTATATCTATCTGAAAGAAAAATTAACTGTGACAAGGAATCGTTTACTATTGTCGAGCCTGTCGCCAGAATAACGTCGCAGGTCTTAAATATTTCTTCTGTCATTTCTTCACCATCCCATATAGACACCCCATATTTTATTTTATTAATATTGTCTCGATCAAGGTCGGTTACTTTCAGATTTTCCGCAGATAATCTACTGGAGAAATTATCAATTATTGCCGGCTGAAAACCAACGATTCCAATCTTGACATCAGGGCTGTATTTATCAATGATCGTTTTGGCCATTTCCTCGGCACACCATTCCGGCTCCTCCCCTTTGCAGTGAACAGTGTCGTTAATAATACCTACATATCGCATCAGTGCGTTTAACGTGGCGACAAAGAGCGCCCTTTCACCGTTATCCTGTAATTTAAATTCGAGTATTTTTTCAAGTTTTCCTCTGTAGGTCCTTGGCGTGTCAGTAAATGCCTGTCCCAGGGAATTCTTGAAATTTGCCTGGATTAAGGACTCCTTGCCTTTAAGTAGCGGGAAATCCTTCCTTTCTGTCTTACCTATAGCTTCTTCAGGTGTCAGGACTTTCGCCGTAATATTTATCTCACTTTCCATAAAACCATTCTTTACCGCTATATCCATCAGTGACTCTTTGAGTTTCGCATACATTTTTCTTTTTGCCTTTTACTTAAATCTCAATTTTTACTTTTAATTTCAAATTTCAACCGTGAGCAGTCATAAAACAACCTAAACATACACTATTGTAAGACTGGGTCGACGTTTTCTAAATCAATCATTAATGTATATCATGATGTCAAGATTCTTGCTCAGGAATTATATACTTTGTAGATTTTGATTAACAAGTTTCCATCCTGAAACAGTACCGGAGCCTGACTTATGAGGAACTGGCGTTTCACCTTGAAGACTCTCAGTCGTTTCGTGCCTTTGCAAGGCTGGATATAAATCAGTATCCGAGCAGGTCTGTGCTGCAGGAAAACATCAAGGCCATCAGCGCATCGACGTGGGAGGCGGTCCATCAGGTTTTGATCGAATACGCCCTGGATCAGGAGCTTGAGAAGGGTCGAAAGATCCGTATCGACTCCACGGCCGTAGAGAGCAACATCCATCATCCGACGGATTCCAAACTGCTTGAGGATGGAGTCCGCGTTATCACGCGGTTGCTTATTGCAGGCAAGGAGTTGAAGCCCATGCCTGAATACTCGTTTGCTGATCACCGGAGAGTAGTCAGGAAGCGGGTGGTTACGATACTGAACGCCAAGAAACAGAAGATACGGGAAAAGGCGTATAAGGACCTGCTCAATGTTTCTGTTCGCACGTGGATATGCAATGTATGCCATTTTTGCCCTGAAGACGTTTGACAGGGTTGATCTGATGCAATGGGGTACGCGCCAGGGTGCTGAGAGAAAAGCTTGAGCGGACTCTTTCGATTCTCGGACGTGTCATGGATCAGACCGAACGGCGGGTCATTCGGGGTGAGAAGGTTCCGGCGTCCGAGAAAGTCAGTTCGTTCTTTGAATGTCACACAGACATCATTGTCAAGGGCGGCCGCGATACCCGGTTTGGCCACAAGGTCTTTCTTACAGGAGGAGATTCCGGCATTATCACGGACTGCGTGGTCGTGCATGGAAATCCTGCCGATTCGCAGATGTTTCAGCCCATGATAGAGAGGCAGAAAGTCCTCTACGGAAGGGTACCGCGTCAGACGGCAGCTGATGGAGGGTTTGCCTCCGAAGACAATCTCAAGTGGGCCAAGAAAGAAAAGATCAAGGATGTCATGTTCGCGAAGAGAAAGGGCCTTTCTGTACTCCAGATGGTCAAGAGCAACTGGGTGTACAAGAAGCTCAGGAATTTCCGTGCAGGTATTGAAGCGAACATTTCGAGGCTCAAGCGGTCCTTTGGGTTTAACCGGTGCAACCGGACTGGATGGCCGGGCTTTCGGCAGTATGTTTGGAGTGCGATTGTATCGTATAATCTTTCGGTGCTGGCCAGGTTGAAAATGGAGTTGCATCAAGGATAGTTCTGGTGTCATTGTCTGATTACGACAGGAGAGGTATGCCCTGGAGACACCCCCAAACGCCTCTGGTGATCCTGTAAACTGAAAATTGGCGTCTATCACTCCAAAATCTCCACTGTCATGATCCGCTCAACCTACTTCGCTTGCTCGGTGTCAGTCAGTACACCCAAAAAACATGGGTTTCCGGATGGAAACTAACTAAGAATTCGGGCACTCAAGGCATAAAATTATCAGAACAGGCGTTGACACCTTCATGCCCGATGGTAGGGTGAGCTTGCCTTGTTTAGAGAACAAATACAGGGAGAAGAAGATCATGCACAAGAAGAAAATTTTAGTCATAGGTTCAGGAGGCCGCGAACACGCCCTTTGCTGGAAGCTGGCGTCCAGCCCAAAGGTGTCAAGAGTATTCTGCGCGCCCGGCAATGCCGGTATAAGTCAACATGCCGTCTGTGTACCTATAAAAGTCTGTGACATTAATGGCCTTGTATCGTTTGTCAAAAAGGAGGATATCGATATAACATTGGTGGGTCCGGAGGTTCCTCTGGCTGAAGGTCTGGTAGACAGATTCAACGAACATGGACTTGCGGTGTTCGGACCTACTAAAGCGGCTGCCCAGATTGAAGCAAGTAAGGTGTTTTCAAAAGATCTGCTCACTGAAGCCGGTATACGAACAGGGGCCTACAGGGTCTTTGCCGAGCCGAATGCCGCTTTTGATTATATCAAGAACATAACTGGAGTACCAATTGTAATAAAGGCAGACGGGCTGGCAGCCGGCAAGGGGGTGCTGCTGGCCCGCTCCCTCGCGGATGCGGAAGAGGCAATAGACCTTATCCTTCGCAAAAATGCCTTTGGTAAAGCAGGTAATTGTCTGATAGTAGAGGAATTTCTCACCGGAGAAGAGGCATCCTTCATGGCTATAACAGACGGAAGAACAGTCCTTCCCCTTGCTACTTCTCAGGACCATAAGCCTGTATTTGATGATGATAAGGGGCCTAATACCGGTGGTATGGGGGCTTATTCTCCAGCACCTGTGGTAAGCGGTAACCTGTTTGATGATATAATGGATACGGTTATGAGGCCCACAGTAGAAGCCATGGCAAAGATAAAAAGGCCTTATCAGGGAGTACTTTATGGTGGCATTATAATCAAAGATGGTATATCCAGTGTCTTGGAATTTAACTGCCGGTTCGGTGATCCCGAGGCTCAACCGATCCTGATGAGACTTCGCACTGACCTGATGGAGGTAATTGAGGCAGCACTTGAAGGCAGGTTAAATGAAGTCGAGCTTGAGTGGGATCCCAGGGCTGCTGTCTGCGTTGTCCTCGCCTCCGGAGGCTATCCTGGAAGCTATGAGACAGGCCAGGTTATCCACGGTCTAGATAAAGTGACTGAGATGCAAGACGTAATGGTCTTTCACGCAGGGACTGCCAAGGAAAGGGGTCGACTCGTCACATCCGGTGGAAGAGTTTTAGGTGTTACGGCGCTCGGGGATACGATTCCAGAGGCAATAGACCTTGCGTATAAAGCAGTTGGTCAAATTTCCTGGGAAGGTATGCATTACAGAAGGGATATTGGTCAAAAGGCCCTCAGATACATATCAGATAAGGCCGGCAAGTCGGTTCCCTCGCATTTTGGCAGCCCTGCCAAGGTAGGTATTATAATGGGAAGCCTCAGTGACCAAGAGGTTATGAAAGCAGCCAGGGATGTTTTGAATGAGTTTGGTATCTTATGTGAGTTAAAGGTTGCTTCAGCTCATCGCTCTCCGGAACTTACTTCAATATATGCAAAAGAGGCGGAAAACAGAGGAATAAAGGTATTAATAGCTGGCGCCGGAATGGCCGCACACTTGGCCGGCAGTTTGGCAGCCAACACCATACTTCCTGTTATAGGCGTGCCGGTAGACAGTTCATCGTTGAGTGGACTTGATGCTTTACTATCCACTGTCCAGATGCCTCCCGGGGTTCCTGTTGCGACTATGGCGATAGGAGAGGCCGGGGCAAAGAACGCCGCTTTGTTGGCACTTCAGATTTTGGCATTGGAAGATCGGGATATTGCAAAGAGGCTAAAGGAATATAGAGAGACTCAGGCAAGAAAGATAGAAGAGATGCAACCTGAAATTTAAAATTTGGTGGAAATGAAATAACTCTGAGGCGAATGGTTTTATCAACCGACCACGCATTAATTCAACAAGCTGCAGATATAATGCGTAAAGGTGGAGTGGTAGCCTTTCCCACAGAGACGAGCTATGGGTTGGGGGCCTCAATAAAGCAGGTCTATGCCCTTGAACGGATCTATATAATCAAAAAGAGGCCAAGGTATAAACCCCTTTTGATCCTCATTTCAAATATTTCAGATCTTATACATTTGGTCAGACAAGTTCCCGCGACTGCGGTTGTCTTAATGGAGCGATTTTGGCCTGGTCCTTTGACCCTGCTTTTACCGGCTAAACCTGGATTACCGTGGCCACTTTGTGCAAATACAGGAAAAGTAGGGGTGAGAATTTCTAGCCATTCATGGGCCCATTCCCTGGTAACAGCCCTGGGGAGTCCTATGACTGCAACGAGTGCAAATATCTCAAAATACCCTGCCGCCTGTAACGCAGAGGAGATTAAGGATCAGTTACGAGCCCCCCCTCCTGACTATATACTGGATGGTGGTCCTACATCCGGAGGGGCGCCATCCACGATCGTAGATGTGTGTACCGAACCCTTCAAGATTATAAGGGAAGGTATAATTGATCCAAAAGATATTACAGGTGTTTCCGCCTGATAGGGAATAAAGCATTTTATTAATATGAGAATAATACGTGAATTTTGGGTACCCGTTTTATTCTACGCAGTTTTTCTATCCGGCTATCAGATCTGGAAAGATTGTACGTTGCCTGTTTCCGAAACAGGCAAAAATAAGATCATATTGATCTCCATTGGGAGCACCTTCTTTTCAGTAGCACAAAAGCTTGAAACAGAGGGTTTAATCAAATCCAAAAGGGCATTTTATTGCTTGGCCTGGTGGAAAGATGCAACGACCAAGATAAAGGCTGGAGAATACGAACTTTCTCCAACTCAAACCCCTGCAGAGATTCTGGATTATCTGGTCAAAGGGAAAATCCGCCAATATATTATTACCATTCCCGAAGGCTATAACCTGTTCCAAATAGATGACCTCCTTGCAAATGCGAAATTGATATCTGATGATTCATTCATCAATGTGGCACGAGACAAAAACATCTTAAGAACTTTAGGTATAGAAGCTGACAGCGCCGAGGGTTATGTTTACCCTGACACTTATCAATTGACAAAGGATGCCACTCCGTATGAGATGCTCTGCACATTTGTAAATCATTTTTGGGAAGTATGGAATTCAGAAAAATTCAGTCGCAGAACAGAAGAACTGGATGTCCAAATCCACGATATAGTAACTATCGCTTCCATAGTTGAAAAAGAGGCCATGCAATCAAAAGAAAGGCCGCTGATAGCTTGTGTATTTTGGAATCGCCTTAAAAAAAATATGCCTCTTCAGGCGGATCCAACCGTCCTTTACGGAATACTTGTGGAAAACAAAACAAAAAAGCGTCGTCTTAGATGGAAAGATCTTAGGAAAAAAACTCCTTATAACACCTATGTAAACAGGGGATTGCCCATTGGACCGATTTCAAATCCCGGCAAGGAGTCCATCAAGGCGACTCTCTATCCATCAGAAAAGGATTATTTCTATTTTGTTTCGAAAAACAATGGCAAACATTATTTTTCTCGGACTCTGGCTGAACATAATAGAGCTGTAGATAGGTATCAACGCAGGCGCCAATACAGACCCAACAAAAAGACCAGCCCCGATTCGACACAAACTAATACCCCACTTTAAACCACCCATCTTTTTTCTTTTAATCGTCAAAAAATTATCAAAAAACTTTTTCAAAAGTTTCAAGTAGATGATGGTTTTATTCGATATAAATATTTAGCGTAATTTATATAGTTTTGTCCCATTTGCAGGAATTCTCATTTTTAAGAGCAAATTATAGAAAAATAAAGAAAAGCACAGTTCGTATTACATAATATATTGATATTTTTTAGTTAAATTCTCTCTTAAGTCTCTTGACAGTCAGCCCTTTATTAAAATATATAAGTATATAGTGGGATAAAGTGGGGAAAAGGGGTAGAATCTAATGTTTAGAGGACGGTCAGCCCATGTTTTGGATGCCAAGGGCCGTCTTAGCATTCCGGCGCGTTTTAGAGAGTTCTTGCAGGCAAAATATGATGACCGGCTGGTAGTTACCAACTTGCCCTCTTGCCTTGCAGCTTATCCTTTTGAGGAATGGAGAAAAATAGAAGAACATTTCAGCCGGTTTCAATTCGGGCCTCCTGAAGTCATAGCCTTTAAAAGATACCTGTTGGGAGCTGCAGCGGAATGTTCACTGGATGCTCAGGGGAGAATATTGATACCCCAGAGGCTTCGTGAAGAGGCGGTATTGACCAGGGATGTGGTTCTTTCGGGTATGCTTACCTATTTTGAAATATCAAACCGGGACAGCTTGAACAAAGAATTGCAGAAGACTAGGAGTAACTTTGATCAGTACAGCAGCGATATCACCGCCAAATTCGGAATTAGCGGTTAGAAAAGAGGCCATGCATGTCCCTGTAATGCTCTCCGAAGTTCTGGATGGCCTGTCATTGAGGTCAGGGGGTATCTATGTGGATGCAACACTTGGTCTGGGAGGCCATACAGAGGCCATACTGTCAAGGTGCCCCGAAGTCAAAATGGTGCTGGCCCTTGATTATGATACAGAAGCCATGAAAAAGGCCGGATCCAGATTGGCCGCATTTGGCAGCAGGGTTCGATTAGTTTACAGCAACTTCATTCATCTTCGTGATGTTCTTTTATCCAACAGAATAGAGCAAGTTGATGGCATACTTATGGATCTCGGCATTTCCAGCTTCCATTTGGAAAACAGCGGGAGAGGCTTCAGCTTTTCCAGGGACGAACCTCTTGACATGCGCATGGATCAATCTGGTGCAGTGACTGCTGCCGACATAGTCAATAAGCTTTCGGTTGAAAGATTGACCGAGCTTATCCATACATATGGGGAAGAAAGATGGGCAAAAAGGATCGCCAAACGCATATATGAAAGGCGCAAGGCAGAAGTTATTCTGAGTTCGAGAGACCTGGCGGAAGTGATTGCCGATTCCATTCCGAGAAAATATCATCCACGCCGAATTCATCCCGCTACACGCACCTTCCAGGCACTTCGAATCGCATTGAACCGAGAACTGGACAATCTTAAAGAGGCCCTTGACTCATTCCCATCTTGTCTGAGACCCGGAGGACGAATGTGTGTTATCTCCTTTCATTCTATGGAGGACCGTCTGGTCAAAATCGCTTTCAGAGAAGACAAGAGATTGAAGCCCTTAACTAAAAAACCTTTGGTGCCAAGCCTTGAAGAAATAAATAGTAATCCCCGGGCTAGAAGTGCCAAGCTAAGAGTTGCTCAATATAGAGGGCAGAATACTGCTCTGACCCAATTACTATAATGATTACATTTTAAAAGGCCCTAAAAATGACTTCACTCAAAAAGTCTAAGATACAAGTCTCAAAATTTCTCGGAAATAAGAAATGTTCGGCTTGTCTTGCAGCAGGTGAAAATCTGAAGCAATACCTCAGATTGCTATTTTCCCGACAGAAACATAAAAGTGCCCTTGAGCCTTTTGACAAAAACCTGTTTTGGGAGGGGAGAAAATGAGTCTCCGATCAGCAACAATTAGAACACCCCAGAGACGCTCATATGTTTCGACGGCACAGAAAAACAGGGCCTGTGACCACCTTTTGTTATCAAAAATACTCAAAATGAGCCTTAATAAGGCCATTGCGCTGATTGTTTTAGGCGCTTTATTAATTCTAGGAATTTTGATTACTCACGAAGTCAGAGAAACAGCAAAGGACTTAGAGTTGCTTCAAAGGGAACAAGGCCGACTCAGTAATCGATATAAGGATTTCACCACTCGGCTGGATCGGATCAAGGCACGCAGCCATATGGAAAAATTGGGGGGTGAAATGGGACTTCATCCACCTACTAAACGGCAAATAATATATCTCAACTGATCGAGATCAGAATGATTTTTCCTTATAAAAAAAAGAAAATTTCTTTTCTTTTCAGCTTATTGAGTCTTGCTGTTATTGCCGCAGCGTTTGTTGGTTGTCTTTGGCAAGGCAACGCTGTCAATAGCGAAGATGACATTGATTCGTCCATGCTTTGTCAACAACAAAACACCGGCTACTATTCCCAGCAAAGTCCCTTAGATAGAGGCATGATCCTTGACAGGACAGGAGCAATATTTGTTGCAAACCAAAAAAAAATCTCTATCTTGGCGCGGCCTTCCCGTTTGCGGCAAGTTGATGATTGGCTGGCAGAGGTGTCAGAAATTCTTGACCTTGATTTGCCAACTTTGAAAGATATGCTTGCAGATGAGCAGGACCTTATATGTCTAAAAGACTGTATTTCCGAAGAACAAGGCCGGAAGCTCAAAGACATGCAGGTTAGAGGCTTAGAAATACTGGAACAATATAAAAGGGTATATCCTTGTAATTCACTGGCTTCTCCGGTTTTGGGATTTGTCGACCAAGGCGGCAGAGGTCTTGAGGGAATTGAATACACATATGATAGCCTTTTAAGGCAAACTAAAGGGTCACAAATTTACCCAGGTAGACAGGATCTTACGCTTGCACTTAGTAAAGATATTCAGTCATCAGCAGAAAAAGAGCTTGACAGGCAGATCAAAAGACTTAAGGCAGAGAAAGGCTGTTTTGTTATAATGGGTGTTGAAAATGGTGAGATTCTTGCCCTTGCCAGCAAGCCTTCCTGGGATCCTGAACGTTTTTGGGAAATATCTGAGAGGAATATCATAAACTATTCTCTCCAAGATAATGTTGACCTGATGATACTTGTGCCCCTTTTAAACTGGATGTTTGAACAAAGTGAACTTCAAAAGTCAGAGATTTTGCCTTTGGGGAAAACCGCCCACCAGTGCCAATGGGAGGTTTTGGATAAGGGTATGGTATTATGGAGTCCCTGGACTGAAAAGGAGTTAAAGGATATTGTCCCTTATAATGACATTTCAAGAGATCTCTGGGGTCTGGGATTTGGTCAATTTACAGGTATCGACCTTCCGGGTGAAGGCCGGGGCAGCCTCCCATCAGCCCCGGCAGGGTTACGTAATAGCCTCTTGCGGCAGGCCGTTACCGCCAGTCCTATCCAGATTCTCAGGGCCTTCTCTGCCCTGATAAATAAAAATATATTAGTTACACCGCACGTGGCCCTACAAAGCACTGATGAATTTTTGATACCGGGCTCTTCCGCGAATGACCAAAAGCATGCCCCAATTTCCTGGTTGACAGAAGAACTGATACACAAATCGCTGAGAAAGCTCGCGGTCAGAGGAGGGCCGTCTCTTGCGAGTATCAGGTGGAATGAACAGTCTGACCAAATTTCTAATCAATTTCCAGCACAGGTTACTGCCCTAGGATTCTGGCCCGAAAGATCACCCAAAGTAAGTTATATTGTTTTGCTCGACGGCGTAAAAATCGACCCTCGTGAGCGTCGGGGCACTTTAGGGCGTTCACTGGTAGTAGCAAAACAGGCGGTGCAGATACCCTTGAAAGACGAATGGCGAACGGTGAAAACCGAAGAGGCAGAAAGACAGTTTTCCACTATGCCGAATCTTAAGGGAAAATCCGTAAGACAGGCCCTGGACATTTTGCAATCCATGGGCATTTATACAGAGCTCAAAGGTGTAGGGACCGTGATCGCGCAGAAACCAGAATCAGGAATACCTCTTAATGGTGTGAAGACCTGCAGTATAACCTGCGAGTGATGTTTGGTAATACGCAAAACGAAAGGACCTTGCGGGATATGTTGGAAGTGTTGAAGCCCGCTGTTTTTATATCATTTGAGAAGTACGACGTAAAAATCAGGGGTATAACAGCAGACTCCAGACAGGTAAAACGGGAATACATGTTTGTTGCAATTCCAGGCACTGAATTTGACGGAAGACAATTTATCAATGATGCCGTGGTGAAAGGTGCCTCCGCCGTGTTGATGTCTAGGCAAGATCTGCATCATTACGTCAAAAACGTTCCCATGGCCTTGCCTGTTATAGGAGTGGACGATCCCAGGCTTTCCATAGGTCTTTTGGCAAGTGCTTTTTATGGAAATCCAAGTGAAAAAATGTCTCTTATAGCTATTACAGGCACTAATGGTAAGACTACGATTTCATACCTCCTGGAAGGCATTTTCAGCAAAGCCGGGCTGAATCCCGGTGTAATAGGCTCGATAAGCCAAAGACATTGCGGCATAGAGGTGCCTTCTGAACTTACTACCCCTGATGCCGTAAAACTTCAGGAGACCCTGGCCAACATGTTGAAAAGAGGCGCAAAGGCAGTGGCCTTAGAGGTGTCTTCCCATGCCCTTGACCAGCAGAGGATCTCAGGATGTAGTTTCGCAGCATCTATTTTTACCAACCTAGGTCGCGATCACCTGGATTATCACCAAGACATGGAACAATACTTTCAGGCGAAAGTAAAATTATTTTTGAAATATCCCTCTGATGCGGCAATTATTAACATTGATGACTTATATGGAAGGCGTCTGTGGGAGATAGTAAAAGAGAAAAAGATCAGTTATGGCCTCAGCCCTGAAGCAGAGGTAAAACCGGAGTTTCAATTTATTGATAGTGAAGGAATAATATGTGATATATCTACGCCCAAAGGCCCTATTTCCATCAAATCCAAGCTTATGGGTTTGCACAACCTATACAATATCCTTGCAACAGTAGCGGTTTCAATCAGTCTCGGGATAGAGCCGGACCATATTCAGGCCGGCATAAAATCAATAATACGTATTCCGGGAAGACTGGATCCTGTATATTCTCACAATGGAGTCACCGCTTTTGTAGATTACGCACACACCCCTGACGCTCTGGAAAGTGTTCTTAGCAGCCTTATCGGGTTAGGGCCTAATAAGCTTCTGATCTGTGTTATCGGCTGCGGAGGAGACAGAGACAGAGGCAAGCGTCCTCTAATGGCCCGGGCAGCTGCTTCACTGGCAGATATTGTTGTGTTGACTTCGGATAATCCTCGTACTGAAGATCCCCTTGCAATAATCGATCAGATGTTGAACGGTCTCCGAGATCTCCCTCCCTGTCACCCTGCAACCAAAGCTGAAGTGAAAATAATTCCAGATAGAGAAGCAGCTATTTCATGGGCAGTAGAAAGGGCGCAGCCCGGTGTTTGTCTTCTCGTGGCTGGGAAGGGCCACGAAACCTACCAAATAATCGGCAGGGAACGACTTGTCTTTGACGACAGAGAAATATTGACAAAGGCCTTTGAATCAAAGATAGAAGCTGGAAGGTCAACGCTTGAGAATTTTGAGGATTATGGATTTCGATTAAAGGCTTCTCAGGTGGCAACGGCTATTGGAGCCAGAGTTCTTTCAGGTGACCCTAATACATTAATCCAGGGCATATCGACAGATTCCAGATCAGTAAGAAAGGCAAATATTTTTTGGGCACTTTCCGGGGACCGTTTCAATGGGCACGATTTTATCCTTGATGCTGTAGGACAAGGATGTACTAGTGCAGTAATTAGTTCTAGCTTTGACTTCCGAAACTTGAATTTAGACCCTCGATCTTGTCGTCCCGTTTTATTGCAAGTCCAGGATGTATTAAAGGCCTTAGGAGATTTCGCAGCATGGTATAAAAACCATCTTGGAATCAAAGTAATCGGCATTACGGGTAGTTGCGGCAAGACAACCACAAAAGAACTGATTTTCTCGATCCTGAAAAAAAAATGGAAAGTCGCTAAAACCAGTGGCAATTTTAATAACCTTATCGGCCTGCCGCTTAGCCTGCTTTCCGCCGGATCCAACGATTCTTGGGCAGTGCTGGAAATGGGAACCAACCAACCGGGAGAAATATCACGACTCTGTGAAATTGCCCAGCCGCAAGTAGCCCTTATTACTACAATTCAACCTGCCCATCTTGTCGGTCTGGGGGACTTAAAGGCAGTAGCCCAAGAAAAGTGGGAGCTGTGGCGAGCCATTTCCCAGACGGGTGTAGCAGTGGTTAACCTTGATGATCCTATGGTGATGGAGGGGGCCAAAGACCTAAAATGTCAGGTCGTGGGCTATTCAATGGGACAAAAGGCGGATTCGTTTCCAGATCACCAAATTTTAAAATCTTCAAATGATAAAATTACCTGCCTGTCATGGACATTAAGCGAACATGGCACTTTGCTGGATCTGGATATTGCCGGAAACAGACTTTATGTTGATCTTCACCTTATAGGGAAGGCGAATGTACAAAATGCCGTTGCATCTGCAGCTGCAGGTCATGCAGTAGGGGTGACGCCGGCTTTGATCAAACAGGGGCTGGAGGAAGCAAGGCCGCTCCCGGGGCGCCTTTTTTTGAGAAATCTTGGACCTAAATGGATGCTGATCGATGATTCTTATAATGCAAACCCCTGCTCTATGCGATCGGCTCTTGAGACTCTGGATTTTTGGAGCGGAGGCGGGAAAAAGATAGCGATTCTGGGAGATATGCTGGAACTTGGAGATGCTGCCTACGAGTTTCATCAGGAACTCGGAAGAATTTCAGCCAATACGGGGGTTGATCTCTTGGTCTTAATAGGCGAATTTGCTGATGCTGTTTCTGAAACAGCCAGAAAGGCGGGTATTTCAAAAAAGGCTATACGTGTTTTCCCTGACATTGAAGATCTGCTTTCCTGGATAGAATTAGCTGCTCTTGATTGTATGCCCTTTCCGGCAACTATACTTGTAAAGGGATCAAGGGCCATAGGTCTCGAGAGAGCGGTAAATGCCCTTATCAGGCAACTGGGAGAGGGTAAAAGAGGGGGGTTGACAGTATAGGCTATGCTTTTTCATCTGCTATATCCCCTTAACGATATGTGGCCTGTATTTAACGTTTTTCGCTATATTACATTTAGAACAATATACGCTGCAGTGACTGCCCTTTCAATAATATTGATTTTTGGACCTTGGTTTATAAGAATTATGTGTGAAATGCAGATGGGCCAGATCATCCGGGACGATGGGCCGACAATACATCATACAAAAGCCGGAACACCGAGTATAGGGGGCATATTAATCATAGGGTCCATTCTAATCGCTACACTTCTCTGGGCTGACTTAAGAAACCTTTATGTTTGGATAAGCATTTTAATCCTTGTCGGTTACGGTATAATAGGTCTCGTAGACGACCTGTTAAAGATCTGGAAAAAGAATGCCAAAGGTCTGTCGGGCAGATTGAAGCTTGTCGGGCAAATAGTTTTTGTATTTTTAGCCGCAGGGTTAATTGCCGCACATGGTAAGTGGGATACCCATCTTAGTATTCCTTTTTTTAAGAATTTTCAGCCTGATCTAGGAATTATGTATGGTCTTTTCGCTCTGCTTGTGGTTGTGGGGACCTCTAATGCGGTTAACCTGACCGATGGTCTGGACGGACTTGCCGCAGGCCCTTTTATAATAGCTGCAGCGGTTTACACCCTGTTTACCTACCTGGCGGGTCATTCGACTCTTGCACAATACCTTCGGATTCCTTCGGTTCCTGGTGCAGGAGAGCTTGCAGTGTTTTGTGGCGCCATGGTAGGCGCCGGTCTGGGTTTCCTCTGGTATAATACCTATCCGGCCCAGATCTTCATGGGAGATGTCGGCTCCCTTTCCTTGGGAGGGGCTCTTGGGACGGTGGCCGTACTTTCAAAGCAGGAAATGCTGCTTGTAATTGTAGGCGGGATTTTTGTTATTGAGGCATTATCCGTAATTCTTCAGGTCCTTTACTTCAAAACAACAGGAGGCAAGAGGATCTTCCGTATGGCACCTATCCATCATCATTTTGAGCTTAAAGGATGGAAAGAACCAAAGGTCATTGTAAGGTTTTGGATAATTTCCATATTGCTTGGGCTGTTGGCAATCAGCACGCTCAAATTGAGATAGGTAGGAAATTTAGTAATTTTTGATATGTATATTTCATTTTCCTGTTTGCACTTTTTAGTGTTTTGATCGAATTAGAAATTTTTTTTGAGTAATTGAGTGGAGCTTAAGGGCAAAAAAGTAACAATACTGGGCATGGGAGTATCCGGGCAGGCAGCCGCCAGATGGATCGTCTCTCAAGGGGCACAAGTCATATGCAGTGACTTAAATGCCCTTAAGGAATGGCCTAATGATTTCACAAGATGGTGTCACCAAAATGGTGTCGGCATAGAGACAAAAAAGCACAAGATAGACACTTGCCTCTCCTCTGACCTGATAGTGGTCAGCCCTGGTGTCTCACCTGAAATTTCTGCCCTTGAGGCGGCACACAAGCACAACATCCCTGTGTTGGGAGAAATGGCCCTTGCTGCATCTGTCTGGAAAGGACCGCTTATTGCTATCACCGGCACAAATGGAAAAACTACTACCACGATGCTTGTAGATGAGATGCTGAATAAGGCCGGTGTGCCTCATGTAAGGGCTGGGAACATCGGAACACCCTTGTCGGCATTTATTGAAGGACATACTGAGCAAACTATTGCTGTCCTTGAGATTAGCAGTTTTCAATTGGATTATTTCCCGAGGACCAGATATTTCAACTTTAATCCCCCAAGGTTCAATATAACCGCATGGCTCAATCTTGCCCCGGATCATCTTGATCGTTATCAGAACATTAAAAGCTACGGAGACAGCAAGGCAGTAATCTATGATTTTCAAGGGCCTGGTGACTGGTCCATACGCAACATGAATGACAAGGAACTAGAAACTTGGAATGACCGGGGACGTGCCAGAAGGCTTTACTTTGGGATGCTGAGCCCTGGAGTTCCAGGGGCCGGGCTGGACACCTCTTTGAAAAAGATCGACATAATGTGGTCTGATAATACGTGGGAAAGATATGATTTGGAAAGCTGGTCTCTAAAGGGTCGACATAATGTTGAAAATTTGGCTTGTGCCATACTTATTTCACGTCTGGCAGGTGCAGGTGCTGTTGCAGTAAAGTCTGTTATTCGAATTTTCAAAGCAGCGAATCATAGAATTCAGTGGGTGGTCCAAAACGGGGGTATCGACTATTATGACGATTCTAAGGCCACTAATGTTGCATCCGTACTTTGTGCACTAGAGTCCATAGAACAGCCAATAGTAATTATTTTGGGCGGCCGTGGCAAAGGTGAAAATTATGGTTCCCTGGCCGATATCGCTAAAAAGACAGTTGTTCGTGGTGCGATCGTTATAGGTGAAGAGGCCAAGGCGTTTGAAAAAATTCTGGGTAAGGTAATGCCGGTTGTTAAAGTACATGGGACAAAAGAAGGCAAAAAGGTTATGAAAAAAGCCGTGGAGAAAGCTAGGTCCCTGGCTGAGCCCGGCGATGCAATAATTCTTTCCCCGGCCTGTTCCAGCTTTGACATGTTCGAAAATTATGAAGAACGTGGCATGGCCTTTCAGGAGGCAGCCAGGGAATTGAATGATTTATTGATTGAGTGATTTGGTTATTTCAGGAAAGGAACTTTAATTTAAAAATAAAGCTGCGAGCAGGTCATGAATTTGGCTAAGAGTCGAGAAATATATAAGCACAAAACAAATACCGAATCATCAAACCGGCAAATCATCAAATTAGTGGTGGCTGGTGGCGGCACGGGAGGGCATGTATTTCCCGGAATGGCAGTGGTTGAGGCCATGGAATCATACGGCCCTATAGATGTTATGTGGATAGGTACAGGCCGCCCGGTGGAAAAAAATGCGCTTTTAGAACATAAATGGGATTATAAAATCCTTAATACGGGGCCTTTGAGGGGCTCAGGCATTTCAGGGACTGTACGTTCTCTGGCTGGACTTCCTTTCTCCACTATCAGGGCTTGTTCGTGGCTCAAATCATTCAGGCCTCATGTGGTGCTCGGTGTCGGCGGATATGTCTCGGGTCCCACACTTCTTGCAGCGCGGATACTGCGGATACCTGCAGCACTTCATGAGCAGAACCTTATACCCGGCCTCACAAATCGTTTGGCCTCTAAATTTGTAAAGACAGTTTTTGTGAGCTTTAAGGAGACTACCAAATATTTTCCAAGAAACAGAGTAATTTTTACGGGAAATCCAGTGCGGAAAGACATATTCCAATCACAAAATCATAAGATCGCACAATCACACAATATTTTGGTCCTGGGTGGTAGTCAGGGTGCCACATGCATGAACCGGCTTGCCAGTTCAGCCATAGAGGTTCTGTGGCAATCTGGTTTTCATTTGGGAATTATTCACCAGACAGGAAGGCTGGATATGTCTTATGTTGAGAAATTTTATGCAGATGCAAATATTCCGGCCAAAGTGGTCCAATTTATTTCCGACATTGGTGAGTCCTATTCCTGGGCAGATCTGGTTATTTGCCGGGCAGGAGCGGGTACTTTGGCTGAACTCGCGATTACGGGAAAGCCTTCGATACTTATTCCCTATCCTTGGGCAACAGACGGCCATCAGGATGCAAACGCCAGAAAACTGGCTGAAGCCGGGGCTTCCAAATATTTCCTGGAAGGAGAAGTCGGAGCTATAAAACTGGCAGGAGAGATACAGTCTTTACTGGAGGATCCTCAAAAACTCAACAATATGGGAGAAAATGCGCGCAAACTCGGAAGGCCCAAGGCGGCTGCAGATATGGCCTCTACACTGATGAAGATGGCCGGGCATACATTTTCATGTTCTCAAAAAGAAACCAATTCATTGAAATGTTCTAAAGTACGCAGCCATGTATAAAAAACAACATATTCATTTTGTAGGAATCGGCGGGATAGGCATGAGCGGCCTTGCACAAATCCTTCTTAATCTGGGATATAAAGTCACGGGTTCGGATTTGCGTGAGACTGAAATCACCAGGTCTCTAAGAAAATTGGGGGGTACAATTTACAATGGTCATGCCCCTGAAAATATTCAAGGTGCCGATGTAGTGGTGATTTCCTCTGCCATCAGAGAACATAACCTTGAGGTGCAGGGGGCACTTTCTTCCCAAATTCCGGTTATACCAAGGGCTGAAATGGTGGCAGAATTGATGCGGCTCAAAAAATTCGGCATAGCAGTGGCCGGGGCACATGGAAAGACCAGCACCACCTCTATGATCTCTTCCGTGCTTCGTGTCGGTGGCCTTGATCCAACGGTTATCATAGGAGGGAAGGTAAATGGTATTGGGAGCAATGCCTATTGGGGACAGGGCGAATTTCTTATAGCAGAAGCCGATGAAAGTGACGGCAGCTTTTTGCGCCTTACACCAAGCATAGTCGTGGTAACGAATATAGATAGGGAGCACTTGGATTATTATTCCAATTTGGATGCAATAATACGCTGTTTTCAGGACTTCATAGACAAAATACCTTTCTATGGTCTTGCCATACTTTGTGGAGACAACCCTCACCTCAGAGAAATGCTCTCGGTAGTAAAAAAACGAACAATGACTTATGGTACAGGACCTGAATGTGATCTACAGGCCAGGGATATCAGTTTCAAAGGTCCGGGGGTATCCTTCAATGCCTGGTGGCAGAATTCCGAACTTGGCGAGATACAACTCAAGGTCCCTGGATTGCACCATGTAAGGAATTCTCTGGCCGCAATGGCCCTGGGTCTTGAACTTGAGATACCCTTTCACAAAATCCAGACCGGTCTTATGTCATATGAAGGTGTAGGCAGGCGATTTGAGATATTGGGCGAAACAGAAAGGATAATTGTAGTAGATGACTATGCGCATCACCCTACTGAGATAGTGGCCACTCTCAAAGCCGCCAGGGCATGTTGGCCTGAGCGCCGACTCGTGGTTCTTTTCGAACCCCATCGGTATACTAGAACTCAGGCATTGATGGACGATTTCACCACTGCCTTTGGAGAAGCTGATGAACTGTGGCTGACGGAAATATATCCAGCGAGCGAGACTCCCATAGTAGGGGTTAGCGGAAAACGTTTGGCAAGAAATATCATGAATCAACGTGGTGGAACAGTACACTATATAGAGTCATGCGGGGATCTTCCTCAGGCAATTTTGCCGAGCCTGCAGGAGGGTGACGTGGTCATGACTCTTGGGGCTGGTACCATAGGGCATATGGGGCCGAGAATTTTGGGCATGCTTAAGACAAAGGAGTCAGCAATTGCTCTCTAAGGATCTAAGAAAGATAGAAGATCTCCAAGTCTTTGAAGGTGTACCGCTTTTACCGCTGACGAGTTTTCGTATAGGTGGGCCTGCACATCTGTTTCTGGCTCCGAAGACATTGAAGGCCCTTGAAAAGACCATTTTTTATCTCAGTAACCGTTCCATATCTTATAAGGTGATTGGTCAAGGAAGCAATCTCTTGATCAGCGACAAAGGCGTGAAGCTGGTTATGTCTCTGGCGGCCCTGAAGCGTATTCAATGCTCTGTGGAAAGCAGATTTGAATCTGAGGACCACCGGCAAATTTCTTCTAGTTCCTTTTTACAGGAAGAGAGATCAGCTAATGGCCATCGCTTTAAAATGGTAGACGTAGAGGCAGGTTGCAGGCTGAGGTCTCTTATTTCCTGGTCCGTGCGTAATAGCCTGGGCGGTCTTGAAAATCTTTCCGGCATTCCGGCCAGTGTGGGCGGGGCCATCTTCATGAATGCCGGCACTAACAAGTGCTTTATGGCAGAAGTGATAGACGCTGTTCAGTTTACAGGCCCTGATGGTAGTTGCTGGTCTCATAGAGATCAATTGTATTTTGATTACAGGGCCTTCAGACTGCAAGACAATGCTATTATCTCGGCTGCAAGAATTAAATTCGGCAAAAGCAATGCCGATCAGATCAGGCAGCATTTGAGAAGCGCTATGTGCCAGCGGAAAGCCACCCAGCCTTTAGGAAAACCAAGCGCGGGATGCATTTTCAAAAATCCCCCCGGTGTTTCAGCTGGAAAGCTCATAGACCAATGTGGACTCAAAGGTTTTAGAGTTGGGGATGCTGAAGTGTCCAAAAGGCATGCAAATTTTATTATAAACCGTGGAAAAGCCAGCGCCGTAGAGGTAATGGACTTATTGGAAATTATTAAAGAACGTGTAAAAAAAGAGACTGATGTAGAACTTGTTCCGGAGGTATCTTTTTGGGGTATGGAAACATGAAAATTAGAAGACCGTCTTTAGAATCCAGGTCTTCAGTATGTAGCTTCATCTCGCGGGACAAATCTACAAAACCGGTGTTTTCCGTGTTGTGGTCTATATATCCTAAATTACTGGTTGCTATAGCTGTAATGTCCATTGGCTTTGTCGCTTTTTTTTTGTGTCGACATTGGGCTTACCAAACCGAGCTTTTTAGGGTCTGTCAGGTTTTGATTACAGGCAATGACCGTGTCACGGAAGAGGAGATTTTGCAATTGAGTAATGTGACCGCCCAAGACAATCTGCTGTCTCTCGACTTGGAATC
This sequence comes from Deltaproteobacteria bacterium, assembly GCA_011042225.1. Classification (GTDB taxonomy): domain Bacteria; phylum Desulfobacterota; class Dissulfuribacteria; order Dissulfuribacterales; family UBA3076; genus UBA3076. The sequence continues at coordinate 15,330 of DQXT01000033.1, read as the reverse complement.
GATTGCAAAGTCCATAGAAGGGCATCCCTGGGTCCATAGTGTTGAAGTTAAAAAAAAATTGCCGGATCACCTAATGATTACGCTCAAAGAGCACACTCCGGTAGCCATTTTGAACTCCGACAAAATGTACCTGATTGATGAACAAGGCGAAATTATTGATAGACTTTCAATAGAAGAATCCGTCTCTCTTCCAATCATTACAGGAATTGATCCTAAAAACATTATAGATAACAATTTAACAAGATCGCACAATAACCGAATCCAAAAGGCCCTGGAGTTGATATCCATGGCTAGTAAGGGCACAAGAACTCTGGGTGTTAACAATATCAGCCAAATAGACATAGCTGAAAAAGACACCTTAATACTGGTTACATCTTATGGCAGTATTCCTTTTTACTTTGACTATGAAAATCTCGGCGTCCAATTTAGTAGAGCGGAAAAAGTCCTTTATCAACTCTATCGCTCAGGGACATATAAAAAAGCAGTTAAGGTGGAACTCGATTATGGTCCCGGCAAAGCCCTGGTCAGTTTGAAACATTAGGAGAGGAAATGGTCGAAAAACCCGGTAACATGATTGTCGGGCTCGATATCGGCACTACTAAAATATGTGCGGTAGTGGGCGAGTTTAATGAGAATAGTGCCGAGATTATAGGTGTAGGGACTTATCCTTCTGTAGGTCTGCGAAAGGGAGTAGTCGTCAATATAGATAATACGGTCGATTCCATAAAAAGGGCTATTGAAGAGGCCGAACTTATGGCCGGATGTGAAATAAGCTCAGTGTTCATCGGCATCGCCGGTAGTCATATAAAGGGTTTTAACAGTCACGGGGTGATAGCCATACAGGGCCAGGAGGTCTCCCAGGAAGACGTTGACAGAGTTATAGATGCGGCAAGGGCGGTAGCCATACCCCTTGATAGAGAGGTCATACATATCCTGCCACAGGAGTATATCGTAGATGAACAGGGCGGTATATTGGATCCTATAGGGATAACCGGTGTAAGGCTGGAATCCAAGGTACATATCGTGACAGGAGCAGTTACGGCTGCCCAGAACCTCATCAAGTGTGCAAACAGGGCCGGGCTCGATGTGGTTGATATAGTTTTTCAGCCCATTGCCTCGGCCGAAGCAGTCTTAAATCAGGAAGAAAAGGATCTGGGTGTTGCACTTGTGGACTTTGGTGGTGGCACCACTGATCTTGCTCTATTTACTGAAAGTGCAATAAAACACACAGCTGTACTGGGACTTGGCGGTAACAACCTCACTAATGATATAGCAGTCGGGTTAAGGACACCCAGTAAAGAGGCAGAACAGATCAAGATAAGCGACGGCAGCTGTATCAATTCTCTGGCAGACAGAGGTCAGATGATAGAAGTTCCCGGTGTGGGAGGACGTAAACCCAGGCTTCTGTCCAGGCAAATTCTGTCTGAAATACTTGAGCCCAGGGTAGAGGAGATTTTTACCTTGATTGACCAGGAAATAGAACGGACAGAACTTAAGGAACTATTGGCTTCGGGGATAGTTATAACCGGGGGCTCTGCCCTACTGCCGGGAACCGCTGAGATTGCGGATCAGGTATTCCAGTTGCCGACAAGAATCGGCTTCCCACAGAGGATTTCAGGTTTGGTGGATGTGGTCAACGGACCCATGTTTGCTACTGCTGTAGGTCTTGTGCTTTATGGCATGGAACATCATTCCCAGAAAAAATTCCGAATAAGGGATGGTAATATATTCAACAAGGTAACCCTTCGTATGAAGTCATGGTTTAAGATTTAGAGAATTTAATCTGTTCGAGTTGGATGGAGGGCCAAGCATATGTCTTTTGAGTTTATAGAACCGAAACTTACTGCAAGGATAAAGGCAATAGGAGTCGGTGGCGGAGGTGGAAACGCTATTAACAGCATGATTTCCTCTGAGCTCAAGGGTGTCGAGTTTATAGCTGCAAACACTGATTCTCAGGCCCTTGAAATATCCAAAGCCGGCGCAAAGATTCAGCTTGGTAAAGGGCTTACCAAGGGACTCGGAGCAGGAGCAAAACCTGAAATCGGCAGGGAATCCGCGGAAGAGAGCATAGATGATATCCGGACTATGCTGGAAGGAAGTGATATGGTCTTTATCACAGCCGGCATGGGTGGAGGTACCGGCACCGGGGGTGCCCCTGTAATTGCTGAAATAAGTAAAGAATTGGGTGCCCTTACAGTGGCGGTAGTGACAAAACCTTTTTCCTTTGAAGGAAAACGCAGAATGCGTGTGGCTGAAGAGGGGATAGAGGAATTGAAAGATGTAGTAGATACCATAATAACAATTCCAAACGACCGACTCAGAAATCTGGCTCAACCCAATACTCCCATACTAGAGATGTTCCGAAAGGCAGATGAGGTCCTTTACTATGCAGTAAGAGGCATTTCGGATCTCATAGTCCTTAGGGGTTATATAAATGTGGATTTTGCCGATGTTCGCACAGTCACGGCTGAAATGGGGATGGCCCTTATGGGTACGGGTGTTGCCAAAGGATCACGCAGGGCCTTGGAGGCAATACAGATGGCCATATCCAATCCCTTGCTGGAAGACATATCCATAAACGGTGCCAAGGGCATCCTGCTGAATATTACTGCCAGCAGTTCTACTCTGAGCATGGAGGAGGTAGAACAGGCATCCTCTTTGATTTACGACGAGGCGCATGAAGACGCTAATATAATTTTAGGAACTGTGTTTGATGACAATATAGATGAAGAGATAAGGGTAACGGTAATAGCCACCGGTATAGGATCTGACGCCCTTTCCTTTGGAAAGCATATTGTTACCCCAATAGAATCTATTAAGAAAAATAGTAAGGCTATGAAACCGGATCATGATCCGTCAATCTGTATCAAAAAGGACCCTATTAGGATAACCGACCACATAAAAAATTCGAAGAAACCAGTATTAGACTTTGACGGCCTTGATAAACTAAACACCGATGAATTGGATAGTATCCCCGCCTTTATGAGAAGAAAGGCGGACTAAATTCCACAGACCGACTCAACATGATTACCCATTGTCATAGCCATGGCCTGTATCTGTTCCTCGTTTTCGCCTTCAACCATTATGCGTATAACCGGTTCAGTACCTGATGGTCTGACGAGTATCCTGCCCCTGTGCTTAAGATCTTTTTCTAACTGGTCTTGGAGTTCCCTGAGGCCGGCAATTTCATCTAAAGCCTTTTTCTCCCGCAAGCGGACATTATGAAGTACCTGAGGAAAGGAATCCATCGTTCCGGCAAGTTCTGAAAGGGCCCTTTCCTTTTTTTGCATGATAGCCAAAAGCTGTAGAGAAGCCAAAATACCATCACCCGTAGTTATATGATCCAGAAACACCAGGTGCCCCGATTGTTCTCCGCCGAAGTTGTAACCTGCCTGCCTCATGGCCTCCACTACGTAGCGGTCACCAACCTGAGTTCGGACCAGTTTCCCCCCCTTGTTCTCCAGAGCAATCTCTAGCCCCATGTTGCTCATAACCGTTGCTACTACGGTATTAAAGTTAAGCCTTCCCTTGTCAATCATATCATAGGCACATATTGTCATAATATGATCGCCATCAACTACTGAACCCTTTTCATCAACTACTATTAAACGGTCGCCGTCCCCATCAAATGCGATTCCAATATCAGCCTTGTGCTCGACTACAGCCTTCTGCATGAGTTCGGGATAAACCGCTCCGCACCTGTAGTTGATATTGGTACCGTTTGGACTTACTCCCAATTTGGTTACCTTTGCCCCGAGCTCTTCAAAAACAGCCGGAGCCACTTTATAGGTAGCCCCATTCGCACAGTCCAGGACAATCCTGAGGCCATCCAGCGCAAGATCCTTGGGAAACGTGTTTTTTACAAATACTATGTACCTGCCGGGGGCATCCTCGATGCGGACCGCCTTGCCTACATCTTGCCCGGTTGGTTGGGATTCTGTTAATATTTGCGAATCCATCAATTCCTCTATTTGTTTTTCCAACTCGTCGGGCAATTTAAATCCATCCCCTGAAAAGAGTTTTATTCCATTATCCTGAAAGAGATTGTGGGATGCAGATATAACTACTCCGGCATCCGCTCTCATGTTGGTGGTAAGAAAGGCAATGGCAGGGGTAGGCATGGGGCCCAGCAGTAAAACGTCCACTCCCATTGAACATATCCCGCCTGCAAGCGCATTTTCCAGCATATAGCAGGACAATCGAGTATCCTTTCCTATGAGTATCCTGGGATGACTCCCGCGGCGATTTTTAAACATATATGCCACGGCACGCCCGATTTTCATGGCAATATCAGTAGTAATAGGATGGATGTTGGCTGTTCCGCGAATGCCGTCTGTACCAAACAACTTGCGCATTTAATGATCTCCGGATTCTTTCAGTTCCTTAATCTTTTTTTCAGGAATATTCACTTTGATATTTTTAGGTATTATCTCCATTAATATAAATTCTTCAGGGACAATGCACTCGGGCTCTAAGGAATGAGTTCCAGGTTCAAGCCCTATTACAGAAATCCCAACATATATATCAGTAGGCTTGATCTCTCTGATATCCAGCATAGGCCCTCGTAAAGTCACACTTACTACTTTGGGCCACCACAAAACATCGGACTGGTTGGTTTCAATCTGTACGGGTATATGCGTGATGCGCCTTGTGCCCTGGACAGGCACTATATGTACAGTGACTATATATTTTTTCTTTTCTTCAAGTGATACATGTATACCCTGAATATCCAAACCCACCTCTTTGGTAAAATCATCCGAAGCCCCATCAAGGTCTATGGGGAATGTCTTTATTTCCTTCATAGCCTTTATTACACTTTCCGGCCCTGAGACAACCACTCTGGGAGGATCTACGTCCGTATCTAAAACCTTGTGATATTTAGCAACCGTGCCTTTTAGGACAGGCCTTACCGGAAAGTCGCTTAATACGAGAGGCTCCAGCACAATTTCAATATTGCTGGGCTGTATTCTAAGTGCTCGAACTGCCCCGGGTAGAGAAAGGCTATCAGGTGATATGTGAACAGTAGTTTTGCCTATTTCAGCGTCTTTGAGATCAATTACTTTCAAAATGCCCTTTGTAGTCATGGCGCGAATCATGCTGCGGGGTCCATAGACTGTAACATCAATATTAGAAGGGACATCGTTGGATATCACAAGATCAGTGGGTATATTAATTATTTCAAGGGGTACAGAAATGCTGATCTCGGCTTTTTGTTCTCCAACTACAAAGAACCAAAGTAGTAAGGCAAATCCCAATGAGAGCAACTTGAGAAACCAGTTTTTTCGCAAAAAAACTTGCTGGCGCACAGGCTAAATTATCCTCCTTCGCCACCATGGTTTTTCAGTCTTTTCACTTGTAAAGGCATTGTGCAGGATACGCCTAAGCGTGCCCAGATCTATGTCTCTGGTGATTTTTCCTGCAATAGCTACGGAAAGACTGCCGGTTTCCTCTGAAACCACCACTACTACAGCATCGGTCTGCTCTGTTATACCTATAGCTGCCCGATGTCTGGTACCAAGACGTCTACTGATATTTGGATTTGTGCTCAAAGGCAGCATACATCCCGCTACTGAAAGTCTACCCTTTTGAATAATTACCGCACCGTCATGTAATGGAGTTCTCTTGTCAAATATCGTACAGAGCAAGGCACGACTTACTCGCCCGTCAATGGTTACTCCTGACTCAAGGTAATCCTTTAAACCTACATCCCTTTCAAGTACTATCAATGCACCTGTTTGGCTTTCTATTAAACTGGTGGCCGCCTTTGCAATTTCCTCCAAGACCTGGAAGGTCTTTACTCGAAGTTTGGGGAAAGGGGTCTGACCCATCTGGGCCAGCGCCCTGCGTATATCATCTTGAAATACTATTATGATGAGCAGAAATAAAGAGCTAAGGATAATTTCCAAGAGCCAGTGAAGAGTGAAGAGTTTCAGCTCACCAGCTGCGAAATAGATTAATATAATTAAAGCCAGCCCCGCTGCCATCTGTACAGCACGGGTTCCCCTGATAAGAAGGATGACACGGTATATGATGTAGGAGACCACCAGGATGTCAACTACATCCAGCCAGCGGATTATAGGTATGTATTGAATAAGGCCCTCAAGCATTAAAGGTTACACTGTAAAGAGTCCTGAAACAGAATTTTGCTCAAAAAAAGCCGCGTGCAAGACGAGGAATTGTTGAGGAATGAGACGTATTTGTTAGCGGACATTGTAATTGCTGAACGATTTAAGCAATACCGCAAATCTAGTATTCCCAGCGGATTCATTAAAGACTCTCTCTGCAAATGGCGTCAACTACCCGGAGTACCTGTCTGGTAAGGGCAACATTGTGTACGCGCACTAAATTCGCTCCCCTCATGGCTGATGCTGCAATCGCACCCAGAGTAGCAATATCTCGCTCTTTTGCCGCTTTTATTCCGGTTACCGCTCCAAGAAAGGCCTTTCGCGACGCACCCACCATGACCGGTATTCCTAAGTCGGTAAACTCCTGCAACCGATTAATCAGTACCAAGTTGTCCTGAAAACTTTTCCCAAATCCAAGGCCGGGGTCAATAAGCATCTTTTCCTTGGGAATGCCCCTGCTATGGGCCCATGTTATTCGTTTTTCCAAAAAGTCCCTGACCTCCCCGACCACATCTTCATAACAGGGATCCACTTGCATATCCCTGGGGCTTCCTTTCATATGCATAAGTACAACGGTGGCTTCATGGGCGGAAATAACATCGGCCATTTGAGGATCAAAACGCAATGCACTGATATCATTGATAATATTAGCTCCCTCGTAAAGTGCGGCTTTGGCTACTTCGGCCTTTACAGTATCTACGGATATCAGACAATCACTGATTTTTCGTATTTCCCTTATGGCAGGTATCACCCGACGCAATTCTTCTTCCAGAGTAACAGGTTCTGAGAAAGGCCGAGTAGATTCTCCTCCTATGTCAAGTATGTCGGCTCCAGCGGAAACCAGCGAGACAGCCTGTCGCTGAACACTTTCTGGAGAGCAGAATTTTCCACCATCTGAAAATGAATCGGGCGTTACGTTTATGACCCCCATAATATATGTGCGAAAACCCCAGTGGAATATATGCTCTTTTATGGTCAAACAGGGAAGAGCCATGCTCGTAACCGTTCATACTATTTATAAAGGGGTAAATAACCGCCCATTTTTTTGTATCAGATACCAGCCATTTGAACCTGAGTATCTTTTCGGCAGTTACTCATTATTTGTTCAATACCGGCTGCATCAAGGGACTCTTTCTCTAATAAGGCATTAGCAATACCGTGAAGACAATCGATATTTTCCTGAATCAAAGACTTGGCTCGTTTGTATGAATCATGCACTATTTTCAGGATCTCTTGATCTATTCTTTGGGCTGTTTCCTCGCCATAGTCTTTAACCTGACTAAAGTCCCTGCCGAGAAACGGGTGTTCTTCCTTCCTGCCGAATGCAATCGGGCCAAGCCCCTCACTCATGCCCCACTCACAGACCATCTTTCTTGCCAGGTGTGAGGCCTTTTCAATATCATTTCCCGCCCCGGTGGTAAATTCATTCATTATCAGCTCTTCTGCTACCCTGCCTCCCATGAGGATTGCAAGGCTGTTAAGAAGATATGACCTCGAATAGCTATGACGTTCATCTTCCGGAAGCTGCTGGGTGAGCCCAAGCGCACGACCCCTTGGTATGATGGTTACCTTGTGGATTGGATCAGTGCCGGGGAGGATCTTTGCCACCAACGTATGTCCTGCTTCATGATAAGCAGTTATGCGCTTTTCCTCATCCGAGATAATGAGGCTTTTTCTCTCGGTGCCCATAAGCACCTTGTCTTTGGCCTTTTCGAAATCATTCATGCTAACGGTCTCTTTGTTGTCTCTGGCCGCAAGGAGGGCTGCCTCGTTTACAAGATTTTCAAGATCGGCACCGGAGAATCCAGGTGTACCCCTGGCTATTAATGACAGTTCAACATCGGGTCCAAGCGGGATATTATTTACGTGTACCTCCAATATTTTTTCACGTCCTCTGAGATCGGGTACAGGGACAATTACTTGTCGATCGAAGCGCCCTGGTCTTAACAGGGCCGGATCCAATACATCAGGTCTGTTGGTAGCCGCAACCAAAATGACGCCTTCAGTGCTCTCAAAACCGTCCATTTCCACCAGGAGCTGATTTAACGTCTGTTCCCTTTCATCATGTCCGCCTCCGAGTCCGGCACCTCTATGACGGCCTACTGCATCTAATTCATCAATGAAAATAATGCATGGCGCATTTTTCTTTGCCTGGACAAAGAGGTCTCTTACTCTGGAAGCGCCGACACCGACAAACATCTCCACAAAGTCGGATCCGCTGATAGTGAAAAACGGCACACCCGCTTCTCCGGCTATGGCCCTGGCCAGAAGCGTTTTACCCGTACCGGGTGACCCGATAAGCAAGACACCTTTTGGGATTCTGCCGCCGAGACGCGTGAACTTTTTGGGATCTTTTAAAAAGTCGATTATCTCCTCCAGTTCCTCCTTGGCCTCTTCTATACCTGCCACATCTTTAAAGGTAACCTTTGTAGTATCTTCAGTGACAAGCTTTGCCTTGCTACGGCCAAAGGACAGGGCACGACCGCCTCCTGTCTGCATCTGTCTCATGAAGAAAATCCATACGCCTATGAGGAGCAACATGGGAAACCACGAAATCAGCAATGTAAGATACCATGGTGTATCCTCAATGGGTTTCACCTGGATGGTAACACCTTTTTCTTTTAACAAATGCATCATATCGGGGTCCTGAGCAGGTATTACAGTAAAAAAAGGCGTCTGGTCCTGAAATACACCGTCAAGCCTGTCTCCCTGAATAACAACAGCGGTCACCCCACCTGTTTCAACATGTTCCAGAAAACCGCTGTAAGGGATTTCTTGTATTGATTTCTGGGGCTCGTTAAAGAGATTGAATATAAAGACCATAACAAGGCCGATAACAAGCCACAGGCTCAAGTTCCTGTAAAAGGTGTTCAAGAGTGATCCTCCAAATAATATTTTTTTAACATAAATCAGAACATATAATAAATCAAAATAACGAATTGAATACAATAATTATTTGGCGTACTTTGCGACGAACCAAACGTTATTTATACTTTGTCGAGCTTGAATTTTGGCAGTGGAATTTGAAACTTGAAATTGGGAAAATACAAAACAGTAGCCGCGTTATCAAGTTTCGAGTCTCAAATTTACAGCTCTGATATAGGCATTTAACTCAATAATACACACTTTTTTAAAAAAGTGTAAACAGGTGAATGAAATGAAGCCTGTTTTAGATTATCCACTGAAGCGAAAGCGCCTTTCTGCTCGTTTGAAGGAGCCTGTAGGGATGGGAGATTTCAACTCCTGCTATCGCTACTACTTCTTTGCCTCTGGCGAGTATTGGCAAAGAGTCTCTGATATCGCGCGGGATTTTGCTTGATATTAAAAATTTTTTGAGTTTAAAAGGTGACGGAGAGCCCAGGGGCCAGAAAATTTCACCGGGCCTTCTGGTCCTGAGATCAAGAGGAAACTCAACAGCCTGAGGATTTAACCACAGGGGCTTGAAATACTCCTTTCGGTCTCTGGATCTAAAGTCACTTGTAACATCTGATAATAAAATCTCCACGTATCCCTTTCCATTGGGGGTAGGCCAATGTCCATGTCCGGTAACGCACACTGAAAAACCGGTGTCATTTGAATCCGGAATTTGTTTTTCAGGGCTGGAAGAGGAAATAAACAGATCTTCATATCTTCTAAATGCCATAGCACCTCCGGGCAGCCTGAACGAGGCGCAAGGGTCTTTAAGACTGTTAACCAACTTATCTATACCAAGAAGATGGCCGGCCCTTACCCTGCCGCTGAATAGTCTCAAATCCCTAAGGGCCATTCTGTAAATCCTGCGGCGAATCGGTTCGGGATATTTTTTTATTTTTTTTATACTGAAACACAGTTTTCCTTCCCGGGAAGGCAATGACAATGAATTCTGATATGCCTTTTCCGCCATCTCTGTCAACAGGTGATGATCTTCTGCCAGCATTTCTGTCATACGGTTGATAGTACGCACAATGGCAGGGTTGAATTTCTTAGTCAAAAGCGGCACAAGGTCTTTGCGAATCCGGTTTCGCAGATATTTCCTGCTGTTATTAGATCGATCTATTACATATGGTATATCATAGACTTTAAGGTGGTCCAGTATCTGCTGCTTGGTTACACCTAGAAGCGGACGGACTATGCAGTTATCTCTTATCCATGGAATTCCACTGAGTCCTGAGAGACCTGTACCTCTGATCAAGCGCATCAGCACCTCTTCTGCCTGGTCGTCGGCAGTATGTGCCGTGGCTATATATGCGCTCTTGGTTTTAATGCGCACGCGTTCCAGAAATTCGTATCTGAGGATTCGAGCAGCCTCCTGAATTCCTATGCCTTCCCTGCGTGCAAAGGCTTTGACATTGCCGTGTTCAATAGAAAAACCGAGCCCAAAATTATGAGACAGCCTTTTGACAAAACAGGCATCGTCTCTGGATTCAGAGCCCCTGAGGCCGTGCTCAAAGTGGGCTACTTCAAGGGCCAGATCCCACTCGCTGCTCAATAAATAAAGAATATGCAGCAAACAGACAGAATCCGGTCCACCTGAAACTGCTACTACTATTCCTGCTCCGGATTCAAAAAGATTTTTGCACCTAACAGTCAGTTTGACCAGTGATTTTAAAGATGACATCTCGGACTTCGAAAAAGGTGATACATAATTTTTTTTGGGAGCGGGACTTAACAAAATAAGCCACCAACCTACATATTAACAATATTAGCCGGTATAAACGCAATTTATTGTTTATAATAACTTATTTTAGGGGCTATTTCAATTTTAATAGGTGCCTGGCGCCGCTGCAGTTGAATGCAGTAGATATTATCAGTTAGTGGTCTTTTGCTAACAGGTCGTAATTATCAATTGAATTTCAAATAGACGTGAAGATGCTTTTATCTTAGCGTTTGCAGTAGCTTTAGCAATAAAGAGAATAGTGAACAACGGCCTTGCATCAATGTCCGGCGGCCCTTAGTTCCTGCAATAACGTTAATGGAATTTCCCACTTATTGAGGGGACTGATCAAATAGAGTCCGTCAACGAATGAAATGATATCGGCAATCAGTTTTCTGGCCAGGTCTAGGGCCGCCTTGCGCTGGTCTTCGACCTTTTCATACTTCCATAGGTGTTTTCGAATCTCTGTGGGAATTGAGATGCCTGGGATTTCGTTGTGAAGGAAATCCGCGTTCCTGGCGGATATCAGAGGAAAAATACCTGTGAAAATCAAGAGGTTAAGGTGTTGCGTACTATTCATCATGGCCTCTACGGCATCTCGATCAAAAATAGGCTGGGTCATGACAAAATGCGCGCCCAGATCGGCCTTTCGTGCCAGTCTGCTGATCTGTAGATCAGGATTTGCAGGACGATAGCTGAAGGCAGCGCCAATAGAGAAATTAGTGCGCTCTTTCATTGATACCCCTGCCATATTCAGGCCACGGTTGAACTGACTTATCATTTGAATCAGGCCAAAGGAACGGACATCAAATACTCCACTGACACCAGGCTGATCCGTTGAGGTGGCCGGATCCCCGGTAATGGCCAATATGGCCTCCAGTCCAAGGACATGAGCCCCCATAATCTGTGCCTGAAGACCTAATACGTTCCGATCTCTGCAGGTCAGATGTAGTACCGTCTGTATACCTGTCTCTACCCGAATTCTGTGCGCAAGGGATAGATTGTCCGTTCGAAGAACGGCCAGGGGATGTTCGGCAAGGGTGATGGCATCAGCGCCGGCACCGGCCAGTGCTTTTGCTCCAGTGAGAATTCCCTCTACATCAAGATGCTTGGGAGGGTCCACTTCCACAAGCACAGGGATGCGGTCGGGTTTGAGGCCGTCGATCATTCCGCCCCGGCCGGTGAGGTCCTTTCCGTCTTCGGGCAGATCAGATGCCTTTTCCACGCTGACTGCAACCCCTATGGCCTTGGGTCTCTTGATGTGAAGGTGCTGTCTGAATTCATGGATATGGGCCGGTGTAGTACCGCAGCATCCGCCAATCAGCCGGACCCCAAGCTTGACCATTTCAGCCACCTTTTCAGCCATATAGCTTGGCGGTGTGGAATACACCATGCGGTGTTCTATGACTTCTGGTAATCCGGCATTGGGAAACGCTGAGAGGAGGACCGTATCCTTAAGTAGGGACAGCCGCTCAACCGCTGAGAGCATAGATTTGACTCCCCGTCCGCAATTCGTGCCAACGACTGTGGCCCCTGCGGCGGCTGTCGCCCTGCCACAATCAAGGGCATCCAGGCCGATGGCTGTTCGCCCACGGAACGGGTAGATCATTTGAGCTACAATCGGAATATCGGGTGCAACCTTCTTTGCCGTTTCAATAGCCAAAAGTATCTCATCCAGATAAGTAAAGGTCTCAATAATGAACAGATCAACTCCGCCTTCCAGCAGGGCGGTCATCTGTTCAAAAAAGGCCTCCTGAACCGCACTTGAATCAACTTTATCGTTCTCAAGCGGAAACTTTACACCTGTCGGGCCAATGGATCCGCCTACAAATATATCATTGCCCGCCGCCCTGCAGGCCAGTTCAGCCCCCTTCAGGTTAATTTCACGAATCTTGTGCTCCCGGCCGAACTTGATCATTTTAAAACGATTGGCCCCAAATGTATTGGTCTCAATGAGTTCGCTTCCAGCCCTGATGTATTCCTCGTGAATAGAATAGACCAGGTCCGGATCGCTGAGGTTAAGCAGATCGGTATTTTTTGAGAGGTCTACACCTTTTTCGAAGAGATACGTCCCAAAGGCGCCGTCTCCCAGCATGACTTTCTCATTAAGCTGGTCCACAAATTTGTATTTTATCTGTCTGCTCATGTCCAGATTACCTATAACCACGATGATTCTGCTCTCTATAGGTGAATTTGTCAATCCCCAAAGGGGTCTTGGCAGACTTCGTTATTTTTGTATAGCCTTGAACATGTCTCAATTTCTTCTTAATCAGATTTTCACTAAGAATGGAGAGTTATTCGGGCGTTGATTAAAAGAGTTTTTTAGATTTCACTAAGATGTTATTCCGGGGGTGTTCTGGGAGCAGTTGAATCCATTGTCTCCAAGTTTTGTAAATATGTATGCCGGTTTGTTTTTTTGTTTCTCTGAAAACGTTGTTGTCTGAATACCTTAATATTAATATGAGATAGAGAAAGGCTGAAGACTCTAAGGGAATCGATCCTTAACTCCGGAGTTGCCGAGGTAGTAACAAGGGACATGAAAGAGACGGGTTGGACAGTTCGAGTCCTGGTGAGATATATAATTCTTCAAGTACCCGGTACGGCCCTGCTGATCTTAATACTGATCCAGATACACAAATGGTTCGACCTTCCAGTATGGTCCATATATGGTCTTGTAGCTATCTCAGTGGCTAAAGACGTAATCCTGTTTCCCTTTGTCCGGCGGGCCCATGAATGGAATTCACATGGGGATGCACATTCGATGGTTGGCAGGCAGGGGACCGCCAGGGAGCGGCTTGCACCGTCTGGCTACATTCGAATCCATGGGGAGCTGTGGAAGGCCGAGCTGAAGAACGGTAATCCACCCATGGAAAAGGGAGAGGCCGTTCGGGTCGAAGAAGTCAGGGGTCTGACTCTGCTTGTAGCACCTTCCAGAGAAGAAGGCAAGGAGTAAACTGTAATAAACAGTACCTTTCAGGCAAGATTAAGGCCTTTTCAAGCGGAGAAAGTCAGGATCTCTGCAATGAGAAAAGGGGGCCGGTTCAGATCTTTTAGTGTTTCGCCATTTTTTATATTTACTGTATTATTGATAATAACAAATGTATTCTACTGACTTTTCATCCATTGCTTTTCCAATGGACCCTTGACATGACTTCGATATCATTTCACCAAAAAATTTTGTCTAAAAAAGATGAATTTTGCAAAAGACCCCTTAACTGGCCCGACAAAGTCATAGGCCTTACCGGGGGGATAGCCTCGGGGAAGAGTACCGCGGGAAGGATGTTGTCAGGGCATAATTTCCCGGTCATTGATACAGACATGCTTGCCAAAGAGGTTACCGTACCTGGGGAACCGGCTTTAGCGGAGCTCGTCAAAACCTTTGGAAAAGAAATTTTAGATGACAATAAGGTCCTTGGCAGGCACCGGTTGCTGAACATCATATTGGACGATGCCAGCGCACGGAAGCTTGTTGAAAATATAGTTCATCCCTATGTATTTAAAAGAATGGATGGAATGCTTCAACATTTGGCCGCTTCAGGAAAGAATATCGTAATAGTTGAAGTGCCTTTACTCTTTGAAGCAGGCTGGCAAAAACTTTTTGACTATATAGTTGCAGTACTGGCGCCTGATTCGCTTTGTATGGAGCGCCTGATCAAACGCAGGAAGATATCCCGTGACATGGCCTCTAAATGGATAGCTACTCAGATTTCTCAGGAAGTAAAGGCTGCAAAGGCTGATTATGTGATACAAAATCATGCCGGACTGAATGAATTGCAGATCAAGGTAAATCGGTTGTCAGAGGTATTAAAACATCTTTAGTGGTGCACTGATTCAGGAGTGCAAGAGTTGATTAAAAATATAAAGAGTTACGGATGGAGTCACTTTACAACGATATTATAAGAGATTATACACGGATTCAAATCGGTTATTCAGTTTCCGCCCATGGCTCAACTGGATAGAGCAGCGGACTTCTAATCCGCAGGTTGCAGGTTCGAGTCCTGCTGGGCGGACCAATAAAATCAAAAGGTTATAGAGTCTATTCTGTAACCTTTTTCATTTTTTCTAACCTATTTCTAACCACAGTGTGGTCCTGTGCGGGACGAAGCTCAAGAGGTCTTTACCGGGTGCCCGGGAAAAACGAAGTTCGTCATACCCAAAGCGGAACGGCGGTTGTCAATCTCAACCTCGCCACCAACACCCCGGTAAAACGGGATGGAGAATGGCAGGAAGAGACCGAATGGCATCGCATAGTAGCATGGGGACGCCTTGCGGAGATCTGCGGCGAATACCTTTCTACCGGTCCTCACAAGAAGGTATGCATGATTTGGCATGAGGATCCATGCATAAACGGCCAGGCTTTCGGTATCACACAGTTCGGCCAGCCGTTTGAGGAAATCCTCTTTGTCAAATTTGTTCTTGAGATTCTTTTTCTTTCAATGCCTCTGGCCATCACATGGTGAAGGGCTCCAGGCGTATCCAGGCGTGGTTGTCTTGGCATGGTCCCAGTATACAGTATAAGAAGAATTTCGCTCCTGTCAAAATGCTTTAGAACCAACGTCCCCCTTTTCCGGC
>DQXT01000052.1 GCA_011042225.1 Deltaproteobacteria bacterium | reverse complement strand
CAGATGCGGTGCCCTGTAAACGCTTACTCTTTTTCTGACTTGAGTAACTTATAGCAAATAGCATCCACAAGGGCCTGCCAACTGGCCTCGATGATATCGTTGGAAAGCCCGACTGTGCCCCACTTGTCGTGTTGATCCCTTGATTCTATCAGCACCCTGACCTTGGCTTCTGTCCCGGGACTTCCTGGAAGCACCCTGACCTTATAGTCCTGCAGTGTCATTTCTTTGAGCTGCGGGTAGAATTTTTCAAGGGCCTTCCTAATGGCATTATCCAGGGCATTCACCGGTCCATTGCCTACTGCAGCAGTGTGTTCTGTATGGCCGCCTACGCGCACCTTAATAGTAGCTTCTGCCTGGGCAGGTTCATTATCTTTGTACTTCTGGTCTATAACCCTAAAGGCAAGGAGATCAAAGTACTTGCGCCGTGTGCCCAGGGCCTTTCTCATGAGCAGTTCAAAGGACGCCTCCGCACCTTCAAACTGGAAGCCTTGGGATTCCAGTTCCTTTAGCTGGGCCACAATGTCGAGCACAATTGGATCGTGGCTGTCTAGGTCGAGGCCAAACTGCTTGGCCTTGGCAAGGATGTTGCTTTTCCCGGAAAGATCTGAGACCAGTATGCGCTGTATATTTCCAACCAGTTCAGGTCTTATGTGTTCATATGATTCTGGGTTGCGCTGGACAGCACTGACATGTATACCGCCCTTGTGAGCAAAGGCACTTTCTCCCACATACGGTTGGTACTTATTGTGGGAGAGGTTTGCGATTTCACTGACAAACCTCGACACAGTGGTGAGTTTATCGATATTTTTGCCTGCTGTGCATTCATAACCCATTTTGATCACCAGGCCCGGAATTATGGAGCAGAGATTGGCGTTTCCACACCTTTCGCCAAAACCATTTATGGTTCCCTGGATATGTGTCACTCCAGCACTTACCGCTGCCAGAGAGTTGGCTACAGCAACTTCGGCATCATTATGACAATGGATACCTATTTGAACATCGTCTCCCAATGTTTTCCTGACATCCCGAATGATCTCTGTAACTTCATGGGGCATAGTTCCGCCATTGGTATCACAAAGCACAAGACAATCCGTCCCTCCGGCCAATGCCCGGCGCAGGGTCTCAAGGGCGTAGGCCCGATCGGTCTTATATCCGTCAAAAAAGTGTTCAGCGTCGTAGAACAGTGTCTGGACCTGGGGCCTAAGCCAGGATAGGGAATCCTCTATAAGTTCCAGATTTCTCTCTGGGGAGATTCTCAATACGTCTTTAACATGTATTTCCCATGTCTTGCCAAAAATTATGACAACCGGGGTCTTGGCTGCCACGAGGGCCTGTAGGTTTTGATCTTCATGGGCATGATGTCTGGCGTGATGGGTGCTGCCAAAGGCGGCTATCCTGCCGTGTTTTAGCGAATAATGTTGAATTTCGCGAAAATATTGTTCGTCTTTTGGATTCGAGCCGGGCCAGCCCCCTTCGATGTAATCGATGCCGAGATCATCAAGTTTTAATGTTATCCTGACCTTATCCGCAACAGAGAGGTTAAAATCCTCGGCCTGAGTCCCATCTCTGAGGGTTGTGTCATATATTTTGATTTTTTTATCCATTATCCAGGCCAAACTCCTCGTGCAGTGCACGAACAGCCAGTTCAGTATATTTTTCCTCAATAACGCAGGATATCTTGATCTCAGAAGTACTAATCATAAGAATATTGATTCCATGCCTGGACAAGATGTCGAACATCTTACTGGCTACACCTGCGTGGTTTCTCATGCCCACTCCCACTATAGAAACTTTGGCAATGCAGCAGTCTCCGGCCACAGTCTCCGCGCCGATCTGGTCAGCCACTTTTTTTACGATCTCCATGGCCTGATCGTAATCTGCCCGAGGAATAGTAAAGGTCATATCAGTGAGGTCACTGGCCCGGGTATTCTGGATGATCATATCAACCACAATGTTTGCATCCGAGATCGGATTAAATATGCTGGCAGCTATGCCCGGATTGTCAGGGACCTTGGTGATGGTAATGCGTGCTTCATTTCGGCTGTAAGTAACGCCTGAAACCAAGACCTGTTCCATAATTTCATCCTCCTTAACTACATGAGTCCCTGTGTTGTAAACGAAGCTCGATCTCACATGGATAGGCATTCCGTATCGCATCGCAAACTCCACCGACCGGATATCGAGGACCTTCGCACCGAGGCTGGCCATTTCCATCATCTCATCATAGGAGATTCTGTCTATCTTTTTGGCATTTGGACATATATGGGGATCTGTTGTGTAAACTCCGTCTACATCTGTATATATTTCGCAGATATCAGCATTAAGGACTACCGCCACAGCCACTGCAGTTGTGTCTGAGCCGCCCCTTCCGAGGGTGGTTATATTACCTCTGGGCGTAACACCTTGAAATCCTGCCACAACAGGAATATGCCCTGATTTGATAGCTGCATCGAGTTTTTTAGTTGATATGTCCAGGATTCTGGCCTTCCCGTGGGCTGAATCGGTGTCTATCGGAATCTGATAACCCAGAAAAGACGTGGCCTCAAAACCTTTATCTCTGACTGCCATGGCAAAGAGAGAGATGGTTATCTGCTCTCCAGCGGCCATCAATACGTCAAGTTCTCTAGGATCGGATTTTGGCTGGACTTGCTTTGCCATGTCAATAAACCTGTCGGTCTCCCCTGACATGGCGGAGAGGACTACAACTATATCATCCCCTTGCCTTTTGCAGGCGATTACATGATCTGCAACCCTTTTAATTAGATCACAGTTAGCTACTGAAGAACCGCCGTATTTCTGAACGATTAGAGCCATAGCTATTTGTCCCCATAGTTTTTAGTCCAGATAGGGTCCTGTCCGAAGTGATGCATCCACCATTCTCCCTCGGTCATGCCATCTTGATTTGGATTGAGTTTTATTTCATATCTATCCACATATTCCATCAGAATTTTATAAGCTGCATTCAGTTTAGCCATCTTTTCCGATGTATCTATACATGCATTTTTGTCGGGATGAAGATTTCTGCAGCGACACCTGTACGCCTCCTGTATCTCTATCCTGGTTACCTGTTCGGGAAGCTTGAGTAACTTTCTGGCTTGATCTATATCTTTCCAGCAATTGTGTACCATAAGTCTTAAGTAATAAAGCCTATTCTTCAATGCCCATAGCTTTATTGTTTTCAGTTATTTTATAGGCGTGATTTTCACGATAGGGCAATGATTCCTTAAGGTGTTCAGGAATTGTACCGAACTTAGCCTCAAAATTTTCAAGATATTCTGTCCTGCCCTTAAGAAAATCCTTTATTTTCTTTCTGAGGATTTCCTTGTCAGGGAAAAGAGAGTGGGCATTCATTAGAGAGAGGTTGGCCCGGTCGCATTGAATAGGGTAATGATAGCCCAACAAATCGGGTTCGGAGCTGAACCTCAACTCTATACGACTGAGATCATTGTAAATCGCAAGAGACTGACGCAGATTTACTTTTGTATCGTTTGCGCCTATAGTACCTGTATTGGAAAGATAGCACTTTATGCGGTTCCCTTTGATAATATTATAGAAAATCATTGCATGCTCCAGCAGATTCCCACAGACAAAAGGATCAAGGAAGAAGACGCGCTTGAACTTGCCCGCCTCTTCTGGATTGCCTCCGGAACTCTCAATTGATTCGCCGTAGATAAACTGCATGGTAGCCTGTTCAGGAGTCAACTTGTTTATGGCATTGATCATGGGATTTCTTGTAAGGATGATTATATAATCCAGGTTATCCGCCCTTAAGGACGGATTTGCTATTTCAAGATTTTCTCTTGAAATGACGGCCCGGCCGTTTGCTGTTTTGGAAATATTTTTAAAATCGGGTATATAGGGGTATTTGCTAATAGCGACATTTTCCAGAAAGGCATCACGGGAGTCTGCCGCACGGAGTATTTCAGGCTGATTTTCATCCAGTCCCTCTGTCTTTACATATAAACCTCCTACTTCAAAGGCGGTATAACTCCCGTCAAAGCCCAGAGTGCCACCATCGTCTCCTATCATCTCGGAACTTTCTTGTGGAAGCTTGGCAAACTTTCTACAAAGTGTTGTTGTTTTACCGGTTGCGGTGAGACCGGAGACGCCTGTAACAATTTCCTTTAGCTCTGGTCTTTCGGCTTCAAGATCATATATCCACAGCCTGTCCCTTCTGGCACCTGAGTGCAGAAAGATGCCGGTCTTGTCAATGGTTTTTACCCTCCAGTCCTCAAACTGGAAAACACCTTTTTTCCCTTCACCAACATATAGACTGTTTCTGCATATCTTTACCTGCTCGCCTCTTTTTTCGCCCATCCAGAGGCGGATGGTGATATCTTTATCTATAAGCTTTTTGTGCTTGTTGTTTTCGAATGCCTCATCTGTAAAGAAAATAATGGTGTAAGTGGGATCTTCCACTACTCTGGCCGCCGGATAGTCCATAAGCAGCTTCAGAGCATAAGCCAGCTGGGCATAGACTTCTGGAATTATAAAGCGGACCGTAACTCCATCCCGGCCGTCCCCTACTAAGGTGTCAAGGGAAATTATTCTTTCCCTGCTCAGATACTCCGTTGCCTCCAGGGCCAACTGCTCTTCTTCTTCCCCAAAGGGGTGATCAATATTATTAGCGGTGTGGGGGGCCGAACGGGACATAGGCTCGGAATCAGCCGCCACTGAACCCATTTGTGTCCGGATTACCCCCTCCTGTCTTATGGCAAGTTCCTTGAATCTGTCAAGGGTAAGGCCTTCAATAAGTCGGTTTTCTTCTTTTGCATCTTCATATATTTTTATTGCTGCCTTTTTAAAATAGTTTTTCATATTGACCTCCGTCCGATATTTTCGTCACAGTTCTATAGATCCCATTCACCAGCCTATTCTTGACCGCATGTGCTGGATAGGCCATACATAGGAAGGAGGGCCAAATCCCAGATTCGTGATTTTGGGTTTGGCTTGAGATAGAATGTCCAGGAAACCTGTCGTGACTTCCGTTGCCCACCTGATAAAATTAAAGCATATTTTCAGCAATTTGCCATAATGCCTTTTACAAACAGGATCATGTATTAAAATACAGATTATAATACAATATTCAATCTAATTTCGCCAACTAGTTTGGCTCACAAGGTTTTATCTAATCAATATGTTTAATTTTTTTTCTCTTAAAGCTGTTCTGCTAATACAAAACCTCATTTTTTTAATAATTATTCCGGCACTTCCAGCGGCCGATGCTTTCAACATGTTTGATCTTAAAGAGGGAAGAACTGTTTATGGGGAAATGAAAACAGTAAAGGCCGAGCGCAAACAAACCCTGCTCGACATAGCAAAGGACTATAACCTAGGTTACAATCAGATAGCAGCAGCAAACCCCGGCATAGACCCTTGGGTACCTTTTGAAGGGGCCAGCGTAATAGTACCTACTGTATTTGTTTTGCCTAAAATACGTCCGCCGTTTGGAATAGTAGTAAATCTTGCTGAGATGCGTCTGTACCATTTCATGTTTGCTAAAGAGGGGAAATCCCGTTTTTGGACATGTCCTGTAGGTGTTGGCAAAGAGGGTTACTCCACAAAACTGAGCGTTTATACAGTGCTCAGTAAGGCCAAGGATCCAATATGGGTTGTACCACCCTCTGTTCTTAAGGAAGATCCTGAATTGCCCCAACGGGTACTTCCCGGGCCTGAAAATCCTCTGGGAAAATACATTTTGCGTTTTTCTAGGCTTTCATATGGTATTCACGGCACAAATCGTCCTTGGGGTGTGGGACGTCGAGTTAGTCATGGATGTATAAGACTTTATTCTGAAGATATAGCCTCTTTGTTTCCGCTGGTGCCAGTGGGAACACTGGTCCATATCATCTATGAACCAATAAAGGTTGGATGGGCAGAAGGTAAGTGCTGGTTACAGGTATATCAAGACTATGAAAATAATATTGATGACCCTTTGTCAGTAGTCTTATCCGGTATTTCTGCCTGCGAACAGGTAATAGGCCCCCTTGAAATCGATTTTAAAAAAATCCAGAGGGCCATCAAGGAACAATCCGGTATTCCGGTGCCTGTAGCACAGGCAGACAAAGAATAGAAAATTTGATGGGCGTCTCTCATGTCTCGATTTACACTTTTTGCACTTTAAGCGGGATGCCGGATTTAGTAAACAGAGACGTAGCCCTCAATTATTTAAGAAGACTCTTTTCAAAAATTCTTTCCGTCTTTTTAGCTGTAGTTTCAGCACTGCTGGCCGCTTCAGAGGCCCTGTTTGTCGCTGCATCCGCCCGGTCGGCAGCCATGGCAGCCGCCGCCGCGGCTTCTTCAGCCTTTCGTGCAGATGATTCTAGCCGGGAAGCCAAGTCTTCTAATCGTTTGGTGGCGGCTTCCGCCCTGGACGCGGCTGCTTTAGATTCTTCGGCAGCCTTTACGCCCTGCTTTATTACGGCCTTATCTTCTTCACTGAGACCGCAGCCCGGCAAGATGAACAGGCCTAGTGTAAGCAACAAACTTAAAGCCGTTCTCATAATCGCCCATTTTTTTTCAGGAACTTTTTGTGTCATGACTTCTCCTTAAAACTATTATATTAAGGTTTTGTTTTACAGATAATTCAATAGAAAATTTTTATGCATATTCAACCGTTCTGAAATATCAACACCTGTGAGAGGGTGGCCTTTCAAGACAGGGCAGATATATTGAAAATATAACAGGATAGTTTGCTTGTAGGCAAGCATATAAATTTTGATTTATAAAGGTTATGAAGGACAATTTATTAAAGCTTTTTACTGTATTGGCTTCGTTTTTAGCATTTTTGACCCTTCTGCTTGGGTGCGTTAATGCCGAAACAGTCTCCTCAAAATATGTGGTTATCGATAAGGGACTACATCGCCTATATCTCTATAGAGATGGTAAAGTTGTAGAAAGCTTTGCTGTTTCTCTCGGAGTAGATTCCATATCGCCCAAGAGTCGCAGGGGAGACAAGGCGACCCCCGAGGGCTGTTATTATGTGATCTACAAAAAGAATAATAGCAGATTCTATAAATTTTTGGGGCTTTCGTACCCCAATAAAGTAGATGCATGGCTGGGATTAAGAAAAGGGCTTATTTCTTTGAGTGAATATCGTATAATTGTAAATGCCATATCAACAAGGGATTTGCCATCTGTCTGCACGTCTCTGGGCAGTGGTATTGGTATACATGGAGGAGGGGTATACCGTAAAAGAGGAAAAAGCATGATGAGGGACTGGACCGAAGGCTGTATAGCCGTTAATAATCAGGATATGGATATTATTTACTCTTTCAATGATGTCGGCGACATAGTAATTATTTTAAATAGTAGACACCACTTTTTTGACATGATGCGTCCCTTTGCAAATCCTTTGTACATAGACCAGATTTCGGAGCGGGGACGAAAGGGCAAAAGATATATTTCTGAACTTAGCTTGGTTACAGTTTTCGGTCAGGCAATTTTGAGATTAAAAGAGGGAACTGATTACAGCAGGTCTATTGAAATCTTGCTCTTTGGAGACGGGATTTCGAGGCCTCCCAGTTATATGGTTTTTGATCGTAATGCCGATGGGAAACTGGGATTTGGAGATAAACAGACCGGATCATTGGACATTGCAAAGAAAAAACAGAACTCTTACAGCAGACTGCTTGAAGAATTTAAAAAGGCCTTGATGAAAGGCCGTCTCTTAACCTGCCCTGAGAAATGAGTCTTTTGCCCCAAATAATTTGGCCGATCGGATCTTATCTTCTAGGGTCAATACCTTTCGGTCTGCTCTTAGCCCATTGCAAAGGCATAGCGCTTCGAAAACATGGCAGTGGGAATATAGGGGCTACCAACGTAGCCAGGGTGATGGGTAAGGGCTGGGGACTTCTTACACTGGCAGCAGATCTTGCGAAAGGCCTTTTGCCGGTCCTTGGGTGCATCTGGGTAATGGCCGGAGCGGCAGATATCGATTTGTGGATTGCGTTTACAGGCCTCGGTGCTGTAATGGGCCATTGCTATTCAATATTTTTCAGGTTCCGCGGTGGGAAAGGCGTCGCTACTGCATCAGGAGTCTTCCTCGGAGTGTGTCCTTTTGCTGTCGGCGTTGCCGTATTTACGTTTATAGTAGTACTAAAGAAGTGGGGTTATGTATCGGTCGGATCTCTTTCAGTGGCATTATTTATGCCCATTTTGATGCATTTTTTCTGTCCGGCATATGAACTTGAACTTATGGCTTGGGGGATTACCTTTGTTATTTGGATAAGGCACAGGGATAACATCAAGAGATTGATAGAGGGGAAAGAAAAGGACTGGAAGAGGGAAAGCCGGGTTTCAAATTCTCATTAGTATATTCATGTTTCCAGTCCCAATGCCTTAATTTTCCTGTGTAGGTGCCTTCTTTCAATACCAATAGCTAGTGCGGTTTTTTTAACATTACCCTGGTGTTCGGCAAGTTTTTTTTCAAGATATTCCCGTTCAAACAAGGTTTTTGCCTCCCTGAAGTCATGACATCTCAGCCAAGCAGGCTCGCCAGGCGAACTAGTCTGTTGTGCCTCCGCAGCTGTCCTGATGCCCTTACGAAGAGATGGAGGTAGGTCATTTGTTGTAATCTCCGGCTCTCTTGATAGAATCACAAGCCTTTCTATCATATTACGCAACTCTCTTACATTCCCTGGCCAATCATATGCCATGAATGCCTCAATTACTTCACGGCTCGCCTTTTTTTTGGGACCATGAGTAGTGTTTCCTGTAAATTCGCTCAGAAAACCTTTTACAAGAAGAAAGATGTCATCTTTGCGCTCTCTGAGAGGCGAGACCTCTATTGGTATCACGTTCAGCCTGTAGTAAAGGTCTTCTCGGAAGTGCCCTTTCCGTATCTCTTTTTCAAGATCTTTGTTTGTGGCGGCTATGATGCGCACATCTATGGTTATGGTCTTGTTTCCGCCGACCCGCTCGAATCTCTGTTCCTGGAGTATTCGCAGGACTTTTGCCTGGGTCTTAAGGCTCATATCGGTGATTTCATCAAGGAACAAGGTACCTTCATTTGCAAGGTCAAATTTTCCCCTTTTCATGGTAGTTGCACCGGTGAAGGCCCCCTTTTCATGTCCAAACAGCTCGCTCTCAATAAGTTCTTCCGGTATTGCAGCGCAGTTGACTTCTATGAGTGGTTTCCGTCTTCGCTTGCTCATACGGTGAATGGTTTGAGCTACAAGTTCCTTGCCCGTTCCGTTTTCCCCCTGGATCAGTACCCACGCATCAGTAGGGGCAACGATAGCGATCTGTTGCTTGAGCCTTCGCATAGCATGGCTTTCACCGATAAGTTCTCGCGTTTCTCCGGTTTTTTGTCTTAAAAAGACATTTTCTTCCCGAAGTTTATGATATTTGAGGGCATTTTGGATCGTAAGAACCAGATGTTCATAAGAAAGGGGTTTTTCTATAAAATCATAGGCCCCCAGCCTGGTAGCCTTTACAGCCGTTTCAATAGTTCCGTGGCCGGACATGATTACCGCCGGTATAAACGGCCACTCGGCCTTTATCCGTTTCAATAATTCCAGGCCATCCATACCCGGCATCCAGATATCCAACAGGACAAGATCCGGAAGATCTTCTCCCATGATTCCAAGTGAAGTCTTTCCGTCCGGTGAGGTCTGGACGTCAAATCCCTCGTCTTCCAGGATATCAGTCACAGATTGAAGGATTGACTCTTCGTCGTCTACTACAAGTATCTTTTTCTTTACCATTTAATTAGTTCTAATTTCAGTGCATTATTACAAGCAGTCCGACTGTTTTTAGTTAATAGGAAAAATCAATATAAATTTAGTCCCGTGGGGGGTATTGTCCTTCACCAATATGTGTCCATTATGGTCCGCTACAATAGAATTTACAATGGCAAGCCCAAGGCCTGTACCTCCTCTTCTTTTAGAGAAATAGGGTTCAAAGAGCCTTGGAAGGTCCTCAGGGGAAATACCTGTTCCTGTATCTGAAATACTGAGGCATATTTCATTCCCGGCGGTGTTATATGTTATCAGAATATTTATTTTACCACCATCAGTCATAGAGGCTACCGCATTGTCAAGGAGATTGATAAGTGCCCTCTTTATCTGGTCAGAATCCAACAATGCATTCGGCAGGCCTTCCTGTACATCCAATTTAAATTCGATTTTTGGATGTCCGGCCCTGTAAATTGCAAGTACGTCATCTACCAAATCATCAAGTTTCGTAGGCCGGAGCCTGATGGACGGCATTCTGGCAAAATTGGAAAATTCGTCTACAAGGTGTTTAAGTTCTTTGGCCTGACCTATGATGGTATTTGTACATTTATCAAAAACAACTCTGGTTTCATTATCAAATTTATCAAGATATTTCTTGCGTAGCCTTTGCGCTGAGAGCTGTATGGGGGTTAAAGGATTTTTGACCTCATGTGCGATGCGTCTGGCTACCTCGCGCCAAGCAGCGAGACGCTGAATTTTCTCAAGCTCTGTCAGATCATCAAAGACTATCACTACTCCAAGAGATCTCTCGTCCTGGTCTCTCAATATGGTAAAGTTTGCTAGTAGAGAGAGGGTCTTTTCTCTTATTTCCATACGAATCGAACGTTGAAGTGTACCTTTTGGAGAACGGCTGAGTTCCTGTCTGATTTCCTCAAATTCCTTGGCATGATCCTTTGTCAGGAGTTGAGAATAAGGCTTACCGATTACCTGATCTGATGATATATTCAGAATGCTCTCAGCTGATTTATTCATTAGAGTAACAAAGCCCTGTCTATCTACAGATATTACTCCTGCTGTTACGTTTTGAAGGATGATCTCAATATAACGTCGGCGATGTTCCAGTTCGCCGTAGCTCTTTCGTAACTGTCTTGAAGTCTCTTCAGTCCTCCGTCTTGCTTCCTTAATATCCTGGGTCATTATATTAAATGCCTGCACCAGAGAACTTAGTTCATCCTTACCTTGAGATTCAAGGCTAAAATCCAGGTCTCCCATTGCTACACGGTTGGTAGCTTCAGCAAGCATTTTAACAGGCTCTGTAATGCTTTTGGCAAGACGGAATCCGAACCATATGGAAACAAAAATAATCAGCAAAGTAATCAGGCAAAGGGTGATTAACAGAGAGCCTTTTATTGGATTTTGAAACAGCCGTAACTGTCTATAGTCATCATAACCTGAACGAATATCATCGAGCAGGTAACTCATATCCCGGGGCATCAAGTGGCCCAAAATTAACACGGCCAGAATCTCGTTATCTGCATTTTTTAAAGGACTTAATATCCGGATAAGCTCGCCGCCTTCTAAAGTGACACTATGTACTAATGAATCCTTGCCTTCAAAAATCTGATTAAGCACAGAATGTGGAATATCTGGCGGCATATCTGCAAGTGGTAGCCATATCTTAACAAAAAGCTTTTTGTGAAACGAATTTATAACCTCTATAGAATTTAAGGAAATCGTTTTGCAGTAGCCTTGAACACCTGACGATAGCGGTGTTGGATTTACCAGTTGTTCTATGCATACCCTGTTTATGGTACCGTCTTCTTCGATACATCTCAGGCTTAGGAGCCTCCCTGTCTCTTGGGACAGGTGTTCTAATCCGGTAACCCGGCCTTCATAATATGTTTTACCTATTGTCATAGCATTATCAAGGGACTTTTCCACCTTTATATTGAACCAGTATCCGATACTGGTTCTGAGAAACTGGAAGGAGACCAAGAAGAGCAGTATTGTAGGAATAAGGGATATAGAAATAAAGGCTATTACGAGTTTAGTCCTGAGTTTAGCCCCTAATAAGTGTTTTTTGTCTTCGAATACGAGTTTAGTCAGATTCCGTACTACGAGGAAACCCAGGAGCAGGATGAGGAAGATATCAAGGTTAATTACTGCGAAGATCAGTACATTGCTACTTGTCGATAGCGGACTGGAGTGCGAAATCAAATAATACTCTGCTAAGGACAGCAGGGCAATAAAAACCACTGCTGCCATCATAATGATTCGTTCTATTCTTCGTTTTTTAGCTTCGCTAGTAGTTAAATCGGACTTCATACCATTTAGTCTGAAAACCCCACTTTGAAAAAAAGTCCAAAAGGCCTTTAAAGGGCAAGGAAGATCCCGCCTCTTCCATCCTTGCCCGTACGCTTAATGTATATGTCTTTCCCCGAGGTAATTCGGACAAAGAAATTACCGAGATGTCGTTAATTTCAAAAGCAAGTTTTTTTGCTTCTTCCAAGGTTCTTACACTGACTACTTTGGGGAAATCAGGACCAAATGAAACTCTGTATTCCCCTTTGAGATTGTCATGGGTAAGGGTCCTTAATATGA
This sequence comes from Deltaproteobacteria bacterium, assembly GCA_011042225.1. Classification (GTDB taxonomy): domain Bacteria; phylum Desulfobacterota; class Dissulfuribacteria; order Dissulfuribacterales; family UBA3076; genus UBA3076. Next base: position 39,873 of record DQXT01000052.1, on the reverse strand, counting down.
AAATTCGGGAGAGCCTTTTTTCTATCAGAAAACGGGGTGTTTGCAGCTCTATTTCATAGATATAACGTATTATAATACCGCTTTCTAAAGCAATTTGTACATATTTAGGACATCCGTTCTTGAGGGAAAAGTAAGCCATGAGCTTACCTCTGGAACTTGATACAGTGAGTTCAGAGATTTTTGGTTCAGGCCGGTCCTCTGCTAATGATAGAGTAGTTCCAGTTATTGGGAATAAAGAACAGGGTGTCAGGATCAAAACAAACAAGATAAGAAACGCGATAATGAGGGTAGATTTTGACGAGGTCACTCGGTAGTTTGGCAATTTTTTACAATTGTAATTAGGTTGAGCTATACTCAAAATATACTTAAAAATTCATGTTAAGGCCCTAGTAACAATGCAAATGAAAGTCGGCTCATAGCTCATATTCATGGGCTGTTGAATACCTGCTTTTAAGATAGAGTATATGAGTATTTTGGCTAACGGGCAACGCAAACCATCAGACCAGAGATGGAATTTTGAAAGCTGCCATGAGCTTATTATGATTTTATAAGCTTAATGAGTCGGTTATGGAAAAGCAAGATGCTTTCAGGGTTGACCGAGCCGTGTTCCCTGAACAGCATCTTTGAGCAACAACAGATAGAGAGATCCTGATGTCTTTAGGCTTCCTGCAAGATTGCCGGCTATATCGCCTGTCCCGCAATAGAGGTCTAGTCTGTGTGGTCCTTTGATGGCAGCGCCGCTGTCCTGATTGCAAACGAAGCCCTGAAAAGTGCCTGTATCTCCGCGGATCGACATGTTCACAGGTATCTGCATTTTTAAAAAGCACAGGGCACCAAGCGGATAAAACTTATTGTCAAGGGCTACTGATCTCATGGGTGTCAGCACTTTTCCCAGGGTTCCTATTGGCCCTTCTCTTTCCCATCTGAAAAAGATATATCTGGGATTGGCATCAAAGGCCTTTCTGAATTCCTCCGGATTTTTTTGTGCCCAAGCGCGGATACCGGGCCAGTCGGCCTGATCCTTACGCAACAGTCCCTTTTCTATAAGCCATTGGCCAATACTATAGTAGGGATGACCATTGCTGGAGGCGTAATGGATATATCTCTTACTTTCGTCTTGAAACCGGAGTGCCCCTGAACCTTGTATATGGAGCAAAAGCCCATCCACTGGTGAATGCAGCCATGCAAGGGCACGGGCACATTCGAGCTTTCTGCCATTATCAATGTCAGCGCGTGTATAATAAGGGATCAGGCTTTGCCCTGATATCCTTCCCCAGAGGGTCTTGCGCGGAAGTGAGGAATCAAAATCATTTAGAGTTATTCGAATGAGGTCTTTGGGAGTTTCATAAAGCGGATAGGAGAATTCTTCGTCTGACTCGAGAGACGCAGGCATCTCGGGCTGGAAATATCCTGTCACGAGAACCGGCCCCGCAGGCCTTTCCCGATTTTCATCCCCTGTTGTCCTGTAAACTATAAACCGGCGGCGGATTTCCGACTGAAGATCCTGCTGGGGTAAATTTTGGTCAAGTAGTTCGGAAAACGATTTTAATGTCTTTTTTAATGTGCCTATGTTTATTGATTCATTGCCCCAGGCAGTTTGCTTGTCATCATTATGCCGTTCAAGGTATTCCAGACTGGCTGAAATAGACTTTTGCAGTCCCTCTTTGTCCTCTATATCCTCAAAGTCTGGAAGTTGTTCAATCGGGACCTGTTCTAATAAAGGCACATGCAAAGTAGTGGCAGGGGACGGCCAGAAGAGTCTATACAATACAACCAGGCCACTTAGGGCACCAATCAGCCCGAGCAGAAAGATCCATAATACAATATTCCGGTGGATTATCATGATTCATAAGCCTGTAGCTGCAACCTGTTTCTCTACCTCTTTCACAGATTTTTCTAATGCTTTACGCTCATCCTGCGTAAGGGAAAATTCCAGGATACGTTCTACACCGTTTGCTCCAAGCACCACCGGCACACCAAGAAATACGCCGCTGATACCGAATTCTCCCTCCAGATAGGCTGCACAGGGTACCACTCTTTTTTCGTCTTTCAGGATGGATTGGGCCATTTCTACTGCAGCAAGACCAGGAGCGGAGAATGCACTTCCCGTCTTGAGGTGCTGCACTATCTCCGCCCCTCCATGTCGAGTGCGAGTTACTATATTCTCAATTTCATCACTGGACAAAAGCTCTTTTATAGGTACACCTCCAACACTTGCAAGCCTGACCAATGGGAGCATATGGTCCCCGTGTACGCCCATTACAAGGGCAGTCACATCTGTAGGAGCTACGGCCAAAGCCTGGGCGATAAATGTGCGGTACCTTGCAGAATCCAGTACACCTGCCATACCAACAACCCGGCGTTTTGGAAATCCAGATACCTTAAAAACCGTATAAACCATGGCATCAATAGGATTTGTGACAACCACCAGGCACGCATCGGGAGAATATTTGACGATTTCCTCAGTAATCATTCGAATGATAAGGACGTTTTTCTCTAAAAGGTCATCCCTGCTCATCCCGGGCTTCCGCGCGAGCCCGGCGGTTATAATGATTACGTCTGACTGGGCGGTATCAGCATAATCATCAGTACCGACAATATTTCCGGCATATCCATATAATGGAGATGTCTGCATGAGATCCAGAGACTTACCATGGGGGAGACCTGCTACTACGTCTAATAGCACTATGCTGTCTGCAATAGATCTGGACACAGCCCACTGAGCAGCGGCTGTCCCCACTGCCCCTGCACCTATGATACTTAGTTTCTTCTTCCGGTTATTTTTTTTCATCGTAATATTCCTCTAACATATTGCCCCTGTCAGGCTGTTTCTTTATTGACTTGTGCGCCGTGATACTCGCCTCCATTAATTCAGATGACATCGTGCGGCCTATAATTTTCTAGACATAGCTCGAACTCATTCAAATTTAAGATATTGTATACTCAAAATATGACTGTATTACCATTACTCTAATTAGTTTCTGCGGGCAAATTGCAAGAAACGGGCATTTCTCATCTTTCACGATTTCGTGTTTATTTATTATTCCATAGTCCGGCAGCTTTTTAAAAGGAGGTTATACTAAATGACTCTTCCACGTTCTATGGAATCTGCAGGTATAGCCTGACCGGAATGCAGGCCAACAAATTCACGGCCTTGAAATTTGAAGGGAAGATAGATTAGACCAGTATGTTTTAGAGTAAGGCGGGTTTTTGGAATAAGGGAATATAGTTTACTGTGTTTTTTCAGCAGATCTGACAGGACAACCTTTGCAGCCCGGGCTGCTTCTTCAAGTGGAAACCTGACCGGCTCAGTCCTCTGTCCTGTTTTCAGGCCCTGGTCTTTTCGTGACATATCAATGGGTGCCAGACTCATATTTCTGGCTACCCTGAGAAAGAGCTTTGGTCCGAGCTTGAATGCGGGGATCAGGAGCTGCACAGCTTCCCGGCTCCAGGCTTCAGGTAGCTTCCGGTATGACATTGCCAAAAGCCGCATGTCATATCTACTCTTTATCGGCAGCCCGGAAAGCTCAAGGGTCAGATGCCAAAAGGGCAAGAATCTGGAGTCTTTGCTGGATGATGGTATTTTAAAGGCCTTATATGCAAGAGGAGAAAATTGATTTCGTTTCACCCACCAGGCCCTGGAACAGTTCTGGCACAGGAGGGCCACCGCTCCGGATACGGCAGGCAGGTTGTACCCACACTCAGGACATATTAGGGGCAAAAAGTGTAAATAGTTATGTTGAGATGACCCATCCAATGATTTTAACAGGGCCGTGATTTTTGATTTGTCAATCTCTTGACCAGGGCATCTTCCCCATATGCCCTTTAATACATATGTTCCTCTTTTTGGAAATTCAGTCAGGATAAAAGGGGCGTAGATCAGGCATTGGGTCTCACCAATAAATCTTTCAAAAAGGACCGTATTTTTCTCGAATTGCAGCAATCTCTTTTCTGCAATATCTTAATGCCTCTTTCGCATTTCTCTGTGCTGGAATAAGGTGGTTTCCATTTACTGCCAGGTTCAGTGTCGCAACTTGTGGGCGGATTCCAAGGCTTGAAACAGTATCGATGCCTGTAAAGGCTGATACTGTAGTATCCAGCAGGGAGCTTTTAAACTGTCTTTGATCAAGGACCTTATAGCTTAGTCCTTTAAATCTCCAGTATGGAAGATATAGCAATTTTGCTTTACGCTGTTTTGCCAATCCGTCTTTGACGGGCAACGTGTACCTGAGCGGTCCTTTGGGGACCATATAAAGGCTGGTTTTGCAAAAGGAGCACGATAGTAGAGGATCTCCTGCTTCAAAATTTACTGGCCCGCCACACTGATTACAATATACTGCCTCAGGACGATTTTTATATTCACATTCTCTACAGATTTTGGGGGCTTGGGTTTGACCCGCCGGGGCCCCGCATGCAGGGCAGAATTTGGCCTTGGGGCTCAGGTTTTTTCCGCAGACACCACACTGCCGAAGGACGAGGATCTGGTGCCCGCAATGGGGCAGAAATTTTTATTGGCATTCTGTATCTGGATAGTTTCAGATCCTGTCTGAAGGCCCGCAAGAAGGCCTGGAATCATTAAACCAAATCCCATGCCTATCCCCCCTTGGGCAGAGCTTTCACCCTCAGCGGCCTTTTCCAGAGCCATGGCGGCCTTCATCTTCATGAGGTCTTTAAGCTTTTCCCAATATTCCGAGTCTGCTCCGATCGTCTATGGCCTGCTGAACTTCCGCTGGAGGGGTGACTGCGTTTGGATATAGATCTCTGAGAGCAAGACCGAAGAGGGCCAGGTCTTTTGTCAATCTTTCAGATCCAGTACTTCTAAAAAAATGACATTGTTTGTACCCATTTATGTCCTCCATGCCGGAATCAGCAATTTAATAACCCCTCAGGTACAGCGGTGAAAAGTCAAAAATAATTAGATCGCAAAACGGTTTTTTAATAGAACTTAAAAAATAAGCGAATTTGCATGGAATTAGGAGTAATTTGGTTTTTCTACTAATGAGAAAATGGAGCAATACCTTAGATAAGTTTATTTTCAGCACAAGTAAAGCTATTTCCTTTACGGACAAAACAGGGTTTATCTTGAGAGAAAATAAGGAAAAGCTGATTTAAAAATTTTTACATTAAAACAAATCCATTTGCAGCGCCTTTTCTCTTGAGCAGGCCTTTGCCCTTGAAGCCTGCAGCTCTTCCCTCTCCTTTTTGGAAAAGATATTGATCTTTCCGTAGAGCCCGTCGTAACCGGGATTTATCTTTAAATCACCCTTTCTCATACGCAGTATTCCCTCCCTTATCCTGTCCGGCACAAAATACTGAAGCTCCTTCTCACTCTTCCAGAGGAGTATATTCATTTCAGATTCTCCGTGCTGGATCAGTCTCTGGTATTCTTTTTTTACTCTACTCGTAATGGTCCGCACACCAAATGCCTCAGCGATAATTTCCTCAAGGGGTACAAGATGCACACAGGGCTTTGCTGTTTTAGGAATAAAGCCCTCATTTCTGTCAGAAAGCTCCTCTATTCGATGCAAAACACCTACTGTGAGATCCTGACCGCATACTGGACACTTACCTCTGTGATCAATAGTCTCCTGTGGTTTCATGCAGATGTTGCAGGCCCTGTGACCATCATAGTGATATTTCCCTTCTTCCGGAAAAAACTCGATGGTCCCCTCGAAACCGCTATCCGGGTCCTTGATGGCGCCAGTAATAGCTTCATAGGTGAGCTTGCAGGAAAAGACATTCGCTTCTCTCGCCAACTTGGAGGGGGAATGGGCATCAGAGTTTGAAAGCAGAGTGTATTGATCCAGGGCGGATAGCCGCCAGTTCATTTGAGGATCTGAAGAGAGTCCGGTCTCCAATGCGTAAATGTGATTGCTTTGTTCCTCAAAACACTCTTCCAGTGTGTCAAAGCCGGATTTTGCACCAAACAGAGAAAACCATGGAGTCCAGATATGGGCGGGCAGCACAAAGCAATCAGACGATACTTCCATTATTATTCTAACGAGATCCTTTACCGGAAAGCCGAGGATCGGGCGGCCATCCGAAGAGATGTTGCCTATTGAGCCAACACGGTTTTGGATCTCTTCTACTACCTGGAAATCAGGACTAAAGAAAACCGTATGTATCCTTCGACTTTTTCCACCTTGGGTAAAGATATTTGACACCTCAGAGGTGAGGATGAATTTTGTTCCCTCAGGGTCGTCTTTGCAGACATAAAGTCCTGTATCCTCATCAGGTTCCAGTTCCTTTCTTAATTCCTCAAGATAGCCTGGATGAGTAAAATCACCGGTACCGACAACGGATAATCCTTTCTGTTTAGCAAAACGATTTATAATAGCTGGATGCATGTCAGGACTTGTGGCCCTGCTGAAGTGGGAATGAATGTGAAAATCAGCGAGAAAAATACCCTGTATAGATGGAAAAAACGAATTGGCCATTTTAAATATTCCCTCAATCCCCAAAATTTTTATATATCGCCTTTGTAATATTAAGAACCTTCAGCAAAACATGATGTCTCGTTGAATACCAACAAATTTTTTTGCTTCACTAATATCAAGTATTGACCACCGTGATACAAAAGTTTAGCTTAACACATGACTCTGCTTAAAACACCCGGTTTGCGGCGTTGTCTTGATTTTCCACTCATGGCGGCCTATTTTTAGTATGTCCTTCTTGCTTTTTGGAAATTTCCCGTTTGCACTAAGGGCGTTTTGAGCAAAATCATTTTTTATGCGTATATATTTTGTTATATTCCGTTAACAAATAAACATTTTCAGGAGAAAGCCGTGCAGGATGAATTAGGACTATACTACAATCCAATCCTGGAGAATAAAAAGATCCGTATGTACGTTAGAAGCGGAACCGACGAAATAGAATTCAGGATGTGGAATGCCGATGATCCCGGCATGTGGGAGGACCATGGGTGGGTTGAATGGTCTGCAATCAAGCAGGCAGCCGATCTTTATAGAGAAGAAGGAAGGGGAAGACCCCCGCTTCATCTATATGATGTTGAAATAGCTAAACGCTTGCTGAAAGATAGTTTATTATTTAAGTAACTCTAAACCTGCAAATCCATGAAACCACAACTTATTGGCTTTAAAATTTAAATAGGACTTAGAAATTGACAAATCGCATTAATATATCTTCTGTTCGCAATCTTGATTGGTTCTTTCCTGGAATTTCAGAAGATTATAAAGATCTCTTTATTGAAAATTCCGAAGTGTGGAAACCCCTTGACTTACTCAGGGAATATATCCAAAAGATCATCAGACCAAACCTTGAAGAAACGATAAGGCCCGGGATTCCACTGTCTAAACATCTCGTTATGATGCCAAGTGGGTGGATGCGTGATGGCTTTGAGGTAGTATGTAATGACTCGGGCAAAGGGAAATTTGAAATATGTATTAATGGAGAATTTGTTCCACAAGCCTCACTTGTCTGCGCCGGTGCAGTATTTACAGATGACCGGATACAGATAGGAAAAGGGGTTTTTATCGAGTCAGGCGCAATGATAAAGGGCCCAAGCATTATTGGAGATTACACGGAGATCAGACAGGGGGCTTATGTGCGCGGAGATTGCCTTATAGGAAAAAATTGTGTAATCGGACATACTACTGAAGTTAAACACTCTGTGTTTTTAAATGGATCAAGGGCTGGACATTTTGCTTATATAGGCGACAGTATCCTGGGCAGAGGCGTCAATCTTGGGGCAGGCACGAAACTTGCTAATTTGCGCTTTATATCCGGAACCGTGTCCATTAAAATTGAAGGGAGCCTGATTGACACCGGAAGGCGTAAGCTCGGGGCTTTACTTGGAGACAATGCACAAACCGGATGTAATTCGGTTACAAATCCAGGCACACTTGTTGCCTTGGACTCAATAATAGCCCCTAATACCACAGTGAGGCCCGGTCTTTATGCACCTTGTTCTGTGATCCGTTAGATTGCTGTCTTTTGAGTCTTGCTAACGATTTTCTTGTTTTTATTGCATGTAAGAATTCACATATAAAGGAGAAATAAATGAGACGACTTAGTGCACGCAGCTTTATTGTTAAAATGTTCCTGGCATTGGTGGGGTTTTCCTTCATTTTTGGACATTGCGGCAATGTTTTTGCCTCTGATGAAAAGGGAAATATTCTCGCACAGGTAGGATCTTATAAGCTCACGCTTGAAGAATTTGAGGCCCAGATCCAGTCTTTACCACCGCAATTACAGATGGCCTTGCTCAGAAATCCTGAGTTGAAAGAGCAATTTCTGGACAGATGGGTCGATATCACTCTCATAGCCCAGGAAGCCAGGAATCAAAAGCTGGACCAGGATCCTGCAGTTAAGTCCAAGATTGAAGATATCATGAACGCTGTTCTAGCTCAGGAACTTTTGCAGAGGGAATTAGAGGGCGAAGTAGATACCACTGACGACGAGATTGAGACTTATTATAAAGATCATAAGGATGAATTTATAGAACCTGAGTCAGTTAAAGCCCGTCATATTTTACTTAAGGTCCCGGAAGGGGCAGATAAGAAGGCATGGGAAGAAGCCGAATCAAGGGCCAAGGACATTAAAGAAAAACTAAAAAATGGCGAAGACTTTGCCGAGCTTGCAAAGAAGCATTCAGATGACCCGGGTTCCAAAAACAGGGGTGGCGATCTGGGATTTTTTAGCAAAGGGCGCATGGTGCCTGAATTCGAGTCCGTAGCCTTTTCTCTAAAAGAGGGTGAATTGAGTGATCCCGTAAAGACCAACTTCGGATATCATATTATTGAAGTTCAAGAGAAAAAGGCGGCCAACATTAAAACATTGGCGGAGGTGCAGGCCCAGATAAGACAGACTCTTCAAACAGAAAAACAGCAACAGTTACAAAATGCACTCATTGAAAGGCTAAAGGCAAAATATCCGGTAAAGATCAACAAAGATCTCCTTGATGAGGATAAACCAGAAGAAGACGCAGCACCTCCGGCAAAATAAAGGGGCCTTTTGCAAGCAGCGATTTTTAGTTTGATTTTTGTGAACGGCTAAAGGGCACTGATGATAGTTCAGGTAGCGATGATTAAAAGTGGCTGCCTGAACTATGTTTGTGCTATTTTATACTACTTTTTTAAGAGTTTATCGCAAAACCAATAGATTTTGTCTGAGGGCAAGGTTCGAGTAGGAAAGAATGCGGGAGCGTACCTGGGCACGTTAGGCATTTTGACTACGGGTAACGCCATAATCGGACAAAAAAGACATGGGTTAGCAAAAGCCATTGAATTCACCTTTTTTTGACATCTCTTTGACCGGTTCCGGACCATAGCTAATGGATAAAGGACGCCGTAAACTAATATTTTCCGCTATCTATTGGATAGTAGGGCTGATCCTTATTTTTAGTCTGCCTAATCTGTGGATTCACATGCAGACAAAAGAGATTTCCTATACCCGGTTCAAGCAGATGTTAAGGGAAGGAAGAATCTTTGAAGTCCGCATGGATGAGGAAGAAATCAGGGGGATACTTTATACAGGTCGTGTGGGCGGCCTTCAGAGAGTGCAGGAGAAGTTGCAGAAACTAAAGCAGGAAAAGGCGACAGATAATGCCCTGCCGGGAAAGGAGAAACAGCTTTCCCTCCAGGAGCTTTTTACCCAGCTCCGAAAACTGATTGATCAAAAAGACAATCTGATGCTTTTTCGTACTATAAGAGTTGATGATTCCAAGCTTGTAGAAGAACTGGATGCCAATGGGGTTGATTATTCAGGGGTACAGAAGGGTGTTTTTGACCAGCTTTTCTGGGGCACAATCCTGCCGATACTTTTTTGGGTCGGACTTTGGTTTTTGCTCATCAGGGGCATGGGAAGGCCTGGAGCAGGGCTTCTATCATTTGGCAAATCAAAGGCCAAAATTGCCATGGAGAAAGATACCGGCGTACGGTTCGACGATGTGGCAGGATGTGATGAGTCCAAAGAAGAGTTGAAAGAAGTGGTGGAATTTTTGAAAGAGCCCAAGAAATTCGAGGAGTTAGGGGCCAAAATACCCAAAGGGGTGCTCCTTCTTGGTCCTCCGGGTACAGGAAAGACCCTCCTTGCAAGGGCCCTGGCAGGTGAGGCAGGTGTCCCCTTTTACAGCATATCCGGCTCTGAATTCATCGAAATGTTTGTAGGTGTCGGGGCCGCAAGGGTAAGGGACCTCTTTAACCAAGCCAAGGAGAACACGCCCTGCATAATTTTTGTCGATGAGCTTGACGCCATAGGAAAATTCCGTGGCGGAGGAATGATGGGAGGCGGCCATGAGGAAAGAGAGCAGACCCTTAACCAGCTCCTGGTGGAGATGGACGGATTTGAACCTAACCTGGGGGTAATACTGCTTGCTGCAACCAACCGGCCAGAGGTCCTTGATCCGGCCCTGTTGCGCCCCGGCAGGTTCGATCGCCAGGTAATACTTGATGCCCCGGACGTGCGAGGCCGGGAGGCGATACTCAAGGTCCACTCCCGTAATAAACCCCTTGCCCCCGAGATAGACCTTAAAAACATTGCCTTGAGGACCCCTGGGTTCTCTGGAGCGGATCTTGCAAATATCATGAATGAGGCGGCCCTTACTGCAGCAAGACATGGCTCAAAACAGATCACCCATGCCCACCTTGAAGAGGCAGTTGAAAAGGTGTTTGCCGGCCCTGAGCGGAAGAGCAGGCGTCTTGGAGAAAAGGATCGCAAACGCGTAGCCTATCATGAGGCCGGCCATGCCCTGGTGGCATTTCATTGCCCCAATGCCCCGCCGGTCGCCAAGATTTCCATTATACCCCGTGGAAAGGCGGCTCTTGGCTATACACTTCAGCTACCCGAGGAAGAGCGTTACCTTGTAACCAAAAGCGAACTCCTGGACAAGATCTGCGTATCTCTTGGAGGGCGGGCCGCTGAAACAATAATTATGGGAGAGGTGAGTTCCGGGGCACAGAATGACTTGGAAATGGCTACGGAAATAGCCAGAAGCATGATATGCCGCTTTGGAATGAATGAAAAGATTGGGCCGGTGGCCCTTTTCAGGGAAACCAGTCCCTTCCTTAGGGTGCCTGGCACTTCACAGACTACGGAGCCTTTGAGCTCTGAACTTGCTTCAGAAGTGGATAAGCAGGTACGACAACTGCTGAGCGAACAGAGTGCCAGGGCACAAAAGATCATAGAAGGACACCTGGACTCTCTTGAAAAAATGGTAGAGCGTCTACTCGTAGAAGAGATAATGAGCAAAGACGAGTTTAGTAAAATTGCAGGTGAAATAGAAAAAAAGAGCGAGGATTACAATGTAATAAAGTCTGAAACATAATTTTATTCAAAAGGCCGGATGCAAGGCGCAATTTCCCATGAATTAGACGCATTTTAATGTAAAACGCAGTGACCTGTATGCCTGAAATGCACTCAGGCAGGGCAGGCTGGAAAGTTGAAATAACCTAATAGCTTAGACCTTTCCAGCGGGATAAATAAGGAGAAAAACAGAATGCACCTAAAGAGCAATATAAAAACAATTATACAGTTCAAGCTTATACGAATGTTGTTAACAGTACTGTTGATATTGAATTGTGCTATAAACAGTTTTGCCTCAGATATCGATGACCAGAACATAGCACTGTTAGACAAGACGGCCAAGGCCTTTGCAGCTGTAGTTAAAAAGGCCATGCCGGCGGTGGTCTTTGTCCAAGTCGAGAAGACAGTGGAAAGAAGTGGCACACTGTCACCCTTTCAGGGCCCCTCTGACCTCTTTAGCGATCCCTTTTTTGAACGTTTTTTCGGCCCCCACTTTCAGCCAAGACCTAGAACACCAAAAAAATTCAATCAGAGAGGGCAGGGATCAGGCTTTATTATAAATAAAGACGGCTACATACTTATTAACAATCATGTTGTGGGAGACGCTGACATTATCAGGGTAAAACTGGCCGACGGCAGGGAGTTTAAAGCCCGGGTAATAGGGACGGATCCACAGTCCGATGTGGCAGTAATAAAAATAGATGCAACAGATTTACCTGTACTCAGTCTGGGGGATTCGGACAAGCTTGATGTGGGAGAGTGGGTCATAGCCATAGGCAATCCATTTGGTCTCAGCCAGACCGTCACTGTAGGCGTGGTCAGTGCCAAGGGAAGAAGTCGCATAGGCATCAATGACTATGAAGACTTTATACAGACTGACGCTGCCATAAACCCTGGGAATTCAGGCGGACCACTTGTTAACATCCACGGAGAAGCCATCGGCATGAATACCGCTATATTCTCCAGGAGCGGCGGCTATATGGGTATAGGTTTTGCCATACCCATAAATATGGCAAAGGCCATCGTGAAGCAACTCCTGGAAAAAGGTAAAGTTACCAGGGGGTGGCTAGGAGTAATCATACAGGATATAGACAAGGAACTCGCCAAATCCTTTGGTCTGAAAAAGACCGAAGGAGTGCTGGTGGCTGAAGTTTCAGAGGGCTCTCCTGCAGAAAAAGCAGGTCTGAAACAGGGTGATATCATACTTGGTCTGAACGGCAAAAAGGTTGAGAAACTGGGAGAACTCAGAAACAAAATAGCAATGACTTCACCAGGGACCAAGGTAAAGATGGAGGTCTTGAGAGACAATAAGCACAAGACCCTACAGGTTACTATTGGTGAACAGCCTATCGGCAGGAAGACTATGGCTATGGCCCAGAACAGGATCTTGGAGAAGCTTGGCCTTGTCGTGCAGGATCTGACACCGGAACTGGCGGAACGATTAGGATATCGTGAGTTTCAGGGTGTTCTGGTGGCAGAAGTGGAGCAGGGAAGTCCGGCAGCCCGTGTGGGTATTCGCTCTGGACACCTTATAGAAGAGGTGAACCGCAAGCGCGTTCACAGTATGGATGATTTTTTAGAGGTCTTGGCCCAATCAGAACAGGCTAAAAGCGTCCTTTTCAGAATCCGTGACGGAGAGTTCAGCCGTTACGTGGCTATACGTATAGATTAGGACTTCTAAAAAATAAGACGCAAATGTCCCGAGGCCAAGTAAATCCGGCCTCGGGTCTTTCTAAATTCGTACTGCTAAAGGTCTTTTCAATGTTGTACAACCCCTTTGCCATTCTTATATTTCTGCTGTTTCTATTGGGGCTGATATTCCTTTTTGCCCTCATACACGTGGGAATTATGACCATAGCATTTGAGAAGATAGGCTTTGGTCCATGGCAGGTTTTTGTCTTTTTACTGGCATCTCTCTTGGGTAGTCACATAAATATCCCTGTCAAGCGGATAAAAAACAAGATCGTAAATATCCCCTCCAAAGTCAGATCCTTTGGCATTACGTACAGAATTCACGCAAGTTCATTTCCCGGCACAGTAGTGACGGTTAATTTAGGCGGGGCGCTTGTGCCCCTGTTTCTTTCCGTTTACCTGATGCTGAAATGGCGAATCTTCTTCGATCCCTTGATAGGTATAGCCATAATTGCAGCCTTAACCTACTGGATGGCCAGGCCTGTGCCCGGGCTTGGTATAGCTCTGCCTATGTTCATTCCCCCTTTTCTTGCTGCTTTGCTAGCCATTTTAATCTCCGCCGAAGATCATGCCCCGGTTGTGGCATATATTTCCGGAACTCTAGGTACTTTGATAGGGGCCGATCTCCTGCACTATAAAGACATAGAACAAATAAATGCACCGGTTGTATCCATAGGAGGGGCCGGTACATTCGATGGAATCTTTCTTACCGGTATTATAGCTGTACTTTTGGCCTAAGGGAGAAGACAAGATGCTGAAACCTGTTTCTTACAATACTGCTGAAGGAAAAAACAGGGTGGATTCTTTAGCCAGCCGCCGATTTGAAATCTCTTTACAGCACGAGGGCGAGGTAAGGGAGATACTCAAACAGGTAAGAGATAAAGGAGATCAGGCTTTAGTCCAATACACAAGACAGTACGACGCTCCTGATTTTGAGGTCAAGAACCTGGCAGTATCCGAGCAAGAGTTAAAAGCAGCCTATTCAAAGGTAAATAACAATTTTCTGCTGAGCATCAAAAAGGCCATCTCCCATATTGAAGAATTCCACATTCATCAGAGGCCAAAGTCATGGATAATGACAAGGGAAGACGGATCTGTATTGGGACAAATGATACGGCCCGTGGATGCCGCCGGATTGTATGCCCCAGGGGGCAAGGGGGGTGAAACTCCGCTGGTTTCTTCTGTCCTTATGAATTCAATCCCCGCCAAAATTGCAGGAGTCAAAAGGATTGTAATCACCACTCCGCCCGACAAATATGGGGCTATTAATCCTTACCTGCTCGTAGCGGCCTCAGAAGCAGGTGTAAGTGAAATATATAAAACGGGAAGTGCTTGGGCCATCGGTGCTTTGGCCTTCGGAACAGAGACAGTGCCTTCTGTAGACGTAATAGTGGGACCAGGTAACGTCTATGTGACTCTGGCGAAGAAGATGCTGGCGGGTTTTGTTGGAATCGATATGGTGGCAGGACCGAGTGAGGTACTTGTAATAGCAGATGAGAGCGCACAGTCAGAGTTTGTGGCGGCTGATCTCCTGTCTCAGGCAGAGCACGATCCTATGGCGACATCCATACTGATTACTACATCGACGAGGCTTTCTGAAGAGGTGCCTGCAGAGTTGGATGGCCAGCTTGAAAAATTGGCAAGGCGGGAAATCGCAATCGAGGCTTTGAAGACAAACGGCCTATTACTTAAAGTCGATGATCTGGAGACGGCTACCGGGATAGCAAACAGGATCGGGCCTGAGCACTTGGAATTGCTGGTATCAGATCCCTGGGGGCTTCTCCCAAAGATCCGCCATGCTGGAGCAATATTCATGGGAAACGTCACGCCGGAGCCAATAGGCGATTATATTGCCGGGCCTAATCACGTACTTCCCACTATGGGTACGGCCCGCTTTTCTTCGGCCCTTGGAGTGGAGACCTTCATGAAGCATTCAAGCCTGATTTCCTATTCCCGTGAGGCCTTCCAAAGAGATGCTGATGACGTAATCCGTCTGGCGGAAATAGAAGGCCTTACCGCCCATGCCGAATCCATAAGAATGCGACAAAGATAGCGACTCAGAGTTCCATGTTATAATGCCAGGCAGTGTATCTCATACCGCGTTTACGCGAGGGGAAATTATAGATATTAACAAAATCGCTGTTTCGGCCCTTTAGGCCCTGTCTCTATTAATGAGCTGTGGATAAGCATTTTATTATCCAATAGGCCTTAATAAGAATCGCAACGTGCCCCTCAATGCCGGGGGTGCGGGCTATTTTCTGATTCTGGCCTATTTCGATCCAAGATGTCGGCATCAAGGCCCATAGCCTTGCTACGTTTAATCCATTGTTTACGTGCCAGGGCTCGCATATCTTCAACATCGTCTGTTTCATCCATGATTTCCATACCCATAATAGTTTCAATTAAATCTTCCAGTGTCACCAGTCCGGACGTTTCCCCGTATTCATTAACTACTATGGCAATATGCTGGCGATCATTGAGAAAGCGTTCCAACAAAGCTGTCAACGACACTGACATCGGAATTGCTATTATTTCACGTCTCAATGTTTTTAATTTTTCATCACCTCGTTTCTGTGCAGTGAAAATCAAGACATCATCTTTAAGGACAAAGCCGGTTATATCATCAATATTTGACCTATATAAAGGTATGCGTGAGAATGGATTTTGGGTTATTTTTTTTAATGAATCAATTATTTTTATGTCTTCAGCCAGTGCCAATATTACAGTACGTGGTGTCATGATATCGGCCACATTCAGTGACTCAAAGCGTAACAGATTTTGGATCATCCTGGATTCCTTGCTATGGATCTGTCCTGTCTCTACACCGACCGATGCCATGGCGATGAACTCGTCACGACTGAAAATATGTACATCCTTCCCGCGCGAAATATATTTTGTCAGCCTCTCCGAGATCCACACGATTGGGTAAAGGATCACAATCAGTGCATTAACAAAAAGCGCCATAGGTCCTACGAGTTTTGACCAGTAGGTGGCGCCTATGGTTTTAGGAACTATTTCGGAAAGAAAAAGGATCATAATCGTCATGACAGCTGAGAACACGCCGAACCAAGTGCTTCCAAATATGACTGCAGCCTTGGCTCCGGCACCAATCGCCCCAACTGTATGTGCCGTAGTGTTTAAAGTTAAAATGGCCGCAAGTGCTCGATCCAGGTGATCAAGCTTCAATCGTTTTAAAAGGGCGGCACGCCCGGGCCGCTTTTCTTTCTGCCCTTCGATATACGAAGGTGTAACGCTTAAGAGCACCGCTTCCGCGATTGAACAGAGAAATGAAACACCCAATGCCAGCACCACATAAGTAATCAACAGTGCGATGTCAGTACTGTCTTTAATAACTGATTCGTTTAGATTATTTAGGCCAACGGCATAAACCGGAACAGCCGAGATTAACGGCAATATAAGGGCCAAAATTCTGTACAACCTTTTCAATGACAACCTCAAATCTACTTTTTCTCCATACTGTTAATTTTAATCCACTACATGCCGTCGGCTTTTGAAATAAACTTCAGGCGCTATATTACAAACCGTACTTATAATAGGGAGACAAATAATTCACCAAGATATCCAATATATAATCGCATATTACTAAACGAACCGTCTCTTTTTACTCAGCCGAACGAACTTGTGCCATCATATCTCGCCCTCTTTCAGTCGTTTTCCCGGTCTTACTCAGTCTAATAAATCGAAAATTCAATATGATAAAACCGAATACATTAATGCTCTCGTGCTGTTTTTGCCAGCCAGCGAAATAACGCAAATTGTGACGGCAGATATATGAGGTATTCGGGATGCCATTGCAAGCCGATGATCCTGCCTTTTCCCCGCTCCAACGCTTGGATAATGTCATCCAGGTCCCAGCCTACTGCCTGAAGATCAGTGCCGATGTCCTTGATTGCTTGATGATGAAGACTGTTCACCCTTAGATGCATTTTGTTGCAGATCTCGGCCAATTTCGAACCGGGTGATAGACGAACCTGTTTAGTCGGCAACAAACCGGGCCGATTATAGGTAGGTTTGCGCAATACCCGAATGTCCTGATACAAGGTTCCGCCACGTACAACATTGATCAGTTGCGCACCACGGCAGATTCCCAATAAGGGAATATTCATTTTCAGTGCCCTTTGAATCCATTCTATTTCCAGATGGTCACGTTCCGGGTCGGTCTTGACCTTGGCATCAAGGTCTGAATTGTAATGCTCCGGGCTAATATCATCATCACCACCACCACCACTGATGATCAATGCATTCAGCGGTTTTCCGCTGGGAGAATGGCGGATACTGATCCGCTCCGGCGTCGCGCCAGCCAGTCTTAGTGCAAAGGCTGTACACCACCAGCTTGGTGACCATCGCCTATCGCTGCCGGTTACACCAATCCGTGGTTTCTTAACCATTGATCAATAAACTCTATCCATTTACTACGGTTAACTCCGATAATTGGTTGGTCGGCTTCAAGAAATGCGGCGCTCAGTTCATCAAGTTCATCCGGTCGATGAGACAACTCCTCAACTACCCACCAGTTGTTCCAGGATAAGGCCAGTGACCAGTCCTTATTTTCAATGTTTGCAATTTGGCAGACGATAATGAAAGGCAGGTCCCGCCTTTATCTTAGGATCATTAACTGCACGGCGTACACGTTTTTTATCGATTTCTGACAATATCGGCATCGGTTATTAGAAGGATCGCTATGGTGTGGCGTACGGGAGCATTGTGTTCTTCGTCTTTAGTTTGAGTAAGGCGTGCATCCTCACTGGCCGGTTTCAAACAAATTTCCTGTAAAGGAAATCGCATTCCTTTGGGGAAAGGTCAAACCGTAATTCCGCCTCGTGTATGATTTCCTTGCGGCTTTTTTCAGGATACTCCTTTGTAACCTCCGATATCCATTTTACAGCCTTTCGGATGCTCTCACCCTCGGGTAACAAATGGTCACTGCTCATTTTTGCTTCCTCCTGACTCCTGCCCGGCATTAACTAACAATTTAAACATAAATATACTACATGCCAATCACCCTGTCCTCAATGCCTCGGACGGATTGACCTTGGCCGCTTGTCTGGCTGGATATATGGTGGCAAAAAAACATATTAAGATAGCAGAGATCGAAATTATAGCCACATCACTTGTGTGTAGCAGTATGGGAAGTGTGTCGGTGTAATATACCTCACTCGGTATCTTAATGAACTTGTAGCGGCTAAGAAGGAAACAGAGACTTACCCCGCCTGAAACGCCGAGAATGGTCCCTATAAAACCTACGAGTAATCCATTATAAATAAAAATCCGTAAAATATTTTTGTCCATTGCACCAAGTGTCTTAAGTATTGCTATATCCTGATTCTTTTCCATGACCATCATGATAAGGGTGCTTACAATGTTAAATGCAGCCACCAGGACTATCAGGGTAAGAATGATAAACATGGCCAATTTTTCCAGCTTCAGGGCCGAAAAAAGATTTCGGCTCATCTGTTGCCAGTCTATTGCCCAGAAAGGAAATCCAAGTCTTTTTTGTATGGCCAGTGCAAGGCCGTCCGTGGCATAGATATCCGAAACTTTTATCTCCAGGCCATGAACCTTCTCACCTAAACCAAGAAGCCGCTGGGCCGCTTCAATGGGAATAAAGGCAAGGGAGGTATCATACTCATACATGCCGGTCGTATTAATACCGGTCACCCTAAATGTCCGTATTTTGGGAAGCATCCCCACAGGTGTAATAGTCCCGCTTGGCAGCATGACCCGAATTGACTGCCCGACAGCAACCCCCAAGTTGCGCGCGAGTTCCTTGCCCAGAAGTATTGGAGGAATTCCGCTTTCACTATAATTCTCAAATGCTTCAAGTCCCTCTCCTCTGATAATCTTTCCCACGCTGAAGACCTTTTGTATAGAGTCAGGTTCTATTCCCCGGATAGCTGCTCCACTGACAGCCCTTCCTGAACTCAAAAGGGCCTGGATATAGACCAGGGGGGTCGTTGCAGTTACCTTTGCATCACCGTGTTTTCCCCTTATCATACTAAAAAGGTCATTACGAGGGACGCTAACTCCAAGCACATCTTGCCGTATGGACTCTATGTTACAAAAGGCACCTTCATAGTTTTTGACCGAAATGTGTGAATTTATGCCAAGTATCTTGGTGCGGAGATGATTTTCAAAACCGGTCATTACAGCAATTACAACAATCAGGGCCATTACACCCACTGCTACGCCTGCTATAGATATGAGGGTAATAAGAGAAATGAAGGCCTGTTTGCGTTTTGCCCTTAGATAACGCAGGGCAATAAAACATTCGAAATTCATTCCGAGACTCAACTCTCCGGACGCAGCTGTGGAAACAGGATAACATCGCGGATAGAAGAGGAGTCAGTAAATAGCATTACCACACGATCCACACCTATACCTTCGCCGGCGGCGGGCGGCATACCTACTTCCAGTGCCCGGATAAAGTCTTCATCCAGTTCAGGAGGTACCTCGTCGTCATCTCCTCTATCGGCTATCTGCCGTTGGAAACGCTGACGCTGCTTTCTTGGGTCATTGAGCTCTGAGAATGCGTTCGCAATCTCGCGACCGCCAATGAAAAGTTCGAATCTGTCTGTAACTTGAGGATTTTCCTGATTTTCCCGGGCCAGAGGTGAGACGTCAATAGGGTAGTGACTTACAAAAGTCGGCTGAATAAGCTTGGGCTCCACAAGTAAATCAAATAACTTTGTCCATAATTTACCTGTCTTCTCATTACCCCTCAGTGGAGCACCAAGGGCCGTCAATCTTTCAACAAGACCCTTTCTGTTCCCAAGGTCCTTTTTCGAAACCTGTCCAATCTCTATTAATGCCTCTTCAAGGGTCATCCGGCGCCAGGGAGGAGTGAGATCCATCGTATAGCCCTGATAGGAGAAGACCATTCCGCCCTTAATTTCTTCAGCTATCCGCGAAAAGAGTTTCTCTGTCCGCATCATCATATCTTCATAAGTAACATAGGCCTCATAGAACTCCAGCATAGTAAACTCCGGATTATGCTGTATCGAAATTCCTTCGTTCCTGAAATTCCGGCCAAGCTCAAAAACTTTGTCAAAACCGCCTACAAGTAGTCTCTTCAGATACAGCTCAGGAGCTATCCGAAGGTAAAGGTCCATACCAAGGGCATTGTGATGGGTAGTAAAGGGACGGGCCGTTGCGCCGCCCACAATGGACTGCATCATCGGGGTCTCAACCTCAAGGAAACCATGGGAAGTAAAGTACTCACGCAATATCTGGACAATACGGGACCTGGTCCTGAAAACCTCTCTTACTTCCTGATTCATTATCAGATCGACATATCGCTGGCGATATCTGATCTCCTTGTCCTTTACTCCGTGGTACTTCTCAGGAAGGGGCCTCAAAGACTTGGCCGCAAGGCCGATGCTCTCAGCTGAGAGTGTCAATTCGCCTACGCGGGTCCTAAAAGGCTTACCTCTAACCTCAATCAGGTCACCAATGTCGAATTTCTTGAATAGGTTGTAGACCTCATTTCCAACCACGTCTTTTCTTACATGGATCTGCAGTTGACCGGAGCTGTCCTGAATATGTAAAAAGGCTGCCTTTCCAAAACGGCGCAAACTCATTACACGACCGGCCAGCCTGAAGCTGCGCTGCACCTTTCCCGGGTCTTCCGCACTATGCGAATCATACAAACGCCTTATTGTCGAAGTACTTTCAGGCGTCTTTACGTCGTTGGGATAAAGAGATATATTATCACTTTCCAGTTGCTCCGCTTTTTCGCGGCGCTGCTTAATAACTAGGCTTTCGTCATTCAAGTTGTCCACTCCTTATTGGAGAATGCCATGATTATTCATGGGGAAAATATGATAAAGAATTCAGATCATGTCTATAAGATAATACAGCCGCTGACAAACAATCATTCATAGTTTACTCTATATATACCGTCAAGTGAATCAAGGAATCTTGTTTCATGAATATACGTTTAGCTTTGTGCATAGCATATGCAGGAGTCATTTTCGGAACATCTTCCATCCCCGGGAATCGACTTCCCAACATATCGGGCAATGACTATCTTGTCCATTTTTTAGAGTATTTTGCATTAGGTGCGTTGCTTATGTGGTGGCGCTTGTACAACTCCTCGATTTCTAAAACAGTGGCAATGTGTCAGGCCATATTTCTTGGATCATTATACGGACTTGCCGACGAAATTCATCAGTATTTTGTACCCAATAGGTATGCTGATCCGGTTGACTGGGTGGCAGACACCATGGGTTCTGCCGTGGGCGCAATTGCAGTTTTGGCTTTATTCTTGGTTTTCTCAAAACGGTCTGCCTTTTAGAAGGGCCTCTGGTCTTGGAATATAAGACGAACTCTTGATGTGGAAGGTCTATGGGACTTTAGCTTTGGACGGTAGTTATTATTCTGGTATATAATCGTGATAGATTAACATGAAAAAAGAAATTGTTAATATAATGAACGATATTTCATCTTGGCTCCGTTATCAGAAACAGTTGGGGGTTGAGGGCATTTCCATAGGTCCTGAATTGTCTTCATCCTTTCTGAATCATACTGTCCAAAGTAAAGCATCCCCGCAGGAACTCAGTTCCACCCGGGAATATAGGGATGAAATTCCTACAGAAACTGATTTTGTCCGGCTTCGCAAGATAGTTGAGAATTGTGAAAGGTGTGAGCTGTATAAAAAACGGCGGAATACGGTCTTCGGAGAGGGACCTGAAGATGCGAAACTGGTGGTGGTAGGAGAGGCCCCGGGTAAAGAAGAAGATATTCAGGGCAGGCCATTTGTAGGTCCTTCAGGAGAACTCCTTACAGATATGTTAAATGCCATAAATATTTTCAGAAAGGACGTCTTTATCACCAGTGTAATCAAGTGTCGACCTCCCCGTAACCGTACCCCCGGACATGAAGAAATCGCCGCCTGTTTTCCCTTCTTAAGACACCAGTTGAGTCTCATCAATCCGTCTCTTATACTTGCTTTAGGACTTGTGGCCGCCCAAACCCTCCTTAAAGAAAAGGCCCCTTTGAAATCTCTTCGTGGTCGCTTCCATCAGTTGGGAAATGCCAAGGTCATGGTAATTTATCATCCGGCATATCTGTTAAGATTAAAAGGAAGCCAACAACTGGACTGCAAACGTGTGGCTTGGCATGACCTCCAAATACTGGAAAAAGAGTATGACAAATACCGTTAAAAAACCAATGCAGAAGTCTTTAATAAAAATCCTGCCTGATATTCTTTTTCTAAGATGGGGAACACTTAATTCAATGTCGTGGATTTCAAGGCTGGGTAGATACATAGTTTTACAAGCGGTCCTATTATTTATAATTTCGCTTTTTTTATTTGTGTTAACTCCATCCTTATGGGGAACTGATCAGCAATACAAACCGCGGAATCCGGCAGGCCATTCCCTTATCTATCTTGTCGAATTAAGAGGCAGCATAAATCCCGGTTCAGCAGAGCTTTTAAAAAGGGCCCTTAAAGAGGCCGACATGGGTCAGGCCGATTGTCTGGTGATTGAGCTCGATACACCTGGCGGCCTTGTATCTACTCTTAGGGATATGATTCAGGAAATAATGGCATCAACGATTCCAACAGTTGTTTATGTAAGTCCCTCCGGCGCACAGGCCGCATCGGCCGGTGCCATACTCACTATTGCCGCCCATGTTGCAGCCATGGCGCCCGGTACCAATATTGGTGCCGCTCATCCGGTAAACCTGGGTTCCGGTGGAGAAAAAGACGAGACCATGAAACAAAAGGCGGAAAACGACCTTGCCGCCATGGCCAGGAGTATGGCAGCAGAGCGTGGCCGGAACGCGGAGTGGGCAGAAAAAGCGGTAAGGGAGAGCGTTTCCGCCTCTGCAAGAGAGGCTTTGGAACTGAAAGTAATCGATGTCCTGGCAAAAGACCTCAGTGAACTGATTAATCAACTCGATGGCATTGCAGTGAGTCTGCCTGATGGTCCGGCCGAACTAGTAATTATTAACCCTGAAATTATACAAATAAAAGAGAGTTTGAGGGAAAAAATACTCAGGACCATAGCAGATCCAAATATCGCCTATATCCTCATGATGATCGGCATGACAGGGTTATATTTTGAGTTTGCCCATCCAGGGACCATTTTCCCGGGGACCATAGGGGCCATATGCCTGCTTTTGGGCCTATTTGCCCTACAGGCCCTTCCTGTAAATACCGCTGGTCTCCTCCTGTTGCTCTTGGCGGCGCTTCTGTTCGTCATGGAACTGATAATTGCCAGCCACGGCGTACTGGGGGCAGCGGGTTTGGCTTCACTCCTTCTGGGTTCTATTATGCTCTTCGACACCTCAAAGACAGGGGTTTCCATTGACACGGATGTGCTCTGGACTACTATGCTTGGAGTCGGCTCTTTTCTGGCTGCTATTATTTATCTGGTGACCAGAGCTACCTTATCCAGTCCGAAATCCGGGGCAGAAGCCCTTATAGGTGAAAAAGGTATTGTTCGAAAGACAGTAGGAATGAGGGGTGGTAAGGTCTTTTTACACGGAGAACTATGGACCGCTGTAAGCGAGGAGACCATACCTGTGGATACTGAGGTAAGAGTTATAGGTGTTGATGGACTTAAATTAAGGGTCTCGATGATCCATGGAGGCAAGATATGACAATCTCTCTCGCTTTTCTGCTTTTTTTGATCATTGCTTTTTTGATATCAGCCATTCGCATACTCAACGAGTATGAACGTGGGGTAATATTCAGGCTGGGTCGTGTCATTAAGACCAAGGGCCCGGGTCTTATAATACTCATTCCTGTTATTGATAAGATGAGGAAAATCGATCTTAGGATAGTTACCCTTGATGTGCCACCACAGGATATCATTACCAGGGATAACGTATCTGTAAAGGTGAGTGCGGTAGTCTATTTCAGGGTCCTGGATTCAAGAAGGGCGGTGGTTGAGGTGGAAAACTTCCTTTTTGCCACGTCTCAATTGGCCCAGACCACCCTCCGGAGTGTCTGCGGACAGGCCGAACTGGACGAACTTCTGTCAGAGAGAGATAAAATTAATGCCCAGATTCAGGAGATATTAGACCTTGATACCGAGCCCTGGGGTATTAAGGTCAGTAAAGTAGAAGTAAAAGAGATAGACCTCCCGCAAGAGATGAAAAGGGCTATGGCAAAACAGGCCGAGGCCGAGCGGGAACGCCGGTCCAAGGTTATTAATGCAGAAGGTGAGTTTCAGGCAGCAAAAAAGCTGGCCGATGCCGCCGATATCATACACAAGGCGCCTGCTGCCCTGCAACTCCGGTATCTCCAGACCCTCAGGGAAGTAGCCACGGAAAATAATTCAACTACGCTGTTCCCGATTCCCATTGATCTTTTCAAGCCCTTCATTGAAATAGCCGACAAACTCAACTCCCAGGAAGACATAAATAAACCTGCAGGACCTGAATTAGAAGGGGGCAAATGAAAGGACGATATCCCCAAAAATGCTGTTCTATGACTTTTCCCGCGCTTAAGGGGTAAAACACCCGGCAAAATAAATAAAGTTCCGAGATGTGCTGGTCTGCGTAATAGACTTTTCGGATATATCCGTTACAAGTATATTCCTTTAAAATACCCTGCTCAGTGCAAAAGCAGCCAGGATCAAAAAGACTCCGCCGCTCATACGGTAAAGCAATATCATGGGGATATGCTGGAATAGTTTGCTTCCAACCAGCACTCCGATACCGGATATAAGACTCAGCGCCAGCGTAGCGCCGAACCAGACCGGCATAGAACCGGCAGTACTACTCAGCCCAACAACGGCGATTTGGGTCTTATCACCTAATTCTGCCATAAAGATTAACAGAAAGGTTGTAATCAATATACTGTGAACGCTCTTACAGGATATGTTTTTATCTCCGTCTTTCTTTTTCGCAAGCAGGACATGGATGCCAAACACTGCAAAAAGCACTGCCACGCCGATATTTATCATATTCTCTGAAAGCCGGTTAGCCAGGAGTGCCCCGAATAAAACTGCCAAGAGATTAAGAAATGCAAAGGCAAAAGTTGCTCCTATGACTATCGGAAGGGCTCGATATCTTGCGGCCAGAGTCATACAAACAAGCTGGCTCTTGTCACCTATTTCAGACAAGAAAATTAGAATAAAAGTGGCTCCTACCGCGGAAATCCACTCAATTAGTCCTCCTGGACAAATATCGCTCAATACTGACACCTCTGCTCTGTCCCGAATTGTGCTGGCTTAATCCTGGCCAGTCAATTAAGCATATTTTGATTATAAAGTCCCGGTTCCATGATCAACAGGCTGTTTCCCATTAAATCCCATTTAAGTCAAAAAAGGCGATCTGTTTCAAGGCTAATTCTCCGGAGCATGCTGACTGTTAAAAAAGTCGGCACAGGGGCAAGGGGAAGGTGCTTTTCCGGGAGTCCAGCTTCTCATTACAGGGTCGTCAAAATCTGTGTGGCATGGAAGACAAAGCCCCACATATAGGATTTTATTAAGTTCTTTTGAATTAAAGGGTCTTAGTCCCGTTCTTGATGTAAGGACTAAGGGTCTGCCTTGTATGTCAACGAAGGAGTCCAGTGGGTGGTCTATGCCCAGGGAGGTAGAAAGACCTGAAAGAGAGGATGTGAAGTTCCACCCAACAGATCCAAGGGAGAGGTTGCCCTGACCGAGCCCTAATGCCCTGGGATCTTGGTGGCATTCCTTGCAGGAGCGTCCACCTTTCTGCGTGGTATGAGGGTCCATCCATGAGACTGTGAGCCGCTTAAAATCACGTTTCCATTTGCCCACCCCGTCCAGGACGGTAATGAAATCCTGTCACCCGGGAACAAGAATAACCACCTCAGAAGTCTTGGCTTGAAGCTCGGTCTTTTCAGAAGGATTTTTCCCTTCTTTTTTTCCATGCTCAAGTATTCCCAGAGGTGGACATTCGTAGCGTATGAATGAACGAAACTCTTTCCAGAGCCCTGGGGTCTCATTTATTGAGACCTTATCTAATTGGGTCTTGCTCATATCCATCTGGATATGACAGCCGTAGCACTGAGGCACCCACTTGCTATGACAGGCCTGGCAAGACAGACGGCGATGAGTTGGATGCATGCATGAGATCGGATCAGGTGCGTGTAGCGGATGAACTTTTTTATTTTGTTTATTCTCAAGGAAAAATGAGTCGTTTTTCTGATGGATGTTGAGTTCGGGAGGACTGGGTGGATTTGGTGATTGATCTATTTGTTGTTTTGGTATTTCCAGGCGGTTCGAGGAGGACTTAGAGGTGACAGAAGTGCCTTTATCAGCTTTTTTGGCTGCAATAACTATATCTAATGTTTTAGAAATATCATGGCAATCCCTGCATGTAACCTCCAGCTGGTTTTCAAAATGGGCATGGCGTTCTCCATCTCCCATGATTTCTTTTTGAGTATGGCAGTCAATACAAGTCATTCCTTTTTCGTGATGAATATCGTCCTTAAATATTCGGTAAAAACGGCCATCAATTAACTCTTGGGAAGAAAAGTCGCCTTCTTCATACGGGGTGCCATAGCCCTCAGACTCAAATAGTCCCTGATAGGACAGCCCGATACGTCCACTTCGGTTGTGACATAATACGCAATTTTCCATGGGAATAATCTTTATTATTCTTGGATGTTTCTCGTCTTTTAGTTTTGTTTCTTCGTCTTTCACAAAGTGACAGGCAGTGCAACCCCCGCCCTTGCGTGCCAGAAAATCGGGAAGACTCCCACGTTCAACCCATAGATGGCAGCTCGCGCACAATTTTCTGTAGTAGTCAAGGGCAAGAGAACTCATGCCCGTATCTTTAAGCATTTTTACTGAAAGGTCTTCATTGTGATCATGGCTCTCTTCCCAGTAAAAACGAAGGGTGCTTATGATACCGCGATTTGTAGCCATAAGTGAGTTCTTGACCCAAGTGACCTCATTCGGGTGGCAGCCGAGCTGACCGCAGGTTTTATCTGCAAATCGAAGTTCTCCGGGATTCAGAACCATACCCATATGTGCCCGTTGTTTGTCGCCGGAAAGCGGGTTTCCCATATGACACACAGCACACCCCAGGACCTCTCTACCGTGAGTTTGGTCTGGTTTTTCCTTGTGGCAGGAAAGGCATAGATCCACTTGGCCGCTTACGGTGGTTGTAACCTGCTTTACCTGGGGATTTTGCAGTTTGGCCCCTGCAAAAACTTCCAGGTTCAGTATAAAAATTACTAGAAAAGTAGACCAGGTTATTAGACACGGAGGAAAATTTTTCATAAATGCCGGAAATAAAAAGGGCAGCCATGGCTGCCCTGCTATTTTAATGATTGGAGCGGGAAACGGGATTTGAACCCGCGACTTTAACCTTGGCAAGGTTACACTCTACCACTGAGTTATTCCCGCAATAAACCGAATCTGAATAATAGAAATGGTTCCTGAAACTGTCAAGACTTTCTTCTCAAGAACAATTTATGCAGTATAGTATCCGCCTGTTGTTGATCGTGTGGAATTTAATAAGTAATGGAGATTTTGCAAGTTGCTCTTTAATGAAAATAAAATTAAAAGACATACAATTATGGGTGACATGTGCATTAAAAAAGAGGCATGAAAGATATGACTGCTCGAGGTCTTGATATTCCAATCGTGTTGCGAGACATGCGCTGTGTGATTTTACCGGTAAGTGACCGTTCGAACTCCTTGATATTTTACAGAGATAAACTCGGCATGATGGCAAGAGCTTTGCCGGATGGGACATGGGAGGTATCAACTGGACATGCTGCGCTGCGACTCATAGAGCGCCCCTTAAAAAAAGACAGGATAACAGTGAGCTTTTGGTTACCAATATGGGAGCTTCTGCAAGCTCGTGACAAGCTCAGAGCGTTGGGATTACAAGTCAACGGCCCGTCAGAACGGCTGGGAACAGAACAGATGCTTACACTCAAAGACCCAGATAATCATAGCATTGAGCTGGTAGCAAGGGGCAGTCTCTCAGATCTCACCATGTCAAGGATCGAGTTATCGGGGAAAAGGGCTCGAGGTCCCAGCGGTCAAACTTGGGAGTATTTTTATAAAGCGGTTTCTTTAGAAGATATGCCTTGGTATACTGATTGCCTTGACGAAGATCTCGTTACAGCCCTATCGGAATATGCCCCCTTACCCGGGCGTTTGCTTGAGCTGGGATCCGGGCCGGGGACAGCCGCGGCCCGGCTGGCAGCCCTGGGATATGAAGTTGTAGCCGTTGATATAGCAACTGCTGCAATTGAGCAAGCCCGCCTTCGCTTTGGCGATTTGAATCCGCATCTCATATACGAAATAGCTGACGTATGTCAGCCTTTGACTTATTTCGGAAATTTTGATTATGCCTTTGACCGTGGATGTTTTCACGGTATTCCGCCTGAAGAACGTGGACATTATATCCATCATGTTGCAGAAGTCATCCGTCCTGGCGGCAGGCTTTTTATAAAAGTATTCAGTTATGAGGAGCCCGGTGACAGAGGTCCTTATCGATTTACCGAAAAAAAGATAGCAGAACTCTTCAAACCGACATTTACTGTGCGTTATGTCACGAAAAGCACGTTTGAAGGTACGCTCGTCAACTCTCCAAAGGGACTATTTTTTGTATTAGAGAAGTAACTGGCAACAACAAGAACTTACAAAAAATATTTAAATCCGCGAACCTCACTCAACAAATATTCCATTGAGGCTTCTGCTCAGCTACTAATCAACCTCTTTGTAAAGCCGGGCATTTTGAATAAATTTTCAAAGCGCCCGGCCTTCAAATTTTATTTACCCTGAAACCCTTCTAACATCGGTTGCTTGAGGGCCCCTGGGGCTCTGCTCTATATCAAAAGTTACTCTCTCTCCCTCTTGCAATGAACGAAATCCTTCTCCCTGGATAGCACTATAATGTACAAAGACATCACCTTCGTTATCCGTCTCGATAAAACCATAACCTTTCTTATCATTGAACCATTTTACTCTACCGTCCATAATTGCGATATTCTCCTTTTGTTTATGCCGATACTTCCTGCCTGGAGTTATTTTGACGACTATTTATAAAATCGTTTTCCCGGCCTGTCTATGCCTTTCGGTAAACAAGTCACTGCGATGTACAATAAGTATGTCTCATTTCTGAAAGATTCAGCGCCTTGCGTCTCAGGATTTTTAAACGGGACCATGTTTCAGACTTTTTGCAGTTTAAGCAAGGATAACCTGTATGATTTTCTATGACTAGTTGCTGACTACAAGCACCTGTCCGGGATATATTTTAGATCCCATATCCAGATTGTTGATGTGAAGCAATCGGGACAGGGATATACTGTGCTTACTAGCGATTTGTGAAGGGGTATCTCCATGTTTAACGTAATATATTTCTTTCTTGCTGCTTTTAGTTTGGGACTCTTCTTCTACAATTTGTAACTTTTGGCCGACATGAAGGCGGGTTGAAGACAAGTTGTTGAGCCTGTAAATTTCTTTTGTTGTTGTGTTGAAATTTCTGGCGATAAGCCACAGCGAGTCTCCCTTTTTTACTGTATATTTCCCATTATGAAGACTTGCAGCACCTTTGGCCAATAATTTTGACGTTCCTCTGCCTGCAACGGGTATCTTTAGTTTTTGTCCAGATTTTATAAAATGTTTTTTACGAATATTATTTGCCCACATAATATTCCGAATGCTCGTATGATACTTAGTGGCTATAAAAGAAAGTGTCTCTCCTTTTCTAACCTTGTGATACACATAAGCCCTTTCAGGTGGAGACCACTCCTGAATGTCCGCAATTTTGGCAAGAAGACTTTCGCCTTTTCCCAGTGGAGTTTTGATGGCATAGGGAGTACCTGGAGTGACATTATAGCGAAGCTCCGGGTTCAATGCGGCCAGGTCTTCAGCGGGTATATCCAGGTTTTTAGCAAGTGTTTTTATGTGGATTTGTTTTTCTATGGTTACCTCTTCATATGGTATCGGTTTATCTGGTTCATCAAGAGTTATCCCATATTTTTCCGGATCTTTCATTATATGAAGCGTAGCCAAGAATCTGGGAACATAACGAGCGGTTTCCCTCGGAAGCTTCTCGTATAGATCCCAAAAATTGTCAAGATAATTAATTTTCTGCCTGCGAATTTTTTGCAGGACCGTCCCTTCACCGCAGTTATATGCTGCAAGAACAGTGGTCCAGTCCCCAAATATCTGGTGCAATTCCTTTAAATATGCAATGGCTGCATCAGTGGATTTGGCAGGATCCATTCTTTCGTCTATCCAGGTATCCCTGTTCAAACCGAATTTATAGCCCGTGGAGGGGATAAATTGCCACAGCCCGAGGGCGCGGGCGCCGGATAATGCCTTTACTTTGAATCCACTCTCGATAAGTGGCAGCCATGAGAGTTCTTCCGGCAGTCCTGCTTCCTTTAAGGAATTAACGATTTTGTCCCGGTACTTTCCTGAACGTTTATAGGACTCTATAAAGAACTTTTTTTCGCGTCCCTGGAAACTCTGAATTTCCTGTTTTACATAGCTGTTCATGATCAGTGGTATGGCATTATGATTTCCGTTTACAGCGGTATATCGCGATGCATGAATTTCCAAAATGCGTTTGGAGATCATAAATCTCAGATCTTCCTTTTGTTGGATAAATTCCGGATCACTTCCCGGATCTACCTTTAGGATGAACTCATACGCCTGATCCAGGGCATCGATGGCTTTACTGAGGTAACCTTCAATCCAGAATTCCTTGGATATTTTGCAATAGTCCAGGGCGGCGTCTAAAAAATCTTGTTCTCTATCCGTTTCTTTGATTTTAATGCCATCCACTGGATCCTCTAAAAGTTCTATAGTAGCTACTTTTGCATGTTCTGATAAAGGAATGCGATCTAACTGTTCTGCGATATCCTGAATATTAGTTTCTTCTTCGAAGGTGCAATTGGCAGAAAATCCGTTGTGATTTACGTTTTTGACCGTGGCTGCGGAACAGCCAAAGGTGAGACACAGAACAAAAAGAAGGGTTGCTTTTTTAAGAGAATAAAAATTCATAGGTCTTGCTTGAGATATGCTGATTCGACATTGCCAACCTCTTGGGTGTTTTCGTGTCGATATTATCCAGAATTTTTGTTTTTGCCAAGGGTGGATTTACTAAAAATCCGATAGTGTTCCATATCGTGAGCATTTTTCTGTATAAATTGCCTAAGTATATAATTTTTCATTCAAATTGCCAGTCTTTTTTGTATGTTATCGAGAAACAATTAACTGATCATTACAATTTTATATCTGTTCGAAGGCACTTTTTTTGAGTATTTACGCATTTATGTCTATGAATGAATCTTTAGTTATTATCTCTGTCGGTTTTTTCAGAAGTTTTGTTCAATATTTTGAGGCCATTTTTGAAATTTTGTTTCAATGATATGACTGAACCGTCTCAGACAATGCCATATCAATGAGTTTATCAAGTAGTTTGCTAAAGGAAAATCCAGCTGCTTCAGCGGCTTGGGGAAATAGGCTTGTAGAAGTCATCCCTGGAATTGTATTAGTTTCCAGGGCGAATATCGTACCGGTGTTTGAAAGAATCATGTCTGTACGGCTATAGGCCCGCAGTTGTAAGGCCTTATGAGCGGCAACGGCCATGGCCTTGGCTGTTTCTGATGCCTCCTTCGGTATATTTGCCGGACAGATCTCTTTGGTGGCCCCGGGCAAGTATTTTGCGTTATAATCAAAAAATGAATAGCTCGAGCCAGGAATGATTTCAACCGCGGGAAGCGGCAAAAGCTTCTCAAGACCCAGAATTCCCACGGTGATATCCTTTCCCTCTATGAAAGATTCAACAAGAACTCTGTTGTCCCATTGAAAGGCCTCTTTTATGGCGGGATAAAGTTCGTTTTCATCCAGCACTTTTCTTATTCCAACGCTTGATCCTTGGCTGCAGGGTTTAACTATGAGGGGAATACCTAAGTGATTCACAATTTTCTTTATGTACACTTTGTCGCTTTGAAGGAGGTTAATCCACGGAGGTGTCGGTATTCCGGCCTCTTGATAAATTATTTTGGTAAGCAGTTTGTCCATGGCCAAGGCGCTGCCCAGGACTCCCGAACCCTGATAAGGTAAACCGATGAGATCCAGAAGACCCTGTATGGTTCCATCTTCTCCGTAACGACCGTGGAGGAGTATGAAAGCAACATCAAGACTCGGCGCATCTTTGACAAGTCGGGCAAGGTCCTTGGCCGGATCATAGCACCTGATATCATAGCGGCTTGGATCAAGGGCCTTTTTCACCTCCTTTGCCCCTGCGAGGGAAACATCCCTTTCCGCAGAACGTCCTCCACAAAGGAGTGCAAGTTGTATTTTATTTTTTTCCGACATATTTTTATATGTTCCCAGTTTCAAAATTCACTATTCGGGGTAATGTCTTTATTACCTTTGAGAGCCGGCTTGCAGGCCAGTTGCCCATACCTGTCTGTGTGCGGTGCATAACATGCACGGGCAGATATGAGGACAGCCCTCAATATGCTTAAAGGCGAAATACACGCTTGACAGAGCACTTGCTCAATATAAAGTAAGTTGATAATTTAGGAATCTCCATCAGTTAGATATGATAAACAGGTCTTTCAAGCAATATAAATTAAAATTCTGCCGGTGTTTAGGAGTAGACGAAAATTAATATGAAAACAAGTAAAAAATCAAGCAAAGCCGGCAATTGCCAGATTGTAATCAACATGGAGGCGCCAGAGGAATGCAGAATTGGCCTTCTTGAGGATGGACGTCTTGAGGCCTTTGATATTGAAACATTTTCCCATACCCAGACCAGGGGTAATCTCTATAAGGGTCGAATAATAAAAGTAGAGCCGAGCCTGCAAGCGGCTTTTGTCGATATCGGCCTTTTCAGAAACGGCTATCTGCCCTTAGCTGATATACACCCCGAATACTATGGATATGCTGAGAATAAAAGACATATACAGAAATTTTTAAAAAAGGATCAGGACATTCTTGTTCAAATAGTCAAGGAAGAAACCCACCTAAAAGGTCCTGCGGTAACAACCTATCTATCAATTCCGGCAAGGTACCTGGTACTGATGCCCGGTACTGCTCAAGTAGGAGTATCCAGAAAAATTGAGGATGAGGAGGAACGCCAAAGGCTTAAGCAGATCTTAAAGGCATGCAAGTTGCCTGAAGGTGTGGGGCTTATTGCCCGTACAGTCGCTGAAGGCGTTCCAAAAGCAGATATCCTTAAGGATCTCAGATACTTGGTTCGACTCTGGAGCAACTTGAGGAAAAAGGCCCAGTCCGCTCAGGCCCCAACCCTGATTTATAGAGACCGTGATCTCGTAAAACGGTTTCTAAGGGACTATCTTACAAGCGATGTTGGAGAAATTTTGGTAGACCGGCAGGAGGCCTATGATAATATCAAGGCCTTTCTTCGCATTATTGCCCCAAGACAGTTGGCTACTTTACGTTTATACCAAGGGGATGTCCCCATTTTTTCACACTTCGATCTTGAGACCCTGATAGATCAAGTATATAACCCCAGAGTCAGTCTGCCCTCAGGGGCGTTTATTATTATAGAACCAACTGAGGCCCTGGTATCTATAGATGTGAATTCCGGCAAAAACGTCAGAGAAAAAAATATTGAGGAGACCGCGCTAAAGACCAATTTGGAGGCTGCTGAGGAAATAGCAAGACAACTGCGTCTCAGGGACCTGGGCGGAATAATAGTCGTTGATTTTATTGATATGCGTAACAGGTCCTACAGGCAGCAGGTGGAAAAACACATGAGGGAGTGCCTTAAAAAGGACCGTGCCAGGACGGAAATTGCGAGGATTTCGCGATTTGGTGTTCTCGAACTGGTGCGCCAGAAAATCCGCTCTCCCGTGCAATTAGGCAGCTATTGCTCCTGTCCTTACTGTAATGGAAGAGGGGTGGTTATGTCCGTTGAGGCCCTCGCGCTTGCAGACTTAAGACGAATCAGTGCTCATTTGGCATGTATTCATGAAAAGAATTCAGGACAACTTGTGCTGGAGGCCTCTCCTCAGGTCGTATCATACTTGCTCAATCGCAAACGATTAGAACTCTATAACCTTGAAAAAAATTTTGATGTCGAAATCAGGGTGGATGTTAATCCGAATCTCGGGCTGGAAGAACACAAGCTGTATTCGAGAACTGCAAAAACCGGTTAAGTTTGTGTAACATAAATGCCCAATAGATCGTTTCATTATGTCAGAAAATTAAGGATCAGTATATGTTTAATAAATCAAAACCTTTATTCTTTGAAGTCCCGCAATATCTCTTAGACCTTATCCCTTATCCTCCAGGTAAGCCCCTTGAAGAACTCGAAAGAGAGTATGGAATAAAGAATGCTATCAAACTTGCCTCTAATGAAAACTTATTGGGGCCGTCTTCAAAGGCCCGGGAGGCCATAAGTAATGCAGTATCTTCTCTGCACCGCTATCCCGACGGTAGTGGTTACTACCTCAAGGGAAAGCTTGCCGATATGCTGGGAATATCTTCTGA
This sequence comes from Deltaproteobacteria bacterium, assembly GCA_011042225.1. Classification (GTDB taxonomy): domain Bacteria; phylum Desulfobacterota; class Dissulfuribacteria; order Dissulfuribacterales; family UBA3076; genus UBA3076. Next base: position 5,482 of record DQXT01000052.1, on the reverse strand, counting down.
GGAAATAGTACTTGGCAATGGATCCAATGAGTTGATAGATTTTTTGATAAGGGTTTTTATAAGACCAGGTTACGAAGCAATAAGTAGTAATCCAAGTTTTCTTGTATATTATAAGATGGTGCAGGCCGCGGGGGGGATCAATGTAGTCCTTCCCCTTTCAGACTATCATCATGACCTTGAGAACATAGCAAGCGCAGTTACCCCCAAAACCCGCCTGATCTTTCTGGATAACCCCAATAATCCTACGGGCACAATCATTCACCACAAAGACTTTGATGCATTTCTCAAAGATCTTCCTGATCATTTACTAATAGTTCTGGATGAGGCCTATATTGAATTTGTGAAGGCCGAGCATACAATAAAGGCAGTGGAATGTATGAAGCTGGACAAGAGAGTCGTAGCCCTTCGGACCTTTTCAAAGGCCTATGGTCTGGCCGGACTTCGAGTGGGCTATGGGGTTATGGACAAAGAGGTGGCCCAATATCTGGAACGGGTCCGGCAGCCCTTTAATGTTAATACCTTGGCCCAGATAGGGGCAGTTGCAGCCCTGGATGACCATCAACACCTTAAAAAAACCGTTGATGCCGTTTGGCAGGGTATAAATTTTCTCACGGAAAAACTTGAGAAATTGGGATGCAGGGTAATGCCCAGTGAGGCCAATTTCGTTCTTGTGGATATAGGTACGAATGCCGAAACAGTCTATGAGAAGATGCTCAGGGAAGGAGTCATTGTTCGGGCAATGACGGCATATGGTTTACCAAATCACATCCGGATTACTGTTGGTCTCCCTGAAGAAAATATAAGGTGTATCGAGTCTCTGAATAAAGTATTGAACACCTAAGTCAGAGGAGGAAATATGGCTAGACCCCCTAAATGGCGAAGAGTTGATCAAGAACCTGCGGTAACCTATTTCAAGCCAAGGGGTATACCGCTGCGCGGTCTCGATGAAGTTGTTCTAACTGTTGAAGGTTTTGAGGCATTGCGTATGAGTGATATGGAAGGCATGGATCAGGACGCTGCTTCTTTAAGGATGGGTATTTCCAGACAGACCTTTGGGCGAATTCTGGCAGCAGCCAGAAAAACGGTATCCACTGCAATAGTAAAGGGTATAGGCCTGCGTATAGAGGGAGGCAATTATATATGTAATAACCGTTCAGTCCGTCCGGGCAAGAGCACTCCAGGCGCAACTGAACGTATTGACAGTTAATCAAGTGATGACTGCGCCAAGTTGTCAAATTAAGGGTCATTATTATATAGAAACGATGATACGTTTTTCATCATATTATCTTCTCGCTGCCCATATCCGGATCTTTCCGAAAATCCATTATGAAACGTCAGGGAGCCGATTTTTTCAAATCTGTGAAGTCGTGGACGGTTCATCCTGAGATCGAGAAACAATATGAACGTCTCTTTGAGGAAAAGGAATCTTTATATCACCTGCTTTCAACTGTCTGTAGACTGCCAAGTTTACCTGATAGAGTATATTAAAATATTTTCGGCTGGGTATCCAATAGCGCAAACCGATGTCGATTGATGAGTCATTGAATTTCTGAATTCCGACGATCTCCTCCACGATCTTTTTTCTTTTGAGTTATGTAAAATTTCACCCACTATATATTTGTTGGGAATAGTTATTTTCACTCCGTCTTCGTCTGTTAAAATTGTAGCTCCGAGAGTGACTTCATCCACGATGCCGCTGACCCCGGAAACAGATATCGTATTGCCGACAACGAATGGTCGAGTAAGGATAATCACAAGGCCAGCGCCATAATTTGCCACCGGCCCTTGAATCGCAAAGCTGGCCCCAAAGGCCATCGCAGCGAGTGCAGCGATAAAGGGGGCTATGGTTATTCCAAATTTGCCCATGGCGATAACGATTGCAAAACCGATTATGATACCCTTGGAGGTAGCGGCAATAAATTTTGACAGGGTAACATCTATGTTTTTTCTTTCAAAAAGCCGTAAAAGAAAGGAAGCCACTGACCTTGCAACCAGCAAACCAATGACAAGGACAAAAATAGCACCGATTACTTGAAAACTGTAATTGACAAAGAAATCAATAATTACTTCGATCAGTTTTTGTGCGGTCTTTATTTCGTCCTGCATTTTTTGCTCCTTGTTTTTGTAAAAAGGCATAGAGACAAATTGAGTGCTTGAGCGTCGGATATAAAATCGCTTTTTGCGATTCGGACTTAAACGCCGCCCCAGGCATCACGCACTAAAATTTTTAGCACCATTCGAAAAAATAGGACACAGGATTTTCAATATCTCGTGAAAACCTGGACCACCTCAATCAGTGCCGCAACGAGGGAGACAACTTATGACCTCAATTGCAGGAAATTGTCAGCCAAATAAAAAAGATAAAGTATCTATCAAATCTCTGAGGGGACTTCCTGCCACTTCCCTTACCTGGCCTTTTTTTCTCCTGAAAATGCCCTTCCCAATTCCTCCATGGCCTTTTTACGAATAGTCTCTTTTATCTGTTTCTGTACCCCTGCTGTATCCAGAGTGGGGTACGGACGTGTCACAGTGCCGGCAAGTTTGAGGCTTATATCTATCTCACCTGTTTGGTCCGCAAGGTATTTGGTCACTGAAGCACGCTTTCTAAGCCTTTTACTCAACTCAGGAGAAAAATGCAGGCTGACTGGCAGATTCAGCTTGCCGTCAAGGCCAACAGACCCGTTGGCTTCGGCATTGACATGCTTGCCCGTCATTCGGGTTTCAATATCCATCTGGCCATCAGTAATATGGATCGAACCATCAAGGTCTTCAAAGGACATGTTGTTAAGTTCATCAAGGCCGAGTAGTTTGGCTATTGCCACGGTAACAGGAGTATTGCTGACCCGCCCGTCGTGAAGGCCATATGTGCCGTCAAGAATGAGGACATCGCCGAGCTTGGGCCATTCGGTACCGGCTCCGGAAAAGGTTAAATGGGACTGCAATGTACCGGATATCATGTCCTTGGCCTTAGGTGCCAGAGATGCCAGTAAACCCTCCACCTTAACGGATTTGATATCGAATTGTCCATCATACGCCAAGCCGGGCTTATTAATATCCACCTTTATTTTGCTGTTTACCTGTCCATCAGCCACCTTGGTGGAGAGATCCTTCACAGTTAAGATGTCTTTATCAAGACTGTATTGTAGCAAGAAATCCTTTGCCGCAAGCCCTCTATACAGGATCTGACCAATCCTGACCTCTCCTGCAGCCTTGAGACCGAGGGGCAAAGCTGATCCAGGGGCGGCAGTGGAATTTATTTTTATTTTTATATCTTTAGAATTCCCCTTTCCTCCATCTTGAGCTTTCGCAGGCAAACCCGCTGCAAGGACAAGAAGGTAGTCTATATTAATGCTATCGCTTGATACGTCTAACCGGACCTCAGGCTGTTTTGCATAATTTTTCACATCTCCGCTTAGGCGAATCTGCTCCTTTTCCAGGTTGACGTCAACCGTGTAGCCCAGCCGATCCTGATCAAAATCGCTCTTTCCAAAAATATGGGGCCTGAGTTCTCCATATTCGGTATCTGCGTCAAAACGCAGATCTCCCTGATATCGCAGCGATGTCAGATCACGGCCGACATCTAAAGCGACCTTGAGGTCGGCCCTTAAGTCTGTATCGGGAATCTCCTTGAGCGCATCGCTGATAACAAATTGCGCATTATCAACAATTACCTCATTCACTGTGAGTGCCAGGGGGAGGGAGGCTGATGAAGGCTTTCCGGTGTTCTCTGGTTTCTGTTTTTCGGGCTGAGCATCGGCTAACACCGCCAGTGTCTCAAAATTAAAACACCCGCCTTTGTCGCGACATACCCTTACATACGGGGCATCAAGGCGTATTTTACTCACTACTATTTCTTTATGGAGCAGGGGTAAAAAATCATAGCGCAGCACAAATTTTTTTGTACTAACAAAATCAGTATGACCGTCCGCTTCCTTCACGCTAAAGTCTTTAACAGTAATGCCGCTGAAAAGGCCTACGTCGATTCCGGCGATCTGAACAGTTCTGCCCAGGGTCTTTTCCGCCCGGGGAATTACCAGTGCCTTTATACGGTCTTCAGTCAGATAGAAATGTACAAAAAGCGATAGCCCAGCCAATATTACACAGATGAACACTAAAACCATCGCAAGTATTTTGCCCAGTTTTCCCATAATGCTGTTCCCCCTTTCTTTGAGATCTATATTAAAGATGATCTTTACTCTCTAATACTCAAGCTATTAAAGATAAAGACAATTTCAGGATGTCATCAGCCCTTATTACAGGATCCAGTTCTAATCTTTTTCTCCTTCAAAAGTCAAATCCTGATAACCTGAGTAAACATGGAATGCATTTCTTTTACTGTTTTCTGCGAAGCATAAGCATAGACTATTTAAAGGCACCAGTCTGGAAACCATGGCCGCGATGTCTCTCTATGCTCGCAGCCGGATGGAGACGACCAGAAACAGAAATGTATAGGCAGGATTATCCGTATAAAACCTTTTTGCAGGAGCAGTTTTTACTGTCCGGTCAGGTTCCTAAGGGAAGGTTTCCCTAAGTCTTCTGGCAATTTCAGCATCCGACATCTTGATGGATTTGCCATCCTCTTTGAATTTTTATCCTCACAGACGATTATATGATCAAATATACTGAAAAGCAACGCATTTTGTATAAGTATTTGAAATCTATTGAGACTCTCAATTGATAGTAGAGTATGGATCAACCAAACGCCGATGTTTTTTAGACAATTGCTTTTGTAATAACCTGTTGGCCGGAACGAAAATCAGTAGTAAGCATTTGGTAATTCTGATCAATTGCAGTATAGTGGAATACTTAATGGTAAGCAGCCAAAGCGCTCTTCCGCACCTTTTGTAAACGGTTTGTAATGCAAGATTTTATTAAGGGCCTTTAAAAAATAAATTGTTAGAATATGCGCCCTAATTTGCTATAGATTTAGTCTATCCGTTTTAGTAAAACCGCAGGACCAGCAGTGTAATTCAAAGATTTTGCGATTAAATATCAATTAAAGACGTGATAAAGATGGGCAAAGAAGTGCCAGGTCGTTATTTTCCATACCCTAAGGGTTGACAGAAGGCCTGTTATGTTGGCAGATATTATAAAAACATTTACATCATATTGTTTTACTAAAGCAACAAGAAGAGAAAATTTCTTTAAAAGCATCGGTTCTATAAAAAATAACTGGCTGCCAAAGGCAGACAAGGAGAAAGACAGAGAAGCCATGCCATAAAACTGCGAACGGTTATGATCCGGCAAATCTAATTGTAATATTCGTCTTATCATAAATCGCTTATATAATAAAAAGAGAGAGTTAATCTCTCCTATAATACGGCGGAATGACAAATAGAGACGAAACTAACGTTAAAGACAAGGAGTACTGATTATGAATGATAGGCCATTTATTCTCTGGTTTAACGAAATTGCGATCAAAGACGTACCTTTGGTCGGTGGGAAAAACGCATCTCTAGGCGAGATGTACAGGCGTCTCACT
>DQXT01000056.1 GCA_011042225.1 Deltaproteobacteria bacterium | reverse complement strand
CTGTTCATTTCCGCTGATGAGTTCATCAAACACCTCGTGATCATTGATCCTGGCATTGGTTATTTCTGTTTTCCGAACTATGCCGGAGTCCTGATCCACTCCTATATGGACCTTGTATCCGTAACAATATTTCTTGTTTTTACCCTTTCCCTTGGCACCCCATGCAGCATCAGAATCCTTGGCTTCTTTCCCTTTTGCTGGTGGTTTAGTAGAGGCCTGATAGAAAGATGCGTCAATCAAGGTGCCAGTTTTTACAATAAGCCCTTTTTGTTTAAATTGTTTGTTGATTTCTTCAAACAGGTCATCAGCCAATCCTATGCTACCAATGTAGTTTCTAAAGTTGCAGATGGTGGTCTCATCTGGTCCGGTATCAGCGATATCCAAACCGAGAAAGATCTTGAAAGAGATCCGGTCATTGATCCGGGCTTCAGCCTGGGGGTCCGACAGGTTGAACCACTGTTGCATGAGGAGTATTTTGAACATAAAGACAGGGTCATATGCAGGTCTACCGGTATTAGAGGGGTGAAGATTGGCAAATTTCCGCCTTATTGGCTCCCAATCGAGCAGCTTGTTAACATTATGCAACCAGTTGGTCTTATCTAAGCATTTATTGACCTGGAGTTGCGCAAATGATATTTGATACTTTTTCTTCTTTATCATCGTTATCTCTCCTGAATTGGATTCAGAGAGATTATATAATATTGAGTAATATATAGCAAGATATTAGTATTAGGTATGTTTTTAAATTAGCTAGAAAGTTTCTCAGAGGTCTCCTTGAAAGTATGCTAAGTTTGACGAGTTCTATTACAGCAATTACAATAATAAATATTCCAAGATAGAATTTGATCCCTTTCCCATTTGCCATAACTTCAAATATTGATTGAAGAATTTATATATGTTTCCTGTGCCTTACAGACAAAGTTAAGTTTTTTTCGACTCGTTATCATGACCTTATAAATAAATACCGTCTTTAAATCCGTATATGCAGGTTTTACGTTTAGAAAAAAAGAGGCTGCTCCATTTTCTGGATGTGGTGAAAAAGGGCTTTGAGATCATTGCGCCAGTAAAGTCCGACCTGGTAAGATTCTCAAAAATATACCATGCAGAAGAGATCTATCTTGAGAAGCAGTCCTACTTTCCGGTAAAAGAGTACTTCTTCAGGAAAGAAGAGACACTCTTTCAGTTCAGAGGTACCAGTATAACAGTACCGGCATACGCGGCCAAAAAACGCATGTTCTTTGGTTTGAGGCGCTGCGATCTGAATGCGATAAAAAATCAAGACATAGTGTTTATCGGCGATATGGGAGATCCCTATTACAAAGCAGCGCGGGAAAACTCCTACCTGCTGGGATATCACTGCAATACAGCCCCTTCACCCTATTGTTTCTGTGGATCATTGGACCTTGTGGATTTCTTCGATCTCATGTTTTTTGATAAAGAAGATCATTTTTTGGTAGAAGTAGGCTCAGAAAGAGGAAAATCACTCGCGGAAAAATACCGGGAATTTTTCACGGATTCACAGCGCCTCATAACCCAGAATGAGAAAAGGATTCCCGGAGTTCACAGGCTGGAGAATAAGGACATATCCGGATTCTACGATCACCAGGACTGGAAAAAGGGTGCAGACATCTGTCTTTCCTGCGGCGCCTGCACAACACTCTGCCCAACCTGTTATTGTTTTGAGATCCATGATGAAGTGAAGACAGCGGATCCATGCAAAGGAGAACGAAGAAGGGAGTGGAGCTCCTGTCAGCTCCAGGAATTCACAAGAGTGGCAGGAGACCACATATTCAGAAAAGAAAGAGAAGACAGGTTCAAACACAGAATCTACCATCAACTGCAATATTTCAAGGAAAAATATGGTGTACAGATGTGTGTAGGCTGCGGCAGGTGTATCGAGGGCTGCCCTACAAGGATTGATTTTGTCAGGATACTGAATGAGATGAAGAATGGCAAAACAGAAAACAACGGTTGAAAATCCATACCTGCCAAAGCCGTATAAGATTCTGGAGTTCTATAGAGAGACATCCGACAGCTTTACCGTCAAGGCAGATATGGAGATAGATCATGATCCCGGCCAATTTGTCCAGGTGGGCCTCCTTGGAATCGGAGAATGCCCGATAAGCATCTGTTCTGATTCAAGAGAATATATCCAGTTAAACATAAGAGAAGTAGGCAATGTGACCATAGCGCTTTCAAAACTTGAGCAGGGAGATACGGTCTTCATACGCGGGCCCTATGGTAAAGGATATCCCATGAGATACCTGAAGGGAAACAGCCTTCTGATCATAGGTGGTGGTTGCGGCGTGGCTCCCCTCAAAGGAATCATTGATTACGCAGAAAACCACAGGAGAGATTATAAAGACCTGACTCTCCTGCTGGGATACCGTTCCCCGGATGATATATTATTTCAGCGGGAGTTATTGGAATGGAAGAATAGATATAATCTTCAGGTGACTGTCGATCAAAACACTCATGGAAAGTTTTGCTACGGAGCGAAAGAAGGATTTGTGACCGATGCGCTCGAATCAATGGATATATCAAACAACAATCAGATAGCCTTTGTCTGCGGTCCTCCAGTCATGATGAAGTTCGTGATAAGGTCCCTGAAAGACAAAGGATTCAACGATGATCAGATATTTCTCTCAACAGAACGCCTGATGTACTGTGCCCTTGGTGTATGCTGTCACTGCATGATAAAAGGCAAGTTCACCTGCGTGGATGGACCGGTGTTTAGATATGATGAGATAAAAGATCTTGAAAATGAGTAAAAACAAAAAGCTCAAAGTAGGAGTATATGGAATTACCGGCTGTGCCGGCTGTCAGCTCTCCATCATCTTCAATGAAGAAGAGATTCTGGATCTCCTAAGCCTGATTGATCTTAAGGCATTTCCCTTCATCAAGGAATTGAATACCGACGAAGAGTTCGACTACGTAATCCTGGAAGGCCTTGTTGCAAATAAATTGGATCTTGAAATTCTCCGGAAATTAAGAAAGAACAGCAAGATGCTTATTTCCCTCGGTGCCTGTGCATGCACAGGTTGTGTGCCTGCATATCGTCACTTCACACTGAAAGAGAACTATGAACACCTTCTGTATAAAAGGCAAGAGGAGTTGCAGGACATAGAACCAAGTCCCCATGATGAACATGTAAAGGTAGATTATTACATCCCGGGCTGTCCGCCGGATAAAAAAGAGATCCTCAGATTCATTAAGGGATCGGTCAGGGGGGTCCTTCCAAGACCTCATCAGAATCCAGTCTGCATCGAATGCAGAAGAAATGGAAATGCATGTCTTCTGGACGAAGGAAAACCTTGCCTCGGGCCGATAACAACCGGAGGCTGCAACGCAGTATGTATCAATGGTGGCCTTGAATGCTGGGGTTGCAGAGGACCGACAAAAGATATGAATCTTGAGCTCATGATCAAGATACTGAGAGACAGGGGGTTTGACGACAGGTTCATTCAGGACCGTATGCGGACATTTGCAGGGCTGAAGCTGCCTATGCTTGAGAGAGTCATGCAAGGATCAAAATCAAAGGTTTTGCAGACAAGATTTGACGGAGAAAAGAAATTCTATGAGTAAGACTATCACGTTGAATCATATCACAAAAATTGAAGGCCATGCAAGGCTGAATCTCAAGATAGAAAAGGGAAAAATCACGACCTGTGAACTATCGGCGACTGAGGGGGCAAGGTATTTTGAAGGCATTGTGAAAGGAAGGAGGTATTATGCCGCCCATGAGATGACAAGCAGGATTTGCGGCATCTGCAGCTGTGCCCACGTTGTTGCTGCATTGACTGCAATAGAAGACGCCCTTGGTTTGACAATTTCCGAACAATCCTGCCGGTTAAGGGTCCTCCTTACGCTTGCGGAACGCATCAGAAGCCATGCGACCCATCTCTATTTTCTTGCGCTTCCGGACTATTTGGGATATGAATCCGCCCTTTCCATGGCACCGGAATATAAGCCGCAGCTGCAGTCGGCATTGCGATTGATGAAAATGGGAAATGGAGTAGTAAAGCTCTTAGGCGGACGGGATCTTCATCCTGTTTCCGCAGGGGTCGGAGGATGGCTGAAACTCCCAAGACAGGAAGAAATGGAGGAGACAGGAAAAGAGCTTCTGAAAGTAAAGAAAGACGCGATTGCGACAGTAAAGCTCTTTGCAGGTTTAAGACAGCCTGAATTTGAATCAGACGCAGAGTGGTTCTCTCTTGTTGATCCAAATGAATATGCGGTCCTGAACGGAAAATTCGCATCAGGAAAAAGCTCATTTGGAAAACATGAATACAGAAAGTTCATTGAAGAATATCATCAATCCTATTCAACAGCAAATTTTGTAGTAAAAGAAGATCATAGATATTTTGTGAGTGCCTTGGCACGACTTAATAACAATCATCGTCAACTCTCAAAGGATGCACAAAAGGCGTTGAAAGATACTGGCCTGAAGCTTCCATCAAAAAATCCCTATCATAATAATCTCGCGCAGGCGATAGAACTCATCCATTGCATCGATCATGCGATGGAGATATGCAAGGGGGAAATAAAAAAAGAAGAGATGCCTGAGATTACGCCAAGGCCAGGAAGAGGTGTCGGCGCGATAGAGGTGCCGAGAGGAACACTCTGGCACGATTATACCCTGGATGAAAGAGGGACAATTACAGATGCAAATATTATCACTCCAACGGCACAGAACCTCTATGCGATGCAGGAAGACATCAGAAAAAGGATGCCGAGCCTGCTGAAAAAGAAAAGAGAAGAGATTGTATTGGATGTCGAGAAGCTTATAAGAAATTACGATCCCTGCTTCTCCTGCTCTGCACACTTCCTTGAGGTAAAATGGCTCTAAAGCACCTGTACGTCTTTGGAAATGAGTATCTGAAAAGTGATTCCTTTGCAAAAGAGATGGCGGAAGAATTGAAAGAAAAGGCAAAGATAACCTTCTGCACAACACCGGACCTGCTCCTTGATGCAGAGGAAGAAGAGATCATTATCCTTGATGTGATAAAGAACGTAAAAGAGACAACAGTCATCACTGATGCAGCTCAACTGAAGATAAATAAACTCGTCTCGATGCATGATTTCGATGTTGCCTATTTCCTTGAGCTGATGAAACAGCTGGGAATGTTAAAAAAGATAAAAATAATAGGGGTTCCAGAGAGTGGAGATAAAAAGAAGATTAAGGAGGAGATAATAAAATATCTATGAATAAAGGTATAGTGCTTGTGTTCTGCACCGCGCTCATCTCAGGGTTTTCAATATTCATAAACAGTTTTGGCGTAAAAGGATTTGACTCATCTGTATTCACCTTTTCAAAAAATATCATTGTAGCAGTCTCGCTTTTTGCAATTCTCCTTGGAATTGGAAACTGGAAGGAACTGAAAAATCTCACAAAAAATCAGTGGCTGAAATTGACTGTAATTGGATTAGCGGGCGGTTCGATACCATTCCTTCTCTTTTTCAAAGGCCTACAGATGACAACCGGAGCAGCAGGCTCATTCATACACAAGACGATGTTTGTCTATGTCGCGGTATTCGCAATGATCTTTCTGAAAGAGAAGATGACAAAAGGCATACTCGCAGGGGCGATCCTCCTGATGGGGGGAACATACGTGATGATACAGCCGGAACTGAAATTCTCCCTGGGAAATCTCCTCATCCTTGCGGCAACACTGTTCTGGGCAATAGAAAACACCCTGGCAAAATACGTACTCAGGGATCTCTCAGGAACAACAGTGGCCTTTGGCAGGATGTTCTTCGGATCCGTTTTTATCCTCGCATTCCTTTCTGCAGCGGGTAAAATCAGTATCCTCTTTTCCGTGAGTACATCACAATGGACGTGGATATTGATTAGTGATGTATTTTTGCTCTTGTATGTCCTGACATATTATAACGGCTTAAAATTCATCAAGGTCACAACTGCAGCTGCAATCCTCACGCTGGGAGCACCGATAACAACCATTCTCTCCTGGTCTTTCCTGGGAGCAACTGTAACGATAAATGAAGCAGCGGGTATGCTGCTGATCGTGACGGGGATAATTTTAATCGTCCGGCTTTCAGAACACCCCCCGTCAACAGCATTAAAGGCAAAAGGTTATGGATGGGCTTGAATTAGGGATCAGGTTCTCATTTATCACAAATTCCCTCCGGTTCTGCGGACCAAAAGAAGGAAAGGGGGTTTTCCTGAGGTATTTGGAAAAAAGGGATAACAGGGAAGAGGTGGAAGAGGTATTCAGAAAATTTGAAGGTCTCTACCCTTACTTTGAGTCAATAGCAGAGAAGAACAATAAAGATCCATTTGATTATGAAGTAGTTGAAGCCTACTGGATAGGAAATGAACTCCTTGACGGATTCAATAAAGAAGATAGTGGAAAGATAATCACAAAACTGACAACAAGAGGTCTTCCGCCTTCATTTGCCAAAAAGCTGATCGAGAGACTGCCGGAAGGCTTTGTACCACATCATGATTTCAATGTACTGTTTGTCGGTGTCGGAGCGACGACAGGTTCAGTGGAAACAAACATACGCAACATGGACAACTGCAGGATAGCATGGGGAGAAGTATTGGATGTTTTTAAAACTCAGATAATTGTAAAGACTAATGTATTAAAAAAAGAAAAAGAATATTTTCTTAAAGAAGGCGAGATGAAGACAATAGTCTATTCCGAGCTTATGCTGCCTGGGATCAAAAAAGGAGACAAGGTGGCAATTCACTGGGGCTATGCAGGACACATACTTACAAAAGAGCAGGAAGAGAATCTGAAAAGATATACAAAGAAGGTCAGAGACGTCATGAACACACTTTTTGATAGAGCTTGAGGGATTCTTCCGCTTCTTCTTTTGGTATCTTCTGAATCACGATGCCGCCCTGAACAAGGACGTACTCGCCAACAGAATAATCTCCTTCAACAATAATGCCTTCCCGTTTCTCTGTTCCGTAATCAACAACAGCCCTGCCGGAAGCAAGAGAGATGATTTTCCCAGGGACCATGAGACACATCTATTTTACCCTGACGCTTACGAGTTTGATATCAGTGCCGGCGACTATGACAGGCATACCCTTGCATTTTGGACATTCAATCATGAAATGGTCATGGCCGCGTTCAAGAATGGTCGGATGACCGGAAAATCCACAGTCACACTCCACCTGCGCAGGGATCTCTTTCCAATCAATTTTCCAGGAGACACGTATCCGAAAGGAAGAGACAAGCTCTTCGCCAGGGACATGGGCAAGCTCCCCAATTTCAAGAAAAACTGATTCTATCTCTCCTTGAGCACTCGCCTGTTCGATGATCTTATCGATAAATGCCTGTTCGTGCATAATAGAAAATAAATAAAGGTGACGGGAAATCGCTTTTCAGGGATTGGCAAGCAGGTTGACCAGTCCAGTGCCGCTTGCTTTTTGAATCATCACCCTACTTATATGGGCCTTTGAAGCTTTCCCTTGATATATGCTGTAATAAAATAGCAATGCCGGGGAAATTTTTCAACCGGGCGCCGGTATCTGCCGGTACCGGCTCGCAGGTCTTCAAAATCGATGAATCTTCGGCCCGTCTGCCCTTTCTTTCCGCCTGAATGTGAGCAGAAAATAAGGTATTTCCCTAATCCCCGGAGAGATTTCCCATAAACTATTTTGATGAAGGCAAAAGATTGACAGAGTTTTATATATCGTTATATTACGATTTATAAGTAAGGAGAAACCATGAAATCATTTTTAAAGGTTATGAAGACCCTGTCCGATCCCAGTCGAGTCAAGATCATGAAAATGCTTCAGCACCGGGAGATGTGCGTGTGCGAAATCCAGGCCGCGCTCTCCGTGGCCCAGTCCACGGCCAGCAAACACCTTCAGATCCTGGAGGATGCCGGTCTGATCACATCCAAAAAAGAAGGATTGTGGGTTAACTACCGGGTGGCGGACGGTGGACAGAGCCCCTATGCGGCGACGATGATCGGAGGCTTAAGACACTGGCTGGAGGATGATCCGGAAATTCGGATGTTGGCGGGCCTTTTGCCCAGTATCAGACGTGAGAATATCTGTAAAAAATAAATTTCATAAATCATGACTGACCAGAAAGTCTCTAGATTATATTTTTTCTCTCTTTGAGAGCTAAACCCCTGATATAGCAGGGATGGTACGACTGAAGCAATCCCCTGCCTTTTAGATGAGGTTGCTTCGGTATTTGTTCCTTAAACCTCGCAATAAAGCGCCGGGTTTCGGGTTTTTTTGTTAACGTACTTATTATATCGTTATATTTCGATACTATAGATTTATTCGGGAGTGAAAGGAGTTTGTTTTATGCCAGGCGCAGCCGATGAAAAAAATGGGCCCCCGGGTCAGAAGGTGGTCGCCTTTTTTGAGGGCACTCTGTCTGTGCCGGGAGCCGCCATTGCCGGCTGGCCTTTGAAGGCATGATTTTTATTTAAACAAGGTAAAAATAAGAAAATGAAGGAAAAAACAAGACTTTTCTGGCTGGTTGCCCTGTATCTTGGCGTTTATTTCATCCCCTGGGCCGACCCGGGGGTCCGTCAGGCCGGACTTGAGGCATTTATGATGCTTCAGGAGTACGCCCAGGAACATGTACTGACCTGTCTGATCCCGGCATTTTTTATTGCCGGCGCCATTACGGTATTTGTGTCCCAGGCGGCGGTGCTGAAATACTTCGGGGCCCAGGCAAAAAAGGTCCTGGCGTATTCGGTGGCGTCGGTTTCAGGAACGATCCTGGCAGTGTGTTCCTGTACCGTGCTCCCCCTGTTCGCTGGAATTTACACCCGGGGTGCGGGCATCGGTCCGGCCACTGCATTTCTGTATTCCGGTCCGGCCATCAATGTGTTGGCCATCGTGTTCACCGCCCGTATTCTGGGTTGGCAGCTGGGCCTTGCCCGGGCCGTCTGCGCTGTTGTTTTTGCAGTGGGTGTCGGCCTGACCATGGCGTTTATTTTTCGAAAAGAAGATGCAGAGCGGGTAGCTGGAAATTTTTATTTTCCGGATGAAGATGAAAAAGGACGAACTTTGATACAGGACTCCATGTATATGCTGACCATGATTTTGATCCTGGTGTTTGCGGCGTTTGTCAAACCCGGTCCGGATGCAGCCGTGATCTGGAAAGGAATTTTTGCCGCCAAATGGATTGTCACCATCTTTCTGCTGATTGTCCTGGCATGGATGCTCAAGGCCTGGTTCAAAAGGGATGAACTGATCTCCTGGGTGGACGCCACATGGGGATTTATAAAACAGATTACCCCGCTGCTCGCCATCGGCGTCATTGCCGCCGGGTTTCTGCTGGGCCGTCCCGGCCATCCGGCCCTGATACCGGAAAAATACGTTGCCATGCTGGTGGGCGGCAATTCTTTGTCGGCCAACCTGTTTGCGTCCATGGCAGGTGCGTTGATGTATTTTGCCACCTTGACCGAAGTACCGATCCTGCAGGGCCTTTTAGGCTCCGGCATGGGACAGGGTCCGGCCCTTGCGCTGCTTTTAGCGGGTCCGGCACTATCCTTGCCGAACATGATTGTCATTGGCGGTGTGA
Organism: Deltaproteobacteria bacterium; assembly: GCA_011042225.1. Lineage (GTDB taxonomy): Bacteria > Desulfobacterota > Dissulfuribacteria > Dissulfuribacterales > UBA3076 > UBA3076. The sequence goes on along the minus strand of DQXT01000056.1, from coordinate 44,949 downwards.
TGGGATTCAAAAAAACAGCGGTTTTCGTCACCACCGTCGTGGTTATGTCCACCATTGCCGGGATGGTATATGGGACGTTTGTTGTATAGGCTGATATGAAAAATAAACAAAAAATCATGAAAGGAAGGTAACCAATGGATATTAAAGTATTAGGACCAGGATGTCCGAGGTGTAGACAGACCGAGAGCATTGTCATGGATGCGCTGGCTGAAGCCAATGTCGCCGCCAATGTGGAAAAAGTGACGGATGCAATGAAAATCGCGAGTTACGGCGTGTTCGGCACGCCGGCGGTCATTGTTGACGGCGAAGTGAAATCCGTGGGCAAGATCCCGACTAGGGCGGATGTCATAAAGTGGGTTAAAAAATAGTGGTAAAAAAGACAAGGTATCTTCCTACTACCTTGATCGATTTCCTGTCAACTTATTGTTTCGACTGCTTTATGACCCCCCATTTCACTAAACGTTGATAGGCATACTCTGCCTTATCTCCCTCTGTGACCTGCTGGAGATATCGAGAGTAGTCTTCGGCCGATTTTTGCCTGTTGTCCATGCCTTCAAAGGCATATCCTCTATAAAAAATGGTGTTCGGATTCCCTGGCAGTTTTTTTTCATAGTTGGTGAAATCCTCAACCGCCTGATCAAATTTCTTTAGCTTGATTTTGGAAAGCCCGCTAAGATGGTTTGCCTGCGCCTCCTCAGGATACACCCGCTTGGCCTCTTCAGAAAAATCCAGCGCACGGTCATATTTTTCCTGTGCGTATTGACATTTGGCCATCATAACCAGGCCGGCATAATCCGATGGTGCAATTTTCAATCCCTCTTGAAAAGAAGTTTCGGCCTTGTCATATGATTCTTCGGCCATTAATGCCTCGGCCTCCTGAAAATGCTGTATGGGGATTTTCAACTTTCGAAGACCGGCGGTATTGTCCATGTAACGTTCTCGATTAAGCGGCCTTCCTCTGGCATAGCTAAATTCGGAATTCCCTCGTGAGACCGCAGTATCGTATCGCTCCTGGCTCATGGGGTGTGTGGCGAAAAGAAGGGAAACTGCATTGGAGCTTCCCTTATGAAGATCGTTTAGTAAGGTCATCAGTTGTACGATACCTTCTGTGCCATACCCGCTTTTGATCATATACGTCATACCCAAATAATCCGCTTCGCGTTCGTTGTCACGGCTGTAGGATGCCAGAAGCGCCCCGGCGCCCAGCATGCCGAGCTGGGAGGCCAGCTGCCCGTAAAATTCTCCTTTGGTCCCCACATAAGCACTTATCCCCCCCAGTATGGCTTGAGTTACAGCCCCTTTTGACATCTGCTGAGCCGTATGTCTGGCATTGACATGACCCAGTTCGTGACCCAGAAGGGCGGAAAATGCAGCTTCACTTTCAAGTGAAAGCAGAATTCCCCGGGTAGCGGCAATGCTTCCGCCTGGAAAGGCATATGCATTGATATAGGTTGCATTGACCCCTTGAAAAGAATAGGGCATTTGGGGGCGGTGGGTGTGAGGGACCATCAAGGCCCCGACCTGTTGAATATATCTATTCAATCCTTCATCCTGGAGTATTCCGTAGTCTGTGGAAAATTGATGAGGCGAATTCTGCTGGTCAACTTCTATTTCCCATTCCTCTGAAACCAGCATCATCTGTTTTTCCCCCGTTACCGGGTTAATGGCACATCCTGCCAGAAAACCTGCAGATGCCAGGGCAGATAACTTAAGAAATTCTCGACGGTTATAGAATTGTTGAATTGTGAATTTATCAGTTGCAAAAGTTGTCATATTAAAAATCCCTTTTATTTCCCGTTGTATAAAGGAAAAGAACTGTATTTTATGACTTTTTACGGGGTAATCATTTTTTGTCTTTCTTGGAGAATTATTTATTGATGCCTAACGCATTAACTATGATTGGTTCTAGTTCGTCCTTGGATACCAGGCCGGTATATTTTTTGAGAATCCGATGTTCTTTGTCAATCAAAAAGGATGCCGGAAGCGCATAGATATTTCCGTAATCTCTTATCACCCTAGATGTGGCAAGCAGTATAGGGTAGTTAATACTTAATGCCTGAACAAATTCAGGAAGAATTCTTTTCCAATTTTGGTCAACAGATATTCCAATAACGGCAAAACCCTTCGGACCATATTTGTTTTGCAAAAGAATGAAATCCGGGATTTCAGCTCTACAGGGAGGGCAGGTGGTTGCAAAGAAGTTAATAAGTACTACCTGCCCTTTATATTCAGAGAGGTTTACAGATTTGTTCCGGAGATTTAAAAGTGTAAAATCAGGGGCCCTGGAAGGATCTGCGCCGTTCTGACATGCCTGCAACAAGACTACTCCCATAAGAGATAGAAGAAGGCAGTTTAATATCGGAGCTACTTGTAAAATCCATCTTTGCTCAGGACAGCCATTACGTGGACATGGCAATTTTCTCCATAATTCAGAATTTTTTAGAAATACGTTCCAAAAACCAAGTGCCCAAATTGAATTGGCCTTAACCATCAAAAGACTCGATTCTGTTTACCAGGCTTAGCAGGGCTTCAACTTCTTTCTGAAGCAAAGTTTTTCCCTTTTCAAGAGAGGCCTTGGAAGGATCACCCCATACGCCCCCGGGCCAAAATTTTCTTTTGTCTCTCGCCAATATAGGTGTGGGAAAGGAGGGATACTCTTCCGGGCTTGTACCATTTATGTAAGCCGGCCTCAGGTGGAGCATTAATGAAGTCTCTACTTCACCGGCATGCGAGTCGTTTTCTGTTTCTACAGTTCCGTCTCGAATTTCAGCTATCAGATCAAGGATAGACAATACAGCCACCCGGCTTTTTTCAAGATTAGAGAGTATCTCTTCGCCTGCATCAGTGAGTGCAGCCATGTGGGTGCCACCGGCATGACCGGAAAGGAGTATAAAGTTTCTGAGTCCTTGATTATAAAGTGATGTGCTGAGTTCTACGGCAAGGCTTTTCAAGGTATCTCCGGATATGGTAATTGTTCCGGCATGTTGATTTGTGCTTCTGCACAGACCGTACCACACTGGTGGCGCAACAAAAATAGGACGATATTTGCTTGTTTCCTTTGCCAATTCATACGAATGAATCGTATCTGTCCCTAATGGTAGATGTTGTCCGTGTTCTTCGACAGCACCAAAGGGGACTATAATAGTGCGGGTTTTAGTGAGAGCTTTTATAAAGGCCGGCATGGTAAGTTCTTCTAGAATCATAGAGGAAATTTACTTTTTGTGATAAAATCTGTCAATTGATCACTTCTGAATTTTATTTTAAAAAGCTTGCCACTGCTCAATAAATTGAGCTAATATATTTGAGACCTGTGTTATATAAAAAAACATCTTACACAGGCTGGAGGTCTTTATGGGCAAAGTTGTAAATATGCGGGACAGAAAACCTTCGGGTCGAGGGCATGCCTACAGGCTGAAAAAAATTAAAGAAGAACTGTCAGGATATTATGGTATTGATCTGGATTCGCTCATGGCTTCGGAGCCTGTTTCCAATCTTTCTGTGGATCAATTTAACGAATTAACCGAGTGTATACTTGTTACAATCGACGATTTTTGTGAGGAACATTCAAAAGTCACTGTTCATGATGTGCTCTACATTCTTGAGAATGTAAAGGACATTGTCAGAGAAAACTCAGAAGAAGATGACTGACGTTTTGGTAGATAAATGTCTCATTGATTAGAATTGTGGTTATATGCCTGTTCGTATTTTTGATTATGCTATTTTTTATTGTATTCAAAAATTTAATTTTGATCAGGCTTTAATTTAACGAGGATCGACTGAAATGCAGGCCCTTTCTTATACAGCTATAACTGAGTCAGAAAGAAGGCTCACAGGGCATATCAAACCAATTAACATACATACATACATACATACCATCCTAATTATCACAAGATTACACAACTGTTAGGGCTCGGATAATCGAGTAATAGCCAATTCGTTAAGTAAAAATTTCGCCAATAAAATCTACAAGTTCTGTAAAAATAACATTGTTGAGACCGCTATTTACATTGGCCATAAGTCAAGACAGGTTTCAAGCCTATATAGAAGGCGCTTAACAGATAAATTTAACTAAGCTGATTAGGCTGAGTATGCCAGCGGTTCAGTGTATGTCTCTATAAAGAGACAAAATAAGGAGAAACGTAATGAAGGCCAAGATCGAAAACAACAAACTTTATATCGAAATTGAAATTAATAAAGAACCTGTACCAAGTGCATCAGGAAAGACCTCAATTGTGGCCAGTACTAGAGGGAATATTGTCACCGACGTCATGGTTGACGGCAAGCCTTTGACAATAGGACTGAATGCGTATATTAAGAGATAATTCTGCACTGAAAAACACAGTCTGAGCAGATGTTTTCCGTGCTGAAATCAATAAGAGGTATAATTTTTAGATTATAAACGATTTAAAGGCAGATTTTAAGGAATAAGCGGAAGGCGATATGAAATCAGGAGGTTACAGCATTTCGGGCATAGGCGAGAAAAAGGTTAAGTGGCCAAAAGCTACTGACTTCTGCCCGCGTTGTGGAAAGCCATTTGGTACAGGTAAAAAATTGAGGTTGAAAGATGGTACGGTGGTCCATAAAGCTTGCGCAAGAAATAAATAAAGAATTAACATGGCCAAATAAAAAGGCAAAAATCAGGAGCGCGGGCCAAGTCATAGTATCAAGGAAAGAACAGGAGGAAGAAACTATTTAGCAACAATTATTTAGAACATTTAGACAGTTAAGATCATTTGCAGGAAATAAATGGTGACTGGAAAGACGCTGCTTCACTATCTATTTGATGGCTAATATAAAAAAGACGAAAAATAGGGAAGTTATATTTTCCAGGCGGGGTATAAGGAGGTATGATTATTATTCATAAGGTAAAATAACCGGATCAAGAACTATGAAAGGCGATGGCATTTATTATCAGGCACGGGGCGAAAAAGAATGAAGGTATAAGACTAATAAAGGCGGTTTTATATGGCAAGAGTGGCTGTTGGAGGTTCTCGAAGTATAGAGTCATATGAATTGATTCAAAGTGTACTGAAGCATTTGCTGATTGATGGAGACGTTGTACTTTCGGGGAATGCTCCAGGGGTTGATCGTTTGGGCGAGCGCTACGCAAGTGAAGCGGGTCTTGAATGGAAGATTATTCCTTCAGAGTGGGAAAAGCACGGGCTGAAGGCTACTATGATGAGAAATGAGGTATTGCTCAGATCAGCGGACTTTGTGATAAATTTTTGGGATGGACGCTCTGAAGGTGCAAAGCATATGCTGGAGATATCCAGGCGGGCCAAAAAACTTTTGGCCGAAGTACGAACAGATGGTTATATAAAGCTCTTTCTGAATCCCAGACGATTGGCATAATAATTCTTTGTATGGAAGCGAATATTATGACTCCTGAGGACGAGGCGATTATAACCGAGTGGCATAGGAAATTAGACGGAGAAATTCGGATCGGTTTTATACGGACAGAAGACCACCGCAGCAAGCAAATTCAGGCATTTTGCGAAGACTTTAGCCGTCTGGCTCCAGGCGTACATATAGAAAGAGCGGAGGCTGACGGCGAACAGTTGCCTGGAATCAGTATCGGGGAGAACATAACCTATCATGCCGTCCCCCTGGGAAGGGAGTTGGTCCCCTTTTTAAACTTGCTGGGCAGATGCGACATGCCCGGGGATAAACCGGGTGCACCGGTTCGAGACGTCCTTAAGAAACTGAAGGCCCCGGCTTTGCTGCAGGTCTATATTGCTCCTCAATGTCCTTTTTGTCCTCAGGTTGTGACTTTGCTACTGACTCTCGCCGCATCTGAAAATCTCATCTATATCGCTGTTATTGATGGGGCTATGTTTCCTGAAAGAGCAAAATATAACCACGTCCGGTCCGTGCCCACGGTTATATTGGATGACCGGTTCCGTTGGACTGGAGCGATTCAGATGGAAGAACTCGTTCATATTATGCTGACCAGGGACCCTTCACAGCTTGGTACTGACTCACTTATAAAAATCATCGAGCAGGGTAATGCCGCTGGACTGGCTCAGATGATGATGGAAAGCGGAAGTATATATCCTGCATTTCTAGATCTGCTGACCCACGCAAAATGGCAGATTCGCCTGGGCGCCATGGTGACGTTTGAGTTCTTAGCCGAAGAGCGTAAAGAAATGGCTTCTCAGGTTGTTGGGCCTTTGTGGGACCGGTTTCCCCGGGCAGATGATAATACTAAAGGCGATATTCTCTATGTTTTGGGTGAGTCAAAGGATCTTAATGTGATACCGAAACTCAAAAGTGTCTGCAAAGGTCTTTACCCTGACGAAGTAAAGGAAGCCGCCCTTGAGGCACTACAAAAACTCCCGTGAAAATGAAACACCAGGGGGAGAAGATTAGACTTAAGGCTCTTCCATTATCCTAGATCTGGATGATCGGTGGAGTTTTTTAAAATTATTTATATCAATCTAATGAGAATGACACGTTTCCCAGAAGCTTGAGGATATAATATCTGAAATTTGGGATTTCTGATCGTCTGAGAGCTCATCGAAGCGGATGCCTATTTCGTATTTAAATTTGTTTGTTTTACTCTTTTTACACCATGCAACTATCCCGTTAACTTTGATCGGCGGCTTTGTCGAACTGGTTATGCTCAGCTTGCTTTTAGGTTCAAGCGGTTTCGAGGCGGTTATGCACATTCCTCCAATACTGATATTGCTTATGAATTCTGTAAAGAAGAAACGTCGATCTGAATAGTTAACAGTTAACTGAATAGGTGCCCTAACGTGTTTTCGTTCATCAATACCCATTGAATCTTTCCTTGGTGACTTACCATGTTGCGGTATTATTTCAGCCTATTGATTTATAGTTTAATCTCTTGGATATTTATCGTAATAAATAGTGAAATGCATAAATCCGATCCTGGTTGCGTTTGCATAACTTATGCAGACCATGAAACAGAGTATTCAGCAAGGGGCCTTAAAATGTGAAAACTAATAACTTCAGTATTGCTACTTTTAATGTGAATTCCATAAGGTCACGTCTTCACATACTGATACCTTGGCTAGAAAGGAATTCGATTGATGTTCTTTGTATGCAGGAAACAAAGGTACAGGATGAAAATTTCCCAAGGGAGGCATTTGATAAAATAGACTATAATGTGATCTACAAAGGCCAGAAGTCTTATAATGGCGTTTCAATCGCCAGTAAACATGAGATGAGCAATATAGCCGTTGGTTTCGATGACCTTGAAAACAGTCCGGAGGATGAAGCCAGGCTTATCCGTTGCATGGTAAAAGATATTCCTGTTGTTAATTCATATGTCCCCCAGGGTAGGGCCTTGGACCACATGTATTTTCAGATCAAGCTAAAGTGGTTTGAAAGGTTAAGAGATCTATTTGACAGGAATTATTCCGCGGACGAACCGCTGCTTTGGTGTGGAGACCTCAATGTTGCCCCTGAGTCAAGAGATGTTTATGACCCTGATCATCATGCAAATCACGTCTGCTTCCATGAAGATGCCCGCAAGGCCTTGGAGAAAGTTAAGTCATGGGGATTTATAGACGTATTCCGGAAGTTTAATATGGATCCGGACCAGTATACGTTTTACGACTACAGAATACCAAATGCAGTGAAGAGACATTTAGGGTGGCGCATAGATCACATACTTGCTACAGCTGCTTTAGCGAATCGTGCTGAAAGGGCATATATAGATATCAGTTCGAGGCTTGTTCAAAAACCCTCGGACCATACTTTCCTGGTAGCCGAGTTTGTTTTCTGATCAATTAAAGTCCATCTCAAAGCTATAGATGTCATCATTCAGCTTGCTTCTGACTCGCAAATCACTGTTATTAAAAATTGCCTGCATTCTTTTGTTTTCTCTAAGGACTTCCGCTGTAAATCCGGATATGCCATGCCGTTTGGCAATATTGGTAAGGTGTCTGAACAAAAACTTACCTATGCCGCGACCCTGCCAATCATCGCGTACTACAAATGCGACCTCCGCGCGGTTGGTCCGTGGATCAAGGTAATATCTGCCAACCGCAATTATATCTTCTCCATGGGCCTCAGGCAGAACAGCTACGATGGCCACTTCTTTTCTATGGTCGACGAACACGAAGTCTTTAATCTGCTTATATGGGAAGCGCTGTACGTGTGTCATGAAACGAGAGTACACTGCATCTTGAGAGAGTGTATACAGCAGGTCCTTCATTTTCGGTTCGTCGGTAGGATGTATAGGCCTGAAATTGATTTTCGTTCCATCATCTAAAAGCAAGGATGTCTTTGCCTCGTGTGGAGCTATTATAAAGCTTTCCCCTACATCTGCGAGCTCTTTTCGGAGATATTTCGCCTCAATAGCTTCCTTAAGCAGAGTTTCAAGAAAACGCGGGTGAGCAATGCTGATCAATGCCAGCGCCCGGTCACGCACACTTTTGCCGTGAAGATAGGCTACACCGTACTCAGTTACAACATAGTGTACATCTCCGCGGGTAGTTACTACGCCGGCGCCCGGACTCAGTTTTGCAACGATTCGTGAAGTGTTCCCGTCCGATGTAGTGGATGGCAGGGCTATAATTGCCTTGCCACCATATGATCTGGCCGCCCCACTGTTAAAATCCACCTGGCCGCCTATACCCGAATAAAATTTGGTGCCGAGGGAATCCGCGCAGACCTGCCCTGTAAGGTCTATCTCCAGGGCCGTGTTAATGGCCACCATTTTGTATTGTTTTGCAATAATAAAGGGATTATTGACATATTCGGTCGGACGAAAAGAGAAGAGGGGATTGTTGTGGATATAGTCATAGAGCCTTCGTGTGCCAAAACAGAAGCTGGCAACAATTTTACCCCTGTCAAGGGTCTTCCTTGCGCCGGTTACAGCCCCTGATTCCACCAGATCTATAATGTTGTCCGTGAACATCTCCGTGTGTATACCAAGATTTTGTTTTTCCTTTAGAAAATCGACTGCTGTGTGAGGGATGCGTCCGATTCCCACCTCAATCGTTGATCCGTCTTCTATAAGGGCTGCGATCCGTTTTCCTATGCGGCGGGTCACTTCTGTGCTTTCCGGCGCGGTGGTTTCAAAGATAGGTATGTCCGCAGGAACCAGAAAATCCAGATCGTAGACATCAATAAAACTGTCTCCAAGGGTCCTCGGCATCTGGGAGTTGACTTGAGCGATGACAAGCGAGGCATTTTCCGCAGCACTTTTTACAATATCCACGGAGATCCCGAGGCTCACCTTCCCGCGTTCATCCGGAGGTGTAACCTGTATTAGGGCGGCATCCAGAGGTAACTGACCCGAACTGAAAAGTCGTGGAATATCTGAAAGAAAGATAGGTGTATATTTGCCCAGGCCTTCCTGAATGAGTTCTCTGATATTGTCCGCAATAAAAAAGCTGTTTACCAGAAAGCAATCAGTAAGTTTCTTATGGGCATAAGGGGCCTCGCCCAAAGTAAGTAGTTGGACAATCTCCATGTCGGCCAGTTTGGAGGCACGGTCAGTCAAGGCCTTTACCAGTTTTTTCGGTTCTCCACACCCTGTCCCGATAAATACTCGCTGCCCCGGCCGCAGTTGCGACAGCGCCTGTCCCGGAGTGGCGATCATGTCTTTATATTTATCCAGCCAGTTTGTGTCGTAATCCATCTGATTTGGTTTGCCCATTACTCAGTCTTTTTGTGAGCCAAGGTCATGCGTGCATCGGCCACAAATGGTCCTGTCCCGATGTCTCCGACAATAAATGGGTTGATATCAAGCTCGATAATTTCCGTATAATCCGTAACCAACTGGCTTATTCTTTGAAGTCCGTTGGCTATTGCGGCAAAATCAACTCCTCTTTTGCCGCGGGTCCCTTTAAGCATCTCATAGGACCTGGTACTTTTAAGCATTTGAAACGCCTCTTCCGTGGTGATAGGGGCCAGATGAAAGGTAACGTCTTTCATTACTTCGACAAATATGCCTCCAAGCCCGAACATGAGCATTGGACCAAACTGGGGATCACGGCTCATGCCTATTATGACTTCCATGCCCCGCGGCAGCATTTTTTCTATATAAATGCCTTCGATATAGGCTTCAGGCGCAATCTGCCTTATCCTGAGCATCATCAGATCAAATGCATCTCGTACATCATCAGCAGTAGAAAGGTTTAATTTCACGCCACCGAGGTCTGTTTTATGAATAATGTCGGGTGAGACTATTTTTATAGCTACAGGGTAGCCTATTTGCTCTGCGGCCTCCAATGCTTCATCGGTAGTATTTGCCAGGTGGCCTTCCGGTATCCTAAAGCCATAAGCACTCAGGATATGCTTGGCTTTAATATCACCTACATGGGTCCTGTTGGTCCTGAGATGCCGTGCGATAATACGCTCAACCCGCCGGCGATGGACTCTGAATCGTGTCACTATCCGGGGTGGGCGCCGCCGCCATACTGAATATTCGTACATGGCCTTGAGGGCGTCGACTGCCCGCTCAGGCGAATTATAGACCGGGAGTCCGGCAGCAACCAGTTCTTTATTTCCCGGCATTACATGTTTGCCCCCCATGAATGAGGCAAGAACAGGCTTGTCGGATCTCACGCAATCGGCGATAGCTCTTGCGGTCTCTGAGGGCCTTGTCATGGCCTGAGGCGTCAAAATTACGATAATGGCGTCTACTGAATCGTCATCCTGGGCGGTGCTTAATGCAATAGCATATCTTTCCGGATCAGCGTCGCCCAGCACATCTACGGGATTTCCAGTACTCGATGCCCTTGGAAGCTTTCCTTTAAGGGCGGCTGAGGTACTATAGGCCAGGGCCGCGACGGTCATGCCTGATTTTTCTACAGCATCCGCAGCCATTGTTCCCGGTCCACCGGCGTTTGTAATAATGAGAACTCGGTCACCCCTGGGGAGAGGCTGCATTGCCAGGGCCGATGCGTAATCAAAAAGGGCCTGAAAATTATCTGCCCTGATTACTCCTGAGCGTCTGAAAGCAGCTCCATAGGCTATATCGGCTCCGGCAAGACCCCCCGTGTGAGATGAAGCAGCCTTCAGACCTGAGGGGGTGGTCCCGGCCTTGAGAATTACAACAGGCTTCATGGAACAAGTGTCTTCGGCCGCCTTAACAAATTCGTCACCAGAAACTATATCTTCAAGGTATCCGACGATTACCTTTGTATTGTCATCTTTGGCCAGGGCTTTAAGAAAATCAACCTCCGTGAGATCTGCTTTGTTACCGAGACTTATGAGCTTAGCAAGCCCGAAATGGCCTGTGACAGACGAATCTACAATGGCGGTGCAGAGTGCTCCTGATTGGGAAAAGACCGATATATTTCCTGATTCAGGCATGATCCCTGCAAACGAGGCATTCATGTGTTGATGTGTGTTCATAATGCCCAAACAGTTAGGTCCAAGTAAACGCACATTGTGTGCCCTGCAGAGCCCTGCCAGTTTGCGCTCAAGCTCCGCACCTTCTTTGCCGGTCTCCCTGAAGCCGGCAGTAATCACTGCAAGGGCCTTCACCCCGGCCTCTATAGAGGACTGTACGGCGACCATGACATTCTGGCGGGGAACAGTCACGATGCCCAAATCCACAGTTCCTTCATAGTTTTTAAGGGTTTTGCAGCATTTGAGCCCGATTATCTGGTCTGCTGACGGGTTGACAGGTACTATATCGCCTGCAAAACCGCCATTTATCAGATTGGCTACTATCTCGTAACCTACCTTTCCAGGTGTTCTCGATGCCCCGATTACAGCGATGTTTTTAGGGTAGAGCAGAGCTTCCAGCATGTTTTATGGATGCATTTTATAAATCAAATTTAAAGTTATGGGCATTAAAATCTATTAGATACGGTCGAATAGATACGGTCGAACTATTTTTAATTGTACTTAGAGCTTTTGTAAATAGTGAATCATTAATCTATAAGGGATTTTTTTGATTAAAATATGGAGGGATAGAACTTGATCACTATCGCATAATGCCTATTTGTTCATTCATCTAGTGGGATAAATTTATGTTTTGTGATATAATTTATAAAATATAAAAAAGAATATCTACTATCAGTTTAATCATAAACTGTAAAGGAGAATTTCTTTATGAAAGAGGCCCTTTTTTATAAGGTTGAGGACAAAGGGAATGTGCAATGCAGTCTATGTAACCACCGTTGTCATATCAAGTCCGGGAAAAGAGGAATTTGCAAGGTCCGTGAGAACTGGGACGGCAAGCTCTATAGTCTTGTATATGGTAAGATAGTTTCGGAAAACTCCGACCCGATTGAGAAGAAACCACTTTTTCATTTTTTGCCGGGCTCAATCTCGTATTCAATTGCCACGGTAGGGTGCAACTTTAAGTGTCTGCACTGTCAGAACTGGCAAATTGCCCAGTATCCAAGCATCTATGGAGGAGACATCCCAGGAGAAGAAAGGAATCCGGAAGATATTGTAAATGAGGCGGTGTTGCATGGAGCAAAAGGTATCAGCTATACATATGTTGAACCTACAATCTTTTATGAATTTGCTTATGATTGTGCAATTTCAGCTAGAAATAAGGGGCTTAAGAACGTATTTGTCAGCAATGGTTATATGACACCGGAGGTAACGCGTCACCTTGCTCCTGTACTGGACGGAATAAATATTGATATAAAGGCCTTTACGGATAAATTTTACCACGATGTCTGCAGTGCAAGGCTTCAACCTGTGCTTGACAATGTTCGTCTGATGCACGAATTGGGCGTATGGGTAGAGGTTACAACCCTGGTTATCCCCGGATGGAATGATTCACCAAAGGAGTTGAGGGATATAGCCGGGTTCATTAAAGGGGTCGAACCATCAATACCGTGGCATGTCACCGCCTTTTATCCTACCCACAAAATGTTGGACAGGCCGCCTACTCCGGTTGCCACCCTGCGTCGTGCCAGGGAGATAGGCCTTGAGGAAGGCCTGCGATTTGTCTATGAGGGCAATGTGCCTGGTGAGGGCGGAGAGACTACCTATTGCCCGTCTTGCGGTGCAGAAATTATAAAAAGAATCGGTTTCAGGATAGTGAAAAATTTGCTGTCTGACGGAAAATGCAGCAAGTGCGGAGAGATTATCCAGGGTGTATGGGTCTGATCATTTCTTTTTCCGCCTTCTATGCAGTCTTCGACCCATACGTCTATTAAGAAAGTCTTTTATTATAGCAAAATAGAGATCTCCCGCCTTTTCCGCAATGTCCTTTCTGCATTCGCTGGGTACGATCTGGAGCTGGGTCGCTTTTGAACGGCTCTCGGCCACCAGCCACTCAATCTGATTCAGAGATATGACTTCGTCGCGGTGGCTGTGCAGAAAGAGTACTGCCTTGCTGTAGTCATTCATCTTAGAGCGGTTTGAAAAAGGATCTTCTCCGGAAAGCCCTGATCCATTTATTTGAATTCCATTGCCCGACAGAAAATCTTCTGTCAAGTCAAAGGAGCTTTCCATAATAAGGGCCAGGGAATCATCGTTGTGATGAAAGGCAAGATCGAGTGCAACCGCAGATCCAAGGGAACGACCCATGAATACAAAGGGGCCGGTCCTTTGTCTCGCGACATACCAGTCTTTTACAGCCTGATAGAAGGCCTCGGCATCCTGAGGTAAGGTGCTTACGGATGGTTCTCCGCCGCTATCCCGGCATCCGCGATAGTCCGTTGTTATCAGGGTAATGCCTATTTGCCCAAACCCGGTTGCCAGATTCATGATATCTGTTTCATGGTCGTACTCTGCAGGGAAAAACAGAATGTGAGGCTCTTCCGGTATTCCACTGAAGATCCTGCAATGAATATCAATTCCGTCCGAGGATTTTGCTGTCAGTGTACCTGTCGTTGTTTTCCATGTTGAACGAGATTCTTCTGCCGTCCCATGCGAACTATTTCTGTTCCTAAACAAGAAATTGATTATTTCTGGACGGTCCAGCTGCCCCAGATGATTGTTTATCGCCATTTCTGTCTTTCTTCAAAGGACTGAATCCGCCGCCTTATGAATCCCTTTGCAAAGGATACATGCCCCATATAGTACAATGCATATTCTTTTAGTTCATTCAACATTTGGTTAAAGATTTTTTCTTTTTCCTTTACGTCTATGAAGTTTCTCTCCTTTTTCAGCTCGAAATATATTACAGGCCCTTGATCCTTTAAAAAGTCTTTGTAAAGCCTTTCGTCCTTGTCAGCAAAGTCTTTCTCACTGATTGTTATTGGAATCCTTACAAGTAATCCCACAAGCCACCTGTCCCCGGCTACAAGACGGGAATAGTCATATATTTCCAGAATAAGATTGTTTGGGAGATTTATTTTCTCAACAATCTTGGAAGGAGCTGTCTTCAAACTGCCATGCTTCTGAGATTTTTGCAATATATAATGCCTCTAATTGAATCAGGTCTAGTGTTTAAAGGCCCTTTGACCCGTAAATGCCATAGTAACTGGAGGCCCGGCCTCATTACAGGCTTCGATGGATTCCCAATCTTTAAGGGAGCCACCTGGGTGTACAATTGCCGAAACACCCTGTTTGATGCCTACATCCACCCCGTCCCTGAACGGAAAGAATGCATCAGAGACCATGACAGAACCGGGAAGACCGCCACGATCCGCCTTTACCTGTTGATCGATTTCATCTTTTTCGGCAACGTCACGTTCTCCTTTATTTATCAAAAGCTCAAGTTCCTTATAGGCTATTCCAAGCCTGTCATAGCAGAGAATGTCTGCGTACTTTGTATATGCCTTGTAGACCGCGATTTCTGCTACGCCGACTCTGTCCTGTTCTCCTGTGCCTATCCCTACGGTTACTCCATTTTTGACATAGATTACAGAGTTGGAAGTAACTCCTTGTTCAACTGCCCAACCGAACAGCATGTCTTCGTATTCTCTGTCATCCGGCAGACGATTAATCTTGTATATCTTGCCCTGGTATTCACATTCGGCGGGCTTCAAGTCTTTCCTGGTACGGATTTTGTTTACAGGGGATTGCTGGACTATGATTCCTCCGTCTATCAGGCTCTTAAAGTCTATAAAACGCTTGTCCCAAAAGGTCTCCAGTTGATCGATGCGTTTGATCCGGATAATTCTTAAATTTTTCTTCCGAGACAGTATATCTACCGCGCCTTTTTCGTAATCAGGTGCACAAACAACCTCAAGATATTGACTGCTGAGGGCCTCGGCTGTTGGCTTGTCTATAGGTCTGTTGAGGGCAACACAACCGCCGAATGCCGCTACTCTGTCCGCCCTGGACGCCTTTATTAGGGCGTCCTCGATGCTGGTGCCACAGGCTGCTCCGCAAGGGTTATTGTGTTTCACTATGACGGCGGCGGGGCCCTTGGAAAGAAATTTAAGTATATTAAGAGAATTATCTATATCAGTAAGATTGATCTTGCCTGGATGCTTGCCGGCCTGAATCATATCTTCATCGTTTATTGAGCTTACGAGACCGTTTCCAGCCTCAATATAAGCGCAGTCACCCAAGACAAGATTTCCATTTACCAGTTCGTAAAGTGCCGCTTCCTGGTCTGGGTTTTCTCCGTAACGGATACCTTTTTCTTCCAGTTCTCCGGACTTGTCGTTTTTTATCTTCCAGGTCCGCTTACGATAAATCAGTGTCTGCTCACCGAAGGATATGCGGAGTTCCAGAGGAAACTGATCCCCAAGTATTGTCTTATACATCTGTTTCAAGTCTTTCATCAGCGGTTTCCTCCTCTTAATATTAGGCATTGATAAATTTACTGTTTTAACCCATGAACTTTTACGGATTACTGACAGACAATATAGCCGGAGTCTATGATCCGTCAATGGAATGAACTAACAGTATTTTTATCTATAAGAGAAAAAACAAAAAACCAGAAGGCTATTTGAACTGCCGGTACAATAACGGAGATACCTTTACACATCTTTTTGTTGCTGATTTTTTGCTCCCATGGAATGGCCAAACCGAGGCAGCATATAGAATTATACATTACATAACACTCAAGGGCGAAGGGCGGGAAACCCAGAAATCCCAGAACAGGCATTTCAAAAAGTTTTAAGTCTCCTACAAAGGGGATTGTATAGATCCACTTGGATTTTGCCCAGAAATTCCAGAATTCCCACAGAAGGCCGCATATCATGCCGGAGATCAGGAGCTGGATAGCCTTTTGAGGTGTTCCGTTTGAGATGTCCTTAAGTAAACTGGGTCCCTTCATCCTTGCGTTTATAGGATCCAAAAGAAGCACAAACCCAATCCATACCAAGGGGAAAAAATATTTAGGCAAAACTATAGGCAAAATCAAACAAATCAGTCCTGTTGACAAAGAAATTCTTTCAATTATCGGCTTTATGGTAAAAGGTCGGGACCTTATTTGCTCTGAGATACCCAAGGTTTTTATAAGGTAGTAGGTTTCAAAGAGGGCGGGAAAAACCGTGGCAAAGGCAAGGGTATAGCCTGACCATCTCAAGAGAGGATTTGATACAAGTTGTATATAATGCCAGTTTTGGAGTCTTAAGTTGAAAAGCTCAAAGACCAGCCATATGGTAACAGACCAAGTGATCAGTGAAAGAAAACCAAACGGCCTGCCTTTAATGGGCGACCATCCTCGTTGTTTGTAAATCAGGCCGTCAGCAAGGATTATATAAGGCCACCAGGCAAGGATATAAAAATAGTCCTGAACTATAGGAATCTTTAAAAAAAGAAAGATCTCGGCAACAGCAAGAGCAGCGATTGCTGCCAGGGCATACCCCGGCAGCAGCCGACTATTTTTGTTCTTTCCGAGCCGCCTCATCCCTTGGAAGCCCTGTCAGCATCTCTTTTACGGACTGTTCCTCAAGCACGCCTGAACGATACTTGCCGTCGGTGAATATATAGGTCGGAACACTTGATATACCCTTTTGTCTTAAAAAGCGTATGGTATCTTCGACCTTGTTTTTCCCCTCTTGGCAAAGGTTCTCCGATTTGAGTTCACTGTGAAGGCCTTCAAGTCCCTTATTATTACATATGGCGGATATACACTGTTCCTTTGCGCCTTTATGAAAACTGAGGGGAAACAGCAAGACCTTTAATTGCAATTCCTCTGATTCCGCCATTTGGGCGATAATTCTCTCTGCCTTTTTGCAATATGGACATTGGGGGTCTGTGACGAAATAAACAATTTCCCCTTTTGAACCGATCGTAAAGGCAGTCAGGTCTTCAAGTCGTCTGATGTCCGAATCAGTAAAACGATTGAGTTCAACAATTGCCTCTTTTGTTATATTGGTTCCATCTGATGTCTTAAAGATTTGCCCGGCGATCAGAAATTCCCCCTTTGAGTCGGTATACAGGATTCGGTTTTGGCCCTTGAGATCCACCTGGATTTCGCAAAGCCCTGGCACAATACATGCCTGGATCTTTGTTACGGTGATATTTTGTTTGAAGGTCTCCACTACCTTTTTTTGCATGATCTCCTTTGATGGACAGGTATCAGCAGAGCAGTCTTGGGCCTGAAATAAGAAAAATAGAGGCATTAATAACAGCGACAGATAACTAAGAATGGACATTTTTAAATCCTCCTTATTTTAATTCAATTAGGTATTATTAGGGCAATATTTAACCGCCGAGGTCCAGCATGAATAGTGCAAAATTCGGGTCCAAAATATTGATTTTTACTCAAGGCTCAATAAATCAGCTAGCTCGGCCACCAATCCACCCCTAAATTACGTATTACATTGAGACCGCCGGGCAGCACAACGGTTTTTTTAATGTCGACACTGTCAAGGAAGCACTGGACTTCATAAGCCTTTGCGCCGGCATTGCACGTGAGAATAAGCATCTTATCTTTCGGGAGTTGTTCGTATTCTTCCCTGAATTTATCATATAACATGAGCTGCCATCGGTCTGGAAATTTTTCTATAAAACGCGCCGCATCGGCTGGATGGCGAAGATCAATGACCAACCAGTCAGGATGTGTTTCATTTCCGTCCATCCAAGATATAAATTCCTCTATGTCAATGGCCCTGACTCGGCCGGAAACCACGTTGTCAGATACGTTGGCGGTAGCATTCAGTATATCGATAGCCGTGGAAAAGGGTGGGGCGTATGGCAGCTCTAGATTGCTTAAGTCACTGATGACCGCTTTTCTCTCCAGCAATCCGGCTACGGCGTTGATTCTGGCCATTAGACCATCTCCAAGAGTTCCTATTCCCTGAAGACCCAGTACCCTTTTGTCGGACCTGTCGACCACCATGTGGAGGAACATATTTTTTTTATTTGGGAAAAAATGGGCGCGGTCATATTGGGCACAAAGAGCGCCGGCAGCGTCATAGCCTTCCGCTTTCGCCACGTCCAGACTAAGACCCGTAGAACCTACGGAAAGATCAAAGACCTTCATGATAAAGCTCCCTATTACCCCATTGAAGGTGCTGGGAATACCCGCCAGATTATCCGCCACTACACGGCCCTGGCGATTTGCTATGGAGCCCATCGGGGCATAGGCCTTTTTCCCGCTTATCAAGTTGTTGGTTTCAACGCAGTCGCCGGCAGCGTAAATATTGGGATCTGATGTCTGCATCCTCTGGTTTACTACTATCCCACCTTGTGACGAGACCAGCAAGCCGGCATCTTTTGCAAGTTCCGACCGGGGCCTGACACCCACGGCCATGATAACTAAATCCGTTTCAATCTCTCTTTTATCCGTAATAACCTTGCATATTTTACCTTGGTCGTCTCCTTCGAATTTACGTGCGGTCTCCTGTGTATATACAGTTATGCCGTTCTCCTTCAGGTGATGTTCAACCATGGAAGCAAGGGTGCGATCAATGATCCTGGGCAGTAACTGCGGCATGAATTCAACAATAGTCGTTTCAACGCCCCAGAGATCTGCCATAGCCTCGGCCATTTCGATCCCGATAGCACCACCTCCGATTACAACTGCCTTGCCTACCCGGCCTTTTGCAAGGCAGTCCTTTATGGCTATGGCCTTATGCAGGCTGCTGATGGTAAAAACGCCATCAAGGTCATTTCCAGGTATGGGTAGTATGTTCGGCCTGCTCCCTGTGGCCAAGATCAGCTTATCATATGGTATAGAGTCCTTTTCCATGGTGCGGACGTCTTCAACGTGAAGAAGCTTTTGTTTCGGATCAATAGATAGGGCCTTTGTCATGGTCCATACTTCAATGCCCTTTGCCCGCTTGAAATAATAATCATCCCTGACCATATTAAAGGTAGTTGAGCGCAGCTCCTTTTCATCTGTTACATCGCCTGAAACAAAATAGGGTATTCCGCAACCTCCATAGGAAATCAGATTATCTTGGTCTATTAGGGAAATTTGAGCATCAGGCATAAGCCGTCTGGTCCTGCAGGCCGCCTTAGGGCCTGCTGCTACTGCGCCTACAATTACGATTTTTTCACCCATTGTTTTTTCTCCCATTTTTTATATAAACTAAAAAAACCTTCTAAATCTTTTGAAATTATCACAGGAGCCTTAAGTATGCAAAGGCATGGATAAGGACCTTGAAAAAAATGGAATGTTCGCATACGGATTTCGCCATGGACCTGGTTGATCCGGATCAAGCCTTATTGCAGTATTGTCAGCGATAATTCTGGAATTTTGTGATTGAGGATTGTTTAAAGATATGGTGAAGCCGGAATGAGGAGACATCAAGTTATTTTTTAGGTCCCTAAGACTGGGGATTGAGCTTATAGCTTGTTTCTGCTATAAAGTATGAATATGCAAAAACGATATGATGGGAAAAGGCCCTTGAAAGAGCTGAATACAGGACATTCTGCTATCAACAATGAGAAGACGGACGGGACTGTAAGTTTGCCTTCACAAAAAGATCTGGAAAAGGAGATAAGTAATTATCTTTCTAAAAAGTATGGGGGTAGGATACAGGTAGTGTCTCAGATGGCCTTTCCTTGGCAGGTGAACTCTGACGGAACTGACCAAAAAGAAGGGGCTGATTCTGAAAAGGGCCCAAAAATGAGCTTTAATCTCAAGCCTGAGGAGCTTGAGGTCTATCTGAACAGATATGTGATCAGGCAGGATAGGGCAAAAGCCGTTATGGCAACAAAGATATGTACTCACTTTAATAAGATCACATATCTTCAAGAAAAGGGGAAAGATCCCCATTCGATTGGAGGCATAAAGAATAATATAATATTAATAGGTCCTACTGGTGTTGGAAAGACATATATAGTCAAGCTCATAGCGGCCAAACTTGGTGTGCCTTTCGTAAAAGGCGATGCCACAAAGTTTAGTGAGACAGGTTATGTTGGCGGAGACATAGAAGATCTTATTCGAGACTTGGTCCAGGAGGCGGACGGCGACCTTGAAAGGGCACAGTACGGAATTGTATATATAGATGAAATTGACAAAATTGCCTCTTCTTATCATATGAGTGGTCCGGATGTTTCCAGGTCCGGAGTCCAGAGGGCTTTATTAAAACCTCTTGAGGAGACCGAAGTGAACATTCGGGTTCCCCATGACCCTATTTCACAGATAGAGGCGATAGAAAGATACCGCAAGACGGGAAAAAGGGTTAAACAGAGTCTCAATACGCGCAATATATTATTTATATTGAGTGGTGCTTTTGATGGTCTAAGCGATATAATTAAAAACAGACTTAAGAAAAAGGGTATAGGTTTTGGTGCAGTGATAGATGCCCAGGATGAGAGGGGATGGCTAAGGCATGTGAAGCCACAAGATCTTGTTGAATATGGCTTTGAGCCCGAGTTCGTCGGACGAATTCCTGTTATTTCCATTCTTGAAGAACTCTCAGAACAAGATTTGTTTGAGATACTGCGTAATCCGAACAACCCGATTATCATGAGCAAGAAGCAGGACTTCAGGGCCTATGCAATAGACCTCAAGTTTGAGGAAGATGCCTTAAGATCTCTTGCACGCCAAGCCTATCAGGAACATACGGGGGCAAGGGCTCTTGTCAGCGTAGTGGAAAGGGCCTTGTTGCCTTTTGAAAAAAAATTGCCCTCAATCGATGTGTCTTTCTTGATAGTGACCAGCGATGTGGTTAATGACCCGGAGCGGGAGCTTCAAAGGCTCTTAGAGAATTTACAGGACAAGGCAAGGCTGAGAAGGTATAAAGCCATACTTGCTGAGGAAAAACAGGACCTGATTTCTCGTCTTGAGCAGGAGGATTCACCCTTGTGGGAAGACTTCAATTTGAAGCCGACCCCAAACAGACTGGACCTCGTGGCCCAGCTATCATTGAAAGAAGACTTGGATTTTAGACAGGCCGGGGAGCGGGTGCGATCATGGATAAAGCAGATAAAGAGTTATGAAGACTCTTTTTTTAACCGGTGCGGCCTGAGGATCTATTTAGAGGAAGAAGCCGTGGACAAGTTGATGTACAACTGCATGGATGATTCCACTAATCTCTATGTCCAGTGTGAGAGATTATGTAATATTCTTGAATATGGTCTCACTCTTATAAGAGAGAAAACCGCTCAGGATATCTTTAATATTTCAGCTGAAGCAGTGAATAACCCGGAGCTCTATATAAATAGACTTATTCGTACGTGCTATTAACCTAAGCCTCTTTATAGAGAGGAATAATCAGGTGAAAGAAGGCCAGACCATACTCCTTGTGGATTATAATGAATCAGTAATCGAGACGGTCCGTAAAATGGCGGATACAAGCGGGCTCAGACTGATACTTGCCGAGGATGGCCAGGAAGGTTTGGATTTGGCAAAGGCCGAGTTGCCTGATCTGATTATTATACGTAAGGATGTCCCCATGCTGGATGCCTTGTCTGTGAGCGTGCTTCTCAAGCAGTCCCATGAGACTGAGAATATACCGGTTGTGCTTATAAGTGAGATAACCTCTTCTTCGGAGAGGGAACGCTTGCACGACGCAGGCTGCAGCGGTTTCATTGAGGAGCCGTTTACCGCAGACGATTTACGTCGAAGACTGGAGAATTGGTTGTCATGATGTATCCTGAATATCGTCCTCGCAGGCTGCGCCGTACTGAATCTCTGCGCGCCCTGATCCGTGAGACTGCCTTGAGTCCGAAGCACCTGATATATCCACTTTTCGTTATACATGGGAAAGGTATTAAGCAGCCTATTGAGGCCATGCCCGGCTGCTTTCAGTTTTCTGTGGACAGGATAGTAAGAGAGGCCAAGGAAGTCTTTGATCTGGGAATTAATGCAGTCCTTCTCTTTGGCCTTCCTGAAAAGAAGGACTCAGCTGGTTCTCATGCCTGGATAAAAAACGGTGTGGTGCAAAATGCCGTATCTGCCATAAAGAAGTCGGTGCCCGACCTGCTTGTTGTAACCGATGTGTGCCTTTGTGAATATACTTCACACGGACATTGTGGCATACTCTCAAATGGGCGTATAGATAATGATGCAACTCTGGAGCAGCTGGTAAAGGTAGCTCTCTCCCATGCCAGGGCAGGGGCGGACATTGTGGCGCCTTCCGATATGATGGACGGCCGAGTGGGAGCAATAAGGGGAGCCCTTGACGAACAAGGCTTTGACCAGGTCCCCATTCTCTCCTATGCTGTTAAGTATGCTTCATCATTCTATGGACCCTTTCGTGAAGCTGCAGAGTGCGCTCCCAAATCAGGAGATCGCCGCTCATACCAGATGGACTTTGCAAATGCCAGGGAAGCTATGCGGGAGGCTATGCTGGACCTTGAGGAAGGGGCTGATATCCTTATGGTGAAGCCTGCCATGCCCTACCTTGATATAATCCGTTTGCTGCGGCAGGAGTTCACCCTTCCCATTGCCGCCTATCAGGTGAGCGGTGAATATTCTATGATAAAGGCTGCATCTTCCAAAGGCTGGCTGGATGAGGCCAGGGTTGTAGAAGAGTCTCTTCACGGCATCCGTCGGGCGGGCGCCGATGTCATAATTACTTATTTTGCAAAGGATATGGCCAGGAGTCTCTGACACGGATTTCACATGGTCTCTGTTTTTCCATTCAATAGCACTCTACTCGGTTTCGGCCGTTTCCCTTGGCCTGATATAGCGCCTTATCGGCACATTCAACTATCTGCTTGTAATTGTGGATGCGCTCGTCTGGAAATGTGGCAATCCCTAAACTGATGGTGAAATGCAACAGATTGTCCTTGTCGGGTATCTCGCAATGTTCAACCATATGCCTTAAGCGTTCAGCTACGTGAACCGCGTCCGGCTTGTCTGTGTAATACAAAATGATCGCAAATTCTTCGCCTCCGTATCTGGCCGCGAAATCGCTGTCTCTTATAGAGTCTTTGATGAGTTGTCCCAGAGTTTTTAATACTATATCCCCTGTCTGGTGTCCGTAAGTGTCGTTAAATTTCTTAAAATAGTCTATGTCTAATAAGATGCACGACAAAGACTCATGATATCTCTGGGCGCGCAAAAAGTCTTTTGATAGCTGATCGTGGAAATATCTATGGTTATATAAGTCTGTCAACCCGTCCCGGTTGGCTAAATTCTGGAGCTGCCTATTCTTTTTTTGAAGGGCTTCATAGAGCTGCCTCAATCGTAACTGTATATTTACGCGCGTTACCAATTCGCTTTCGTCAAAGGGTTTGGTCACGTAGTCCAAGGCCCCCAGCTCCAGGCCCTTTACCTTGTCTACAGGTTCTGCCTTTGACGTGAGCATAATTACAGGTATTTCTTTGGTGCTGTCTTCCTCTTTTAAATTTTGACACATTTGGTATCCATCCATGACCGGCATGATCAAATCCAACAGGATGAGGTCAGGTTGTTGGGATTTGGCTGCCTCCAGGCCTTCCAAGCCATCTTGAGCCAAAATTATCTCATGTCCTCGCTGGGTCAGAATGGTTTTTGCAACGTGGGAAATTAATCGACTATCGTCTACGACAAGTATCTTGGCCACGCAATAATCCTCATCACTATGTTTTGAATTTGCAGCTTATGCCTTGAAAGGATCTGAAATATGAAATTCACACATATAGGCTACTTCCTTTATTGTCATACTGACTTGAGCCTCGAAAGAACGATATTCGGTATGTCATCAAGTGGAGCCACTACTTCAACCGCGCCCAGTTTGATAGCAGCCGCCGGCATGCCGAACACCAGTGAGGTGGCTTCGTCCTGGGCGACTGTAAAGGCCCCGGCTTGCCTCATAGCCAGCAAGCCGTCGGCCCCGTCGCTTCCCATCCCTGTCAGGAGTATGCCTATGGCATTTGAGGCCGCTGTATTTGCAACTGAATTGAAGAACATATTTATAGAAGGCTGCTGATATTTGATTGGCGGGCCGTTTAACAGCCGGACATAGTATCCCGTATGGTCCTTTGCTATATTTATATGCATTCCACCGGGCGCTACCAGCACCTTTCCTCTATCGAGACGATCCAGGCCGTCGGCCTCTTTGATATCCATAGGCAACAATGAGTCCAGCCGCCTGGCATATGCCTTTGTATAGCGAGCCGGCATATGCTGGACTATGACAGTGCCGTTTATATCGGGAGGCATGAACCTCAGCAGTCTTTCTATGGCAGAAGTGCCGCCGGTAGAGGCCCCGACGGCAATAATTTTATTCGAGTTTGTCATACTTGCCGCCGGAACAAACTTTCTGTTTTTGCCGACCATGGCATAGGGTCTGATGTGAGTACAGGCTGCCGTCCTTATCTTAGTGATAATTTCATGCTTCAATTTCCAGAGACCGGTTTTGGCGTCCTCTCTGGGTTTGGTAATGAAATCAACAGCCCCGATATTCAGGGCTTCCATGGTATTAATGCTGTTTTTCCACGTATAGGAACTGATCATGATTACTGGAATGGGACGAAAGCTCATTAGACGTTTTAGAAATGTGATTCCATCCATTCGAGGCATTTCAATGTCCAGAGTGATCACATCAGGCCTTTTTTCTATCATAATATCCTTGGCATCAAAGGCGTCCGAAGCAACTCCCACTACCTCAATATCAGAACTAGATGACAGCATAGTAGTCAACACTGACTGCACAACAGGTGAGTCATCAACAATGAGCACTCGGATTGGTTTCATCTTCTAATATATCACTACTCGGGATTTTGCCAGTCGTCCCTGGAAGACCTTTCTCGTATAAACCTCTTCGTCTTGAAAGGAACTTTGGTCTTTTTCCATGTCAAATCGTTTTAAGAGGACTCGGTGGCTGTCGGTAAAAAAGAATATCTTTCTGCCGGCATTGCCTCCTACATCTATCTTTACAGCAGGAATGTCTTCCAGTTCTAAGAATTTTTTTACAAAACGAATATTGGATCCGGTAATATCGTTATCATTTCTTCTGAATTTCAATACATTGGCTCCTCCAAAGACCTTGGCCTGAAGCCCTTTTCTTCGTGCTCCCAACTTAATAAGTTCTCCGATCAACAGCTCCATGGCAAACATACCATATCGGGCGACTTCAGAAGACAGGATTTCATCAGGATGAATTATCCCCGGAAGTAGAAAATGGTTCATCCCTGCTGCTTTTATTTTCTCATCATAGATGCAGGTGGCAATACAGGAGCCGACAACGGTATGAAGTACCTCACCATTTTGTGTGACGAAATATTCACCGGCCGTGAGCGTTATAACCGGTTTTTTTAGCTTGTTGCTGTAAAATCGGTACAAATATCTATCCCCTCTTTTGATAAACGAAATGACCCACTAAGGCAAAACGGTCATCCACTCCGATCAAAGATTCAGAAGTCCCCAGACACAGGAATCCATCTGGTTCTAAAAGGCGGAAAAAGTTATCTATAAGCCTTTTCTTGACCTCTGTATCAAAATATATCATCACATTTCGACAAAAAATAATGTCTACAGGACTCTTGAAAGGGAAGTTGAAATCGACAAAGTTGAGCCTGCGAAACAGTAGTCGATTTTTTAAGTCCTCGTTGACTTGGAATAATCCTGAGTCCTTTCCGGTACCTCTTCTGAAATATCTGTTTAGATATTCTGTCGGGACCTGTTTTATGGACTCCTTTGTATATAGACCCCTATAGGCGAATTTGAGAGCATCGGTATCAATATCGCTGGCCAAGATCCTTATGTCCCAAGTGTGATCTTCTTTAAACATATCGTTTACCACCATGGCGATACTGTAAGCCTCCTGTCCTGTGGCGCATCCAGCGGACCATATGCGCAGCTTTTTGATGGTGTTCTTCTGTATCGCCACTTGAGGCAATAAGATATTGGCCAAAAGCTCAAACTGCTTCAGATGCCTGAAAAAGGCGGTTTGGTCGACTGTAAGCGTGTTGATGAGTTGCCTTAATTCCCCTTTGCTTTCTTTTTCTTGGAGCAAGTAAAGATAATATTTTCCATATGATTCCAATCCAAGGCTATTTACTCTGAGGGCCAACTTTCTTTGCAGGACCGCCTTTTTGGTACGATCAAACGAAATGCCTATATGTTTTTTTACTAGATTTCTGAATGACTCAAATTCTCTTTCCGACAGGCCGTCCATTATAAGAGCACGTCGCGCTGATCATGCAGCATCAAGGATCTCAAGTTCTTCGGGACTCAAGAGTCGATCTATATCTAACAGGACCATAAGGCCATATTCCTTTTTCCCGATTCCTTTCATGTATTCGGTGTGTACACCGGGAGGAAGGCTGGAGGTAGCTTGAACTTCTTCAGGGAGGAGTTCCACCACGTCCGAGATCTCATCCACTATAACCCCCATAACCCTTCCTGAAATTTCCATTACAATGATTGTATGGAAGGGAGTGTATGATGTCTCCGGTAGATTAAACTTTTTTCTCAAATCGAATACAGGCAAGACAACACCCCTCAGATTAATGATCCCCTTTATGAACCCTTTCATGTCGGGAAGAGGTGTGATCTTTTTATAAGCGACGACCTCTTTTATCTTGAGGATCTCAATTCCATATGTCTGTTCATTTATTAAAAAGACTACATATTGCTGAGCGTCAGACATTAAAATTCCTCAAACCCTGCATCCAGTTCTTTTCCTATAAAGTCTTCGGACTTCTCTTCAATTGGATATTGAGTGGCCAGCTCTTCACGAAGGGGCTTTGTGGTAAGCGGTTTATTTCCCCGCCTCTCGTTTTTTGAAACCAAGATGCCTTTTTTGAAACCAAAATCTTCAACCTCGATATCGTAACGGTCGCTAAGAATGAACTTATCCGTCATGTCTTGCAGTAAGGTCGCTTTTTCGTTGAGATGTTCTGCAGCGTTTGCAAGTTCATCCACCAATGTCGCATTGTGTTCAACCACATCACTCATCTCGCCCATTGCCTGGCCAATTTGTTCTACACCTTTTGCGCTTTCCTGTGTGGCCGAGGAGACTTCACCAAGGGCATCAGAGGCCTCTTTAATGGTTTGAATGATCTTTTTAAAACCATTTTCCAGTTGGCCGACCCATTCCTTGCCAGTGCCGGCCCTTTCCACGATATTTTGTACAAGGCCTTGGATATCTTTGGATGCGCTGGAGCTTCTTCTTGCAAGACGTCGAATTTCGTCGGCAACTACGGCAAATCCCCTGCCGTGCTCTCCGGCCCTTGCCGCCTCTACGGCAGCATTGATCGAAAGAAGGCTTGTCTGAAAGGTTATCTCGTTGATCAAATCCATCATCTCAACTACCTTGCGGCTACCTTCTGCCATATCGTTCATGGCCTCGGTTGTATTTTTAACTGTATTTCCACCTTCTGCGGCGACTGTCACTGCCTCCTTTGAAAGCCTGTCGGCCCTCTGGGTATTGCCAGCGTTCATGGTAATACCCGATACAAGTTCTTGCACGGTTCCGCTCGTTTCTTCCGTAGTGCTGGCCTGTTGCTGGGTGCGCTGCGAAAGCTTCTGATTTTCTTCTGAGATGTACCGAACCCCATTGACCACTGCAAGAGCTGCGTTTTTCGTCTGTCCGATAAGCTCCTCCATGCGGTCAATAGTCTCGTTGGTCCTTTGGACCAACTGGTCCATTGCATCGTTTTCGCTACTAATTTTGCCTCTTACTGTCAGGTCTCCCCTGGAAACCCTGTTCAAGATATTCGAAAGGTCTTCGACCCTGCTCTGTAATTTCTCCTTTTTTTCTTCTTCTTTAAGAAAAGAATTCTTGAGTATAGATTCTGCCTTGACCTCTTTGGATATATTGCGCATAATTTCAAATCCACCCAGGATTTTGCCGGAAGAATCCAACAGGGTAGCGCCACTCGCCATGATGGGAATTTCTTTGCCTTCAGAGGTTTTCAGGGTGACCTTCTGGCCAGCGCTGACTTTTCCTGTTTGCATGGCCCTTTTTATAGGGCATGACGTGCGGCACATATCACTGTTGAATACCTCTTTACAGGTTTTCTTGCCCTGAACATCAGCAGGTCGGACTCCGGCAAGTTTTGCAGCCGCATCATTTATATAGGTTATCTTCATATCAGGGTCGACCATAAGAAACGCGTCCGTGATGCCTCGGCTGAGGCTGTTGGCATATTCTATGCGATCGCGGATGTTCCGGATCATATGGTTGAAATCCCGAGCCAACCTCCCGATGGAGTCTCGGGAATCATCGTGGATTTCGACGTTTATATCGCCTGCCGAGACCTGGCCAGTTTTTTCTGCCAGAGACGTAATACGACGGGTTACCAGTCGATTAAACAGAAAGTTAATGACAAGTATAATCCCTATGATTTCAATTGCAGAAAACACGATTAGGCGATTCCTGGCTGCGGCAAGCGACGCGTAAACCTCCTTTACGGAGTGTTTCACAACCATGGCACCCAGTATCCTTTGACTTGTCCCGTGGCAGTGGTGACAACTACTTTCGTTCAAGAGGGGCATCATGGTGACCATGAATATCTCATTATCTTCAGTTTCTGTAAGGGATTCTTCAGGCGGCAGACCTGTGCTTATTACGTTGCTGAGTACTTTCTGGTTCTTTTTTTCAGACAAGTAGTGGGTAATGCTGGTATTAATGCGGTCCTCTTCTGAGGCATAGATGACGGTGTTGCGGAAGTCCGATATATAGACCTCAATGCCTTCCATGTGCTCTTTTACGTCCTTCAATTGAGCTTCAACTGTCTTGCTGTCCCCTACAGACATGGGATATCTGATGGCGCTGTAGGTGTTTTTGAGCAGACTTTGATTCGATTGTGATATCTGTTTCAAGGCCCTTTCAGTGGAGGAAGACAGCGCCTCATAAAGGAAAAGGCCGGTAAATACTCCGACCACCATAATTGTCGCCACCAGGATTTTGACACGAAGTCCGGTTCTTTTCAGCAGTTTATCTATCCAATTTATCATGACTTCACCTTTATATATAAATCGAGCTTTTATAAATAATTATCCAGCCCCTTCAAAGGGATGTTGGAAAAATATTTCTTCGAATCCTAAAAGATCTAAGACGAGTGAGACCGAACCATCCCCGAGGATGCTGGCACCGGCAATCCCCTTTACGGGGCGGTAGTTTGCCTCCAGATTCTTAACAACAATCTGTCTCGGTTCCAGCACCTGCTCTACAGGTATTCCGAAGGACTTTCTCCCTGTATCTACAAAGACCAGAGCAGAGGTGTTGTCGTTTGCAGAAAGCACACCTGTATTGAGTATTTTTGTGATATCTATAAGAGGAAGATAATCATCTTGGAATGGGTACATCTTTTCCTCGGCCCCGAAGCTTTTTACGAGTCCCTTGTCAAACCTTTCGGTTTCAAGAACAGCCTGCAGTGGTACCATGTATGAATTGTTATGCACCATCACATGCAATGCCTGCATGAGGGCGAATGTCAAAGGCAGGCATAAGGTAAACCTGGTCCCCTTGTCCTTTTCCGTTTTTATATCTATGGTGCCGCCAAGCTGATCAATCTGTGTCTTGACCACATCCATCCCAACCCCTCTTCCAGAGAGTTCCGTAATTTTTGAGCTCGTGGAAAATCCTGGCATAAGGATAAATTTCAGCAAGTCTTCATTGCTCAAGTCTTGATCCGTTTGAATCCAGCCCTTTTCAAGCGCCTTTTGCTGAATGTCAATCAAATTTATTCCTCTTCCGTCGTCACTGATCTCAATAAAGATGCTTCCTCCTTTTTGATAGGCCTTTAATTTTATTATCCCAAAGGGCGTTTTGCCCTTTGCCTGCCTTTCTTCCGCGGTTTCTATGCCATGATCAAGACAATTTCGCACAATGTGTTTTAAGGGATCTGAAATATGTTCAATAACCTCTTTGTCCAATTCGGTATCAAGTCCGGTCGATATCACCTTGACCTCTTTGTTTTGTTTAAAAGCAAGATCCCTTACCATGCGTTGGAATCTCTGGAAGGTCCCTTCCAGAGGAAACATTCTGACCTGGGCGACTCGTTCTTCAAATTCTCGATTCACCTTGAGGAGATTTTCCACTTCTTCCAGCATTTCCATTTTCCCATTGCCTGTATATTTTTCAAATAACATGAGTACTTTAGAGACTCCAATCCCCATTTCCTCAGCCAGATTTACCAGGTTATCAAGCTTTTCCACGTCAACACGAATAGTTGTCTTACGATAGACCTTGCGGCTCTCCTCCTGCAGGGCCAGGACCTTTTGAAGCTCTTTAGGCTCAATTTTCCCATCTTCCAGCAATACCTCGCCCAGCCTTTTTTGTTTGTTCAAAGCACTGGTCAATACGTCCGCTGTAATTTTCCCGTTTTCCAGTAGCACTTCGCCCAGTTTTTTTTCAGCAAGTCCTATATCAATACCCTCTCTGTAGTTTTTGGTAATATTTTCAATACGAATGTCGTTGTCGTCTTTGACAAACATGAAGACGTCTTCAATATCCTCAAGAGGCTGTTTGGTCTTAATGATTACCCGCCAGGATATATAGAGATCATACATACAAAAGGTTTTAAAATCGGGAAATTCAGAAAGGTCAGGTACTACCTCGACAAATTCGGCTAGCTCCGATAGGCATGATAAGACAAGGATCGGGTCCTGGCCGGAATAGAAAAGATCCTTTCGAAACACAAGGTCGATTCTGTAAAAGCTGAATTTTTCTATGGGTTCCTTGGGGGCTTCCTTGACCGGTGCGACTGATTTCTCCTCAGGTGCATCCATGGCCTGGATCCCCAGGTAGCGTTTCACCTGGTCTTTTTTTTCATCGAGGACCCCAGGCTCTGCTTCGGTCTCTCCTTGAGACACCCTGTCAATCATAGACCGAATAAAATCTATTGAGCTTAAAAGAGTGGTAATAAGGTTCTTTGTAATATCCAGCTTATGAGACCTAAGACGTTCCATTAGGGTCTCAAGCTGGTGGGCATAGTCTGAAATATTCATGAATCCGACCATTGCCGCACTACTCTTTATTGTATGAACCGACCTGAAAAGCTGTTCTATGTCCGGCATGGAATCTGGTGTGGATTCGAGCGACAGAAGACTTTCTTCCGCCAATTTGAGCAGATCGTCTGACTCAGAGAAAAAGATATCTAAGATTTCTTCTTGTCCACTCATTTCGACCACATGACTTTCTTGACAGCCCAGAGCAGTTGTTCTGGTTGAAAAGGCTTCAGCAGCCACCCCGAGACGCCGGCGGCACGGCCTTTACCTATCATGGATTCTTCATCCTCTGTAGTCAGGACTAATATGGGAAGGAATTTTAGCTCGCTCTCTTTTATCTTGGATATGAAAGTAATTCCATCCATCTCCGGCATATTAATGTCGGTGATAATTAAGGCCAGAGAATCATCTTTGTCTTTTAGCAGCTGCAGTTTTTGAAAGGCATCTTTGCCGTCTGTAGCTTCTGTCACTTTATATCCTGCATTTCGCAGACAAAATGAAACAGATAACCTCATCGTAGGCGAATCATCTATCAAGAGAATATGTTTTTCCATCTGGCATACTTGTTACAGCAATGAGGCCTTTAGACCGCAAAGAGACAAAATGTCCTCCACCTCATCAGAAACAGAGGAAATTTTCAGTTTGGCCCCGGGTTCCAAACGTCGCTTAAAGGCAATCAGCAACTGAAGAGCAGCAGTGTCAATAAATCTGACTTTGGCAAGGGAAAGGGAAACCTCCCCTACGCCTTTAAGAGACTCTTCCAGAAAGACTTTGACCTTATCCAGTTCATGGATAGAGAGTTCTCCTTCAAGGTGATAAACACCTTGGCCGTCTTGGCTCACGCTAAAGTTTCTTGCACTCATTTTGAAACAGTACCAACAACAAAAATGTAATTACTTAAGGTGTTAGTTATAAATCGAACACAAACCGAATATACTTTAATTTTGAGGAAACAGTTTCAGGATATATTTTTTCATGCAGGTGTGTCACATGCCATTGCTCTAATATTCGAATGGTCTTATGCTATTATCTATATTTTATAAATCATGAAGCAGGAACAAATGACTGGATCAGGACTGCAGGGACTTCAAAATCATGTCCGTAATGAATGGATAGAAAGACTTCTGAATATGACCAAGGCAATAAGGAGTCGTGACTTTAGTCTCTATCTTGGAGCAGGGCATAAACGAAATGATATGCTCGTTCCCATGGAATTGGCGGATGTTGAGAAGATAAAGCACGCCTTTGGTACGGTTGGATTTGCCGGGCGGGTTTACTACCAGGCAATTGATTATTTTATACGGTTAAAGATTGAACCATTTCAGGCAGTGCTTAACACATGGATGCGGGGAGCAAAGGCCAGGGTAGGTTCCCGGCATATCCCGTTTACTGAAATAATCACATGGTGCCAGGAAACCAGCGATAACCAGGACAGAAATACACTGGCCGAAGAAGTGCGCTCTATTTGTGCCTTATTGATGCCTTTCAGTTATGCCTCGTGGAAGGCCCTTTTAAATGTGCTGAAACACGACCTTGGTTATCCTGAATATATAGCATTTTGCGAAGGGAAAAGGGGTATTTCTCTGACAGAATCAGGATCTCAGGCCCAAGACTTTCTCGGTCAAACCAGAGAGACATACAGATATTTTATCGAGCCTTGGCTGAACAGGGTTACAGGGATGTCGCTGAAGCCTGCCTCCCGTTTTGATGCCATATATCTTTTGGGACTCCGTTATCTGGATCACCTTTTTCCTCAGAGTATCACCATCGAGAAGATTGCAGACTTTTTTCGCAAATGGGGAATTGACCTTATTGGGAATTCCGCACTCCATATTCATTCAAAAGGGGTTCCGGGCTGCCAGTCTTACTGTATCCCGGTGGATATACCGGGAGAGATACACATCATTACCGGACCTATCAAGGGCTGGTTGGATATGGAATCACTCTTCCATGAACTGGGTCACGCCCTGAGTTTCACTTATACAGATCCGGCGCTTTCCCCTGAAGAGAAGGACTTCTTTCAAACATGGGCCTTATCAGAGGCCTTTGCCTTTCTTTTTCAGAGAATGTGCATGTCCAGAGAATTTCTTAGTGAAGTTCTGGGGCTGTCTTCTGAAAATGCGGAGGTTGTCTCAAGCGCCCATGCCATGAAGTGGCTCACTTTGACTCGCCGTTACGCCACGAAACTGGTTATTGAAGTGGAGAATTTCCGCCTCGGTCGACTAAAAAGGGGACAGCCCTTTTACTCGGAAGTGATGAAAAGGGAATCCGGCTTTTACTATGATCCGGAGACCTATCTTTTTGATCTCATGCCTGATTTTTATTCCCTGGATTACTTCCAGGCATTTATAGGATCCGCCTGTCTATCAGAATATCTGTCCGAAACCGCTGGAGCTGATTGGATGAGGAATCCTGAGACCGGCAATATCCTCCGTTGCTGGTGGCACAATGGAAACCGGGTTGATCTTACTTCTTTTCTTCAAGAAACTCTGGACCGGCCTTTGGAATCCGGTTCTTTTATAAAGGTTAATCAATATGAACTCCGAACTTGATTTGCTGGACCTCGATCGCAAATACCTGTGGCATCCTTATACCCAGATGAAGGATTTTGAGAAGGATAATCTACTTTTTGTGGATCGGGGTGAGGGTATATTTCTATTTGATTCACTGGGACGACGCTATTATGACACCATATCCTCATGGTGGTGTATACTTCACGGTCACAATCATCCCATGATCAAATCCGCAATCATGGCTCAGTTGGATAGACTGGAACACGTACATTTCGCAGGTACTACCCATGAGGGAGCCATTCGCCTGGCTGAAAGACTGGTTGACTTGACCCCTGATGGGCTGGACCGGGTTTTTTATTCTGATAACGGCTCTACTGCCTGTGAGGTGGCAATAAATATGTCCTTTCAGTACTGGAGGCATATGGGCGAGACCGCGAGGAAAGGTTTTATTTCACTTGAAAGAGGTTATCACGGTGATACTGTCGGTGCCATGAGCCTTGGAGGTGTTAAGGCATTCAATAGCCCATTTGATACCCTCACCTTTGATTCCTATCGGATACCATCTCCGTATTGTTACCGCTGTCCATATAAGGCCGAACCAACCGTTGAATCACCAAATCGTCAAGGCGCCGGATTACTCGACTGCTCGCTTGCCTGCCTTGGTCCTCTTGATGAATTGCTTGCTGATAAAGGGCATGAGATAGCAGGAATCATACTTGAGCCTTTGCTCCAGGCAGCGGGTGGGATGATAGTATATCCAGTGAAATACCTGAAAAGGTTGGCCGAGCTTGTTTCTAACTACGGGATCCATCTGATTCTGGACGAAGTTGCCACTGGCTTCGGGCGGACCGGGCGGATGTTCGCCCTTGAACACGCCGGGATAAGTCCTGATTTTTTATGTCTTTCAAAGGGGCTGACCGCCGGATATATCCCCATGGCAGCCACTATAACTACTGACGAGGTATATAACGCCTTTTATGCCGACTACCGAGAAGGAAGGACGTTTTTCCATGGTCATACTTTTACGGGTAATCCTTTGGCATCTGCAGCTGCTTTGGCCTCTTTGGAGGTATTTGAGCAAGAGAATGTGCTTAATGGGTTGCAGGATAAAATCAGTGTTTTCCAGTCCGGCATTAAAGGCTTTAGAAAGCTGCCTTTCGTTGGAGATGTCAGAGGTATCGGCATGGTGGCTGCTTTTGAACTGGTCATGGATCGGAAGACCGGGACCATGTTTCCGCCTGAAAAAAGGGTAGGGCAGATGATTTATAAAGATGGATTAAAAAAAGGACTGATACTCAGGCCCTTAAACGATATAGTTTATCTTTTTCTTCCACTTTCGGTAACAGTGGATCAGATAGAAGATATCCTCGATCGGAGTTTTGAGGTTATCTCTGGATTGAGTCTGTAGTTTAAAATTAATGTACAGCATTGATAAAATCCGTGATTTGTTGAAGATGCCGCTGTCTGATCTGATGGCATTGGCCCTTGATGCAAAGTTGAGGGACAGGGGTGATCGTTTTTCTCTGTGTACAATAATGAATGTAAAGTCCGGAAGGTGTTCTGAGGACTGCGCATTTTGTGCCCAGTCCTCCAGATACAGGACAGGCAGCCCAGTCTTTCCCATAAAATCGACAGATGAAATTTTGAAAGCGGCAACAAAGGCCAGAGATGCAGGCGCGGCCAGATTCAGTCTTGTAACCAGTGGACGGGGTCTTTCCATGTCTGAAGTAGATGATCTGGCAGTGCGAATAGAGCAGATAAGGACCTATGTGGGTATAAGTGTTTGCGCATCTTTTGGCATTTTGGATTCCGCAGCGCTTGCAACCCTTAAGTCAGCCGGTCTTAGTCGTTACCACCACAATATTGAGACGTCAGAGGCATTTTTCCCCAAGGTAATCTCCACACATAGTTTTAAAGACCGTATCTCCACTATTCATAAAGCGAAGGAGATAGGGCTTGATGTTTGCTCAGGCGGGATTATAGGCATTGGAGAGTCTGCTGAAGACAGGATCTCAATGGCCCTCACACTGGCTGGCCTGGAGGTAGATTCCATTCCATTGAATATTCTGATCCCGGTTCCAGGTACCCCCCTGGCTTCTCAGGCCGCAATGACAGTAGAGGAGATACTGCGGTCTATAGCAATGTTCAGACTGATTTTTCCGGACAAGGCTATAAGAATTGCAGGAGGCAGGGAATCAGCATTGATGGATTTCCAAGGTCTTGCCTTTTGGGCAGGGGCGGATGCGATGCTTATCGGCGGGTATCTTACAGTAGCAGGTAGGCCTGTTGATGTTGATCTAAGGTTGGTTGGGGAGGTAAAAAGACTTTGGCGAGGATGCGGTTCTGGAAAAATGTTTAATGGCTGATACCAACCAGGACTATCTTCTCCCGAACCTCAGGCATGACAATTTTTTGTGTGTAAAGTCTCCGTATCAATAAAACTTAAATTGCGATTTTACAGCGGAATCGGTTATAATTAAACCTGTTGCTTTTAAGAATAGGGCCGCCTGAATATCTGGCCCTGAAATTATTCTTTGATCCCTGATTCCACAGGATGTCAGAGGAAATCAACCGGTATGGCCAAGTGATGCGGATTGCTCTGGGTTACCAGCTTAGACGCTGCCCATTGGTTTTTTCTATCGGATTGAGGACCAACCTGGCGGATTATACAACAGAGGAGAGAAACCTTATCCAAAATGCCTCTAAGATCTATTTCCCGACTATATTTTTTGCCGATGCCCTGCATGCAATGGGGAAAAAGACCTTTCCAAGCGTGCAGTGTTATAGGCATTTGGGTGACAAGATAAAGCAAACGCTTCTTTTTAATCTCTTGGATGTCGCCACACCTGAGACCCGTCTGTTCTATGGTAAACAAAGGAAAGTTAAGATCCTTAATTATTTTGACTTTCCCTGTATAGGGAAAATGCCTGTCGGGTCCTCAAAAGGGGACGGGGTTTTTATGATTAAGAACGATACTGAGCTGGAGGAATATCTTCATAAGACCAAAATAGCCTATATTCAACGATATATCCCTTTGAAAAAGGATATCCGGGTAGTCATTTTGGGCAAACGAGTTGTCCATGCCTATTGGAAGGAATCTACCCCTGGAGAATTCCGTACCAATGTGGCCAAGGGAGGGAGGATTCTGCTTGATCCTGTCCCGGAAGATATCCTTAATCTGGCACTGGATGTTGCTATTCGCTGCGGTTTCGATTTTGTAGGGCTCGATATGTGTGAGCATCAGGGGAAAATTCTTATCCTTGAAGCAAACATGAATTTTGGTACTCAAGGATTCAGGAAGGCCGGCATAAACTACAGGGAGTTACTCTGCAATATGGTGAGATCGGGGGAGATATAGGATTACCTGATTCGTTTTATGATTTTATCAATGATTTCAGTAAATTCAGTTAGTTTTAAGACATAGGCCAATACCCCGTATGAGACAATGCCCAATAACATCGATGCAAACACCTTGAACGTTGAAAGCCGGATACCAGGGTCGCCTGCAATGTGAATCTCAACCCACCATACTAGCAGGCCCATTATGCCGGATGCCAGAAAAATCTTTCCCAGGGACAAGAAAAGCCTTCTTGAAGGATAGCCGCCTATTTTTTTGTAAAGCACCGCAGCCAGGAGCATGAAATTGAATATCATGGTGGCAGAGGTGGATAGCGCTATGGCCCTGTGTTGCAATTTGTCCAATGTAGCAAGTATGATGCATATATTAAGCGCTACTGCCAAAAAACTTCCTATTACCGGCCATCGTGTGTCATTAAGGGCATAGAATACAGGCACCACTATTTTCACTGCTGCATAGGCCAGGAGACCGATTGAATAAAATCTCAGGGCCTGGGCCGTCATAAAGGTATCCGATTGAGTAAAACGGCCGTGTTCGAAGATAAGCCCTACTATTGGCTCGGCCAGGACCCATAGCCCTACGGCAGCTGGAATCGTAAGGGCAGAGGCCAGGGTGAGAGACGAAACCAGCGTATCACCCAGTAGTTTGTAGTCTCCTCTGGTTGCCAGTCTTGCTACGACAGGAAGTGTTGCTATTGAAACAGCTACGCCAAAGAGCCCTATGGGAAATTGTACCAGCCTGAATGCATAATTCAGCCAGGCGACACTCCCTTCTGCACAGCGAGAGGCGAAGTTTGTATTTACAAAGATGTTAATCTGGGTGGCGGAAAGGCCTATTATGGCAGGCACAATCAACCGGCCTATGTGTCTTAGCCCCGGATCCGCCAGATCCGTCACCGGCTTTATTTTAAACCCCTGGCGCAGAACAGCAGGCACCTGTATCCCCATTTGTGAAAGGCCGCCCAGCAGGCTTCCCACCGCCATACCTATTATGGCCGGTTGCCCGAACAACGGCAATAATAGAGCAAGCCCTACGCCCACAATTATGGAGGTCATATTGAAACAACTGGATGCCAGAGAGGGGATAAAGAAATAACCCCTTGTGTTCAATATTCCCATAAGTACTGACGAAATAGAGACCAGCAGCAAGAAGGGAAACATTATGATTGTCAGCCGCTGGGTAAGTTCCACCTTGCCGGCTACTTTGGCAAAATCCGGTGCGAGCAGCATTACCAGTTCATGGGAGAAGATCATTCCTAGAATAACGGTCAAAGAAACAACTACAGTGACTACCGCCAGGACGTTGTTTACAAGACGCCAGATCTCTTCTTTTGAGCGTTTTTGATCGTATTCAGTAAAGACCGTAACAAACGCCGCGCTCAGTGCGCCCTCTGCAAAGAGGTCCCTCAGGAGATTGGGTATACGAAAGGCCACAACAAAGGCGTCCATTGCAGTACCGGCACCAAAAAGGCCTGCAAGCACCTGCTCTCTTACGAGGCCCAGTATGCGGGAAAAGAGTACGGCAATACTCACCGATCCCGCCGAACGGGCAAGATGGACCGCCTTTCCACTATGGCCGGGCGCGCGTTGTGTACTCAAGATTACCTGCTAAGTTCAAATTATAGGACTTTCTTGGCCACGGATTATATAGATGAATACGTATTAAGCGGTGTAAATCCATAGAATCCGGGCCGAAGATTTTTAAATTCGCCCGAAGGACTCTGCGTTCAGGAGCTGTAAGCAAGGACCAGATCGCCTTTTTTTACTCCGAGGTGCCTTGCCACCACATCACATTTGGCCTTCAGGAAGAAAAATACAGGTACGCCCGATCCTGACAGGGTCTCGTAATTCCCCTGACCTTTACTTATGATGACAGGTGCCTTTTTAAACAGCTCAAGGAATTCCGGGGAGCATTGGCTCAAAACAGTACCAGGGGTGGCACACCCGGATGAAATGATGGATGCTATTTTATCAAGGCCGGCCTCTAAAGCATCTTCCATGGTGGCATCGTTAATAATCGGTTTTTCCCTGACCACATAAGTGACCTTATGCCCCATGGTCTCTATAAGAAGGCGGTCAAAGACGGTCTCTCCCGCATTGTCCCCCAGATAGAGGATCCAGTCCGCCGTGCTAATCGCCTTTTTAAATTCCTGCTCATCCCATCGCCCAAAAGGCTGGTGTATTATTTTTTGAATCTCCGATTCCAGGTCATAACTGGATGATACGCCGAAATCAATCACATTTCCTGCCGTGGCAAGCCGCATAGCGAGTCCCAATGGGTCTTCAGCCTCCATGACCTCTTTTTTCAATTCGGGATAAAGGGCGAGTGCCCTATCGGTCGCTTGCCTTTTTACTCTCTTAAAGGCGTCCGGTTCGCCTGTGTATCTGTTTATAAGGTCATACACCATTACCGCCGTCTTGGGCGGCGGATCATCCAGCCTGATTTTTTTGATTTCCCCCCCCAGCTCTATCAGCAACCTGAGAATTTTCTCGTCGGAAAGACCTGCCAGACGACCGGTTCTCAGGGCCTGGATCATGAAACAGGGAATGCAGTCCAAAAATGTGCGCATAAATTTCCTTTCAGGGTTCAAAGGTTCAGGGTTCACCGTTCAGGGTTCAAATTTTCCAATTTTATATCACAATTTCCCCAATGACCAATGACTAATGTCGTCACAAGCCATTCAGAACTCACGAATCAACGGTTCAGATTTTCGTTAAACTTTGAACCTCTGAACCTCTGAACCCCTAAACGGTTACAACCCTCTTAATCCACCTCCAGCGGACCCCGTTTTCAGTGTCCATTACCTCCACTCCAATATCCATGAGTTGCCGCCGAATAGTATCCGCTATGTCCCAGTTTTTTGAGTTCCTGGCCTCTTCCCTCTGTGAGACCAAGTCCTGGATTTTCTTTATTAGCTCTGGTCTGGGTATAGAAATATCCAGGCAACCAAGGACTTTATCCACATCCTGCAGGGTATCCATGACATTTTGGGCATCCAGGGAAGAAAATTTCCGGGCGGCAATGAGCCGGTTTACATATCTGATCAACCTGAAAATCGTCCCCACGGCCTTTGAAGTATTGAGATCATCATTAACAGCAAGATTAAATGCGTTTTTCATGGCCTCCAAGGCCTTTTTAGTATCAGGGTTCGGGTCTCCGGCAGAGACTTTATCCATAGTAAAGGCCTGGACTTCAGATACAAAATAGTCAAATCGTTTCAATGCCCTGGCGGATTCTTCCAGGTATTCATAAGAGAAATTAATGGGCTTTCTATAGTGTGTCCTCAGGAGAAAGAATCTGACCTGTCTTCCGGTGAAACCCCTTTTAATTAAATCTCGTAGTGTAACGACATTACCCGCTGACCGTGACATCTTTTTCCCATCAACCAAAATAAGTTCGCTGTGAACCCAGGTCCTGGCTAGTGGCTGGTTGGTGAGGGCCATTGCAATTGCAATTTCATTTTCATGGTGGGGAAAAATGAGGTCGCAGCCGCTTGTATGAATATCAAAAAATTCCCCCAAATATTGCATTGACATTGCGGCACACTCTATATGCCAGCCCGGACGGACCTGTCCCCATTTTGTCTTAAAACCTAATCCCCTTTTGAGTTCATCCAGGGTTACCCTCTTGAACAGCGTGAAGTCAACAGGACTGTCTTTTTCGTAGTCATCCAGGTCCACTGTCCTACCAATGTCAATTTCGGAAAGGCTCACGCGGGAAAGCCTTCCATATGAAGGCAGTTTTGATATGTCAAAGTATACTGAACCGTGTTTTACGTATGCATAACCTGCATCAACCAGTCGCTCGGTCAGTTGAATCATGGCCTCAATATGGGCGCTTGCCCTGGGATAGCAGGCGGCAGGCCTGATATTCAGTGATGAAATATCTTCCATAAAGGCCTGGGTATAAAGGTCTGTGAGTTCCTTGAGACTTACACCTTGGGACTGGGCGGCATGGATCGTCTTGTCATCAAGGTCGGTAATATTCATTACGTGTGTGACCTCATAACCCTGGTATTCAAGTATGCGTCTCAAAAGATCCGCAACCACCAGCCTCCTGCAGAGTCCCATGTGGGCGAATTCATGGACCGTGGGTCCACAGGAATAGATCCCCGCCTTTCCGGGATTTAATGGCTCAAAGATCTCCTTTCTCCGGGTAAGGGTGTTAATTAGTTGCAGGGCCTTGGTCTGATCTGCCTGCTCAACCTGTGGAACTGAAAAGATATCCGTGCTCAGATAACGGTCGCCCCCATCGGGGAAAATAACGACTACAAGGCCCTTTTCCAGTTTCGCGGCTATTGCAAGTGCCGCCGCCATGGCGGCACCTGAACTCATTCCGACAAAAAGCCCTTCCTCCAGCGCAAGTCTTTTAGTCAGATCAAAGGCCTCATCGTCGTGGACATTGACAATGTCGTCCGGCAGGTGCTTGTCAAAGATCCCGGGGCGGTAGGATTCCTTCATATTCTTAAGCCCCTGGATGCCGTGACCAAAATATGGCTCTACCCCGACTATCCTTACCTTTGGATTGAGTTCTCGAAAACGTTGCGTAATCCCCATCAGCGTGCCGGTGGTCCCCATGGCGGTCACTATTACATTCACCTTGCCCCCGGTCTGTTCCCAGATCTCCGTGGCTGTACCGTGATAGTGAGCCAGCGTATTATCGGGGTTGTTGTACTGGTCCGTGCAGAAGTAGCGGTCGGGGTTTTCAAGTGCCAGTTTGTACACAGCCTCTATGGCGCCGTCAGTCCCGAAGCGGGCGGGGGTCAGGAGGATTTCAGCACCATATGCGCGCATGATTTGACGGCGCTCCCTACTGGCTGCCTCACTCATTGCAATAAGACAGCGATAACCCTTTACGGCCGATACCATCGCAAGGCCAATGCCTGTATTACCACTGCTTGCCTCAAGGATTATCCTGTCCTTTGTCAGCTCCCCCCTTTCTTCCGCCCTTTCAATCATGGAAAGGGCTATACGATCTTTAATAGAGCCCCCTGGATTAAAGCTTTCCATCTTTGCCAGGATAGTGACCTTGTTGCCGGGATTGATACGGCAAATATGGACGAGTGGAGTATTGCCAATTGTATCCAGGATGTTTTTAACAGGCTTTCTCATTAGTTTCCAAATCTAAACCTAAACAACATTAGGCCTGAATATAACAAATTAATATATTACGAACGACTGTATTGACAAAAGAACAAGCATCAACATAAATTCACTGGCTTTACTTTACAAGGGCGATGTGGTTATTCACATTTGCAGTTCAAAACAAAACAGTAAAAGACGACGCCAAGAGATTCGGGATGTGCGGCGAAAAGGCCGGGGCCGCTGAACACCAACAAAAAAGAAAAGAGGGCTTCATGAAGGTATTACGGAATTTTAAAGACCCGAATGATGTTGAATCCATATGGATGCTGACCCGTGAGTACAGGGGGATAGCCGGTGCAGGAGGGGTAAAGGATGTGAGCCGGGATCTTGCGGAATCACTGGCGCGTGCGGGCTATGAAGTTTCAGTCTTTATGCCTCGCTACGGTTTTATGGACCCGGAAGAATTGGGTTTCAGGACCCT
Organism: Deltaproteobacteria bacterium; assembly: GCA_011042225.1. Taxonomy (GTDB): domain Bacteria; phylum Desulfobacterota; class Dissulfuribacteria; order Dissulfuribacterales; family UBA3076; genus UBA3076. Next base: position 2,435 of record DQXT01000056.1, on the reverse strand, counting down.
TTGCCCGCAGTTCGATGTAGACTTGAACTATGCACGCGAAGAACGCAGGGAAGGTGTGGGCTTCTGGCACAGGAATCTGAAGGGTGTGGATATAATACTTGTAGAGGCAGGCCGCTTCAGCGAAAAGCTTGGAATCTATTTATACACAGAAGAAGAAGAGGATGTTGATATCAGTCATAAGAAAGGAGAGGGACACCTGGACTATTTCGCCATGAATATCCTGCTTCAGAAGGCCGTACTGGATTATGCAATTTTCACGGGTACCAGGCCTGATATATTCCATTGTCAGGATGGTCATACAAGCGTGCTTCCGGCCATGATGAGGGAGATTGACGGCTTCCGGCAGTACTTTAAGGATAGTGGCGCCCTGCTTACCATACATAATGCCGGCCTGGGCTATCACCAGGATGTGGCGGACCTGTTTTTTGCCATGGTTGTAACCGGGCTTCCCCAAAGGGTCGTCTACAACGCTGTCCTCAATGGTTCCTTTAATCCATTTCTCGCCGGTGCCGCTTATGCGCCTATAAATACGGTAAGCGAAAACTACGCGAGGGAACTCCAGGAAACAGAACTTGACGCCCTTACAGGATGGCTGGGCCATACCCTTAAGGACAGGGGCATATTGATAGAAGGGATCACAAACGGCATCAATCCTGATGAGTTCAGCCCGAAATATCCGGAAAAATTAGGACTTCCTGCATCCTTTGATCCAGCCGGGGGTGATTTGGCCGGTAAATCAATTTGCAGAAAGGAGCTTGTCATCAGAGCGATGTTCGGTGACATTAGCGGTATTAAGACATATGGCGCTATTGATTACAGCCCGAGTCAGCCCCTGTTTACCGTTGTGAGCCGTTTTTCCGAACAGAAGGGTCTGGATGTACTGGGCGAGGCCCTGGAAAACCTGCTTGCAGAGGATAAGAAGATTCAGGTGGTAATCCTTGGCAGCGGCAACAGTGATATAGAGAAACAATTGATATCCCTGGCGGAGCACCTGGCTGATGAGGAGCGTTTTGCACTGCTGATAGGATATGATTCAGGGCTTGCAAATCTTATTTATGCCGCGGGGGATTTTTTTGTAATTTCTTCCCGATACGAGCCTTGTGGTCTCACTGATTTTATGGCTCAGCTAATGGGTAATATACCCATTGTCCACACTACAGGCGGTCTGATAAAGGTAAAAGAAGGCTTTAACGGTTTTTCTTTTAAGGATTCTACAACCGATGCCCTTATCGAGTGCATGAACAGGGCCTTAAATGTTTTTAGAAATTCACCTGATACAATAAGGGAGATGCAAATAAACGCGGTTCGTAATATATACGAACACTATACATGGAGCAAGGTAAGAGAGAAATATATCAGACTTTATTCAAAGGCCATGAAGCTAATGAGAAAATAATTATGGGCATTTTCGAAAAACGAAAGGAGAAATAATGAATTTAGTACAGAATAAAATAAAAATCATGCCGTGCCTTGATATGAAAGACGGAAGGGTCGTCAAGGGCATACATTTTGTGGACCTGAAAGACGCAGGTGATCCAGTGGAGAATGCGTCTTTTTATGAAAAGGAAGGGGCTGATGAGCTGGCCATGCTGGATATCGCCGCTACACTGGAAAATCGAAAGACCATGCTGGAATGGGTCAGGAGGGTCTCATCGGTTATCAGTATTCCACTTACGGTCGGCGGGGGCATTTCCTCTTTGGAGGATATAAGATCGGTATTTGATGCGGGTGCCGACAAAATATCCATGAATAGTGCCGCTGTTAAGGATCCGGATCTGGTCCGGCAGGCAGCGAATGATTTCGGACCGGAGAAGGTGACGGTAGCCATTGACGCCAGGAGGAACAGGGATATGCCATCCGGATTTGAACTGGTGGTCTCAGGTGGTACCAAGCCGGTGGGAAAAGACGCCGTGGACTGGGCCAGGCAGTGTCAGGAACTGGGGGCCGGTGTTATCCTGCCGACGAGTATGGATGGCGACGGGACCCAGACCGGTTACGACCTGGAGTATACAAGGGCCATTTCAGATGCAGTTGACCTGCCTGTGGTAGCGTCGGGCGGGGCCGGAACGCTGGAAGATTTCTACCAGGGAGTTGTTCAGGGGGGTGCCCGGATTTTATTGGCCGCTTCGGTTTTTCACTATCGCACCATAGGTATCAGGGAGCTTAAAAAGTATCTTCAGGAAAAGGGCCTGAAGGTAAATTTGTAAGACATTCTGAAAGATTAAGGGTTTAATTGGGCGTCTATCTAAATTTCTCAGGCGTCAAATTCAAGAAATCCTGGGATCATGAAAAAGGACAAAACGCTTCAAGAATACAGGGCAAAACGTGATTTTGAGAAGACAGCGGAGCCCAAAGCCGCCCTCATAAAATCAGGAGCGAAACCGATTTTTGTGATTCAGCAGCACGATGCCGGTCACATGCACTTTGATTTCCGT